>JAJKIR010000211.1 GCA_021154325.1 Gemmatimonas sp.
TCGCGCCTGCGCCCGAAGGGATCGATGGTTCGCTCGACCACCGGGGTCGCCAGTGGACCAGTCTCTTTCATGAAGTTGTATGATGCCTCGACTGATGCAGTAAAGCAGGGAGGCACGCGACGCGGCGCGAATATGGGGATCCTGCGGGTCGATCACCCGGACACCATGGAGTTCATCACCTGCAAGGAAGACCTGACGCAGGTGACGAACTTCAACATCTCCGTCGCTATCACCAGGAAGTTCATGGAAGCGGTGAAGGCGGGGACGTCCTACGATCTCATCGACCCGCATAACGGCACGACCACCGGTCAGCTCGACGCGCGCACCGTGTGGGACAAGATGATCCTCGGCGCGTGGCGCACGGGGGAGCCGGGCGTGTTCTTCGTCGACGAGGCGAATCGCTACAACCCGGTGCCGCACCTTGGGAGTTACGAAGCTACTAATCCCTGCGGCGAGCAGCCGCTCCTTCCCTACGACGTGTGCAACCTCGGGAGCATCAATGTCGGATATTACGTCCAGAATGGTGCGATGGATTGGGAGGCTTTCAAGCGCGATGTTCACCTCTCCACCCACTTTCTTGACAATATCATCGACGTCAACAAGTACCCTCTCGCGGACATCGATTCGCTTTCCAAGCGCATTCGCCGCATTGGGCTTGGTGTCATGGGATTTGCCGACGCACTCGTCAGGCTCGGAATCCCGTATGACAGTGACGAGGGCGTCGAGTTTGGCCGACGCGTCATGGAGTTCGTCGACGTCGAAGGCAAGCGCGAGTCGAACCGTCTCGCGAACGAGCGCGGTCCATTCCCGGAGTGGGCGAAGAGCATCTGGGGCCCGGACGAGACCTGTGCCCGCGACGCGCAGGGCAAGCGCATCCGTCCGATGCAGCTCCTCCGCAACTGCAATGTCACCACAGTCGCTCCGACAGGCACAATCTCGATAATCGCGGGCTGCTCGAGCGGTCTCGAGCCGCTCTTCGCCGTCGCCTTCATGCGCAACCAGGCCGGCGTGATGATGCCGGACGTGAACGAGGATTTCGTCGCGATCGCGAAGCGCGAAGGGTGGTACAGCGAAGCGCTGATGGAGCGCATCGCGAAGGAAGGCACGATCGCCTTCCCGGAAGTCCCCGAGAAATGGCAGCGCGTGTTCGTCACCGCGAACCAGATCGCCCCCGACTGTCACATCAAGATGCAGGCTGCCTTCCAGCAGCACTGCGACAGCGCCATTTCAAAGACTACTAACTTCGCGCACACGGCGACGGTCGAGGATGTGCGCAAGATCTACGAGCTCGCGTACGCGCTCAACTGCAAGGGCGTGACGGTCTATCGTGACGGCAGCCGAGACAACCAGGTGTTGTCGACCGGCGCGACTGAAAAGGCAAAGGAAGCGCGGGACGGCGGACGTGGGCTGCGGGACGCGGAGAAGCAGCGCATTGGTGAGCTCACGGGAACGCTGGCCGAGCGTGATGCGGAGATCGAGCGGCTCAAGAAGCAACTATATGAAGTGGAGTCCGAGAACCTCCAGCGCCGTGCGAAGCGCGCGCGCCCCGGCAAGCTCCGCGGCACGACCATCCGGAAGGAGACGCCGCTCGGGACGATGTTCGTGAACATCACCGAAGACGACAAGGGTCAGCCGTTCGAGGTGTTCCTGACGTTAGGCAAGGCCGGCGGCTCGGCGATGGCTGACGCCGAAGCGATGGGGCGGTTGATCTCGCTTGCGTTGCGCTCGGGCATTCCGCTGATGGAGATCCACAAGCAGATGCGCGGGATCTCCAGTGATCGCGCGGTCGGGCTCGGCCCGAACAAGGTGTTGAGTGTGCCGGACGCGATTGGTATTGCGCTCGAGGAGTGGTGGCGCGATCGCGTGGCGGGCGTTCAGCAGGAGCTCATGCCGCCGGGCACAGTTGGTGGTGTGCCGCGGGTGTCGATGCCGGTCGAGGTTGTGGGTGACGAGTTGACGTCGTCTGGAGTCGGCTCCACTCCGCCGAGCGGTGTTGGGGGAATCGGTGGTGGCAGCGGGGGCGCGAGTGGTCAGGCGGAGATGGAGCTTTCCGGCTATGACTCGGGGCAGGCGTTCATGGGGACGTGCCCGGACTGCGGATCACAGTTGGAGTATGCTGAGGGGTGTGTGAAGTGTCACGTGTGTGGGTTTAGTGAGTGTGGTTAGGTATGGACGGTCTTTCGCAGTCCAGAATGGGGCGCCGCCGGCGCCCCTTTTTGTTGTCCGACGTCCGCCCGGCAGCAATATCGCCGGTCCATTATTCGCCCCTGTTTGCCACCGCGCCCGAAGATCGTCCTTGACATGACTGGTACCTAGTACTATAGTACAGGGTACTATGCCACCGGAAGATATCGCCTATCTTGAATTCATTCACCTCCCTACTTACCGCCGGAGTGCCGAGGCGCTCTTGGACGATGAGGGTCAACGCGAGATTGAAGCGGCCCTGTGTGCCGATCCGTCGTTAGGTGCCGTGATCGCGGGGACAGGAGGAGTACGTAAGCTGCGGGTCGCCTTACCGGGCACGGGAAAGAGCGGCGGGGCCCGACTCATTTACTTCTATCGTCAGTCGAGAGGACGCATCTACCTGATTTTGCTCTACCCAAAGTCTCGGAAAGACAGTCTCACGAAAGGCGAGCGCAATGAAATGCGGAAACTCACCGCGATTCTGGAGGGAGAGGAATAATGAAGAAAGAGATTAAGAGGAAGAATCCCGAGGTGAAGCTGAGCGTTGGTGCTGAAATCATTCAGGGACTGAATGAGGCTATTGGTTTCGAGAGGGGCAATAAGCGTGGGACGATCGTTCACAAGGTCACTCTAACTGCACGCAGTACGTCTGCTGCACCTGCACCTCAATATGGTGCGCAGCAAGTGAAAAGCATCCGGGCCAAGTTGGGTTTCTCCCAAAGCGTGTTTGGTGCCGCCCTGAACGTCAGCCCTGAGACGGTTCGGGCATGGGAACAAGGGAAGAAGCAACCCAGTGGACCTGCTGAACGGCTCTTGGAGATCGCTGATAAGCATCCTGACCTTATTCACTCAGTAGTTCACACGCGCTCTGAGGGAGATGGCGAATGAACGTTGAATTCATGGTCATCTGTGACTATGCGGTAGTTACTCCCGACCAAAAACTCACGATGGTTGGAACCTTCGATCGCATCATGACGCCGCAGGTGCCGGTGCAATTAGCGAATCTCGGCATCGCAGCGAGGTTTCGAGAAGACCCGAACCGTGCTGGTCGGATTCGAGGCTCATCTGTCGCGGCTGACTACGCACTCCCCCTAGGCATCAGCTCCGTCGCGTTGTTTGGCGCCCACCGGCGTAATGGCGCTCTTGCGCGGTGCCGCGCGCGAGCGAAGAGTAGACGGGAGTTCACGCGAGCGTCTCATGATTACATACGATCAGCTACTCCCAGCCCAGCACAAGGCCCTCGAGGCCCTCGAGCGAGCTGCCGCGACTGACCACGTCGTCGAGCTATTCGGCCGTGGCGGTGCGGGGAAAACGACGATTCTGCGAGTCCTGCACGAACGCCTTGGTGGCAGGTTCATCACGTCGCGCGATTTCATCGAGGCGTCGCTGAACGCGGACCCGCTCGCGCTCGACGAGACGGTCTACACGGTGCTGCGCGATGCGTTAGGCGCAAACGATACCGTCATCGTCGACGATTTCAACCTCGTCGCGGCGGTGAGCTGCTGCTCGCATTCTTATCCTCGGCAGAACTTCCTCGCAGCGGCGATCGTGCCGCTGGTCGCGATGGCGAAGGAGATGGGGAAGACGCTCGTCATTGGGAACGAAGGGTACATCGTGCAAGGGCTGCATGAGCGGGTGCCGCGCGTCTGGATTCCGCAATTCACCGTCGACGATTACGCCAGGCTCTGCGAGGCGTATCTGAGCCCCGCGCAGGTGCAGGGCATCGACATGAAGAAGATCCACCGCTTCGCACCGAAGCTCACCGCTCGGCAAATCGCTGATACGTGCATGGCGCTGCGCCAGAGCGCTACGCTCGATACGGAAAGACTCATCGCCTATCTGCGGGAGCACCACATGGCGAGCAATGTCGATCTGCAGGAGGTGCAGCAGGTCGATCTGCGCGATCTCAAGGGACTCGACGACGTCCTCGAGGCGCTCGAGGCGAATGTCGTTCTCCCGCTCGAGGACACGGAGACGGCCGAAGAGCTCAACCTCAAGCCGAAGCGCGGCGTCCTGCTCGCGGGTCCACCGGGGACGGGGAAGACGACGATCGGGCGAGCGCTCGCGCACCGGCTCAAGAGCAAATTCTTCCTCATCGACGGTACGGTCGTGAGCGGGACGCCGATGTTCCACCACATGATCCAGCGCGTCTTCGAGGCGGCGAAGCAGAATGCGCCGGCAATCATCTTCATCGACGATACCGACGTGCTGTTCGAGGATGGTCAACAGACGGGCCTCTATCGCTATCTCCTCACCATGCTCGATGGATTGGAGAGCACGAGCGCGGGGCGTATCTGTCTGATGATGACGGCGATGGATGTCGGCAACCTGCCACCGGCACTCGTCCGGTCCGGAAGGATCGAGCTCTGGCTCGAGACACGTCTCCCGTCAACCGAGGCGCGGGCGGCGATTCTTGCCGACCGATGCGCGGAGCTGCCTGCCGTTATGGGATCCGTCGACATCGAAGCGCTCGCCGAGGCAAGTGACGGCCTCTCCGGCGCCGATCTCAAACGCGTCGTGGATGATGGAAAGCTCCTGTTCGCGTTCGCGCGCTCGCGCGGCGTGCCGATGCAGCCGGCAACGAGCTACTTCCTCTCGGCGATCGACACGGTTCGAAAGAACAAGGAGCAGTACGCGGCGGCCGAGGCGCGGGCTCGCGTGCGGCGTCCCATGCGTCCCGCCTACTTCGACGCCACGGAGTGGATGGGTGCGATGGGGGGCATGGCCTCAATGGACATCGAGATGTCTGACGTCCCGCACTTCGCGGTGGCGGAAGGGATGTCGACTATGATCATCGAAGCGACGCCTAACGAATACCAACCGTAGTCAGCGTCTTCGCGCTACTTCTCGAAGACAAGGATGTTACCTGGCTTGCCGCCGGCGAGCGTGAAGGTGAGCTTAACAACCTTGCCATCCGCCGAGAGGGCAAAGGTGGACGTAGCCTCGACCTCGTTGTTGACCTTTCTCGTGCTCTCCAGCCTACGGGCAGTGAGGCGGCGAAAGGACGTCGAGTCACTCGGCCGGGTACCGCTAACGGGATAGTACTTGCCGTCAAGTTTCGCAGCGTAGCTGAGGTGCATGGGAGTGCCGTCGGCTTCGATGCCACTAACCGTCCCCCTGAAGCCGCCATCGATCGGCTCAATGACGAATGTTCGCTCTTGGGGTGGCTTGTCACCACGGAATGTTGATTTCGAGATTACTAAGTGGCGGGTGCCGCCCCATGCTTTGCCCAATGACTGGGAGCGAGCAATGCCGTGGCTTCCGACGACAAGCGCGAGCGCGAGTGATGAGGTGAGTCGTCGCATCGGAACGCTCAGGGAGGAGGAGACTCAACATTGCAGCTGGTCTTCCTCAGGCACAAGACAAGACCGACACAGCCCGTTGTCCTTTGCAATGACATTCAGTGACGGTGGTCAGCGGTGGCGGGATTAGGCGCCCGCTTCGCGCTCGAGAAAGATCTCGGCGAAATAAGTCGGCAGGCCGAGCTCAAAGGAGGTCGAAGCAGCCAGCGAGGCGCCAATCCAGCGTTTGCGTGATCAATTGTGGCCGCTCGTCGCTGGACGCAAGAGTGCACGATGAAGCATCGTGCGTCCCCGAATCGCGGACACAATCAAAAGCATTTCGATCGTGACCTTGCGCCAGTGCCTCAGCAGCGAACGCGCACTGCCGTTTCGCGATGTCGCGGGGGCTCCGCACCGACGTAATCCGTCTTGAAGTCCATCACGCCGACCAGGGAATCGTGTCGGCGCGCGAGACGAAAGGTCGGTCCGGATAACCCGTCATACCACCAAAGCTCGATGGAGTCCGCACTCAGTGGACGCCAAAAGCTCGACTGCAACAGCGCCGAGGTCGTGATCGAATCTGGTGCGAGCCCTCGAGCGCGTACCTCAAGCGGCGTTCTCTCCCCCGGTGCCAACGTCCAGGTGTCGTGAAGAGGCGTTGGCTGCAGTTCGATCAGCGCGGACGAATCGATCGCGAGTCTGCGACCAAGCCTCCAGATCCAGTGGAAATAGGCCTGATCAAAGCGATAACACTCCGTCGCGGGCGCGACATGAACTTCTGCCCCGCACGCGCCCGCCAGCAGGAGGTATGCCGACGGTGCCGCTACGCGAAGCTGCCTAACGGCTAACCGACGAATCGCAAGCACCCGGTCTTTCACCGTGCCGCTCGTCAGGTCGGGACGTGCACTCCTTCCTCGCTAATCCGCGCGCGACAGACGGCAGTCACACAATTCCACGACAGATCCAGCCAGCGTACTCCCTGCACGCCATGCGCTGACAGTCCATTGTGGTCGTCGACGACGAAGGCAAAACCGCGAGGCGGCGTTGCGACGGGGCCTTCGGCTATGCCATCAGCATCGACTCTGACCTCGCAGTTGCCGCACTTCATCGTCACGTCGTTCCATGAACAGCCACTGTCGCAGTGCGCTGTCCAGCCACTCGGCGAATGTTCGAGCCACAGCGAGAAGTGCTGCTCCGGCCCGTTTGCAACGCGCGTCTCGCGGTGCGAGCTCTGACAGCTCCCACTGGCGATATAAGTGGCGAGAAGCAGAACAGTGAAGGCGCGATTTCGCATGGGCTTGCTCCAGACATGAGGATGTCGATCTCGTCTCATCGTGCAGCAAAGCCCGTGCTGCAACTCCTCAAACTACCACGACTGACCTCGAGCGCGGCTGAATCGTCTCCAGAGTATCCCATCATGGTCGAGGGCTCGGGTGCGTCGGCTTGCTCTGCTGCTCATCGTGGCGTTCGCGCTTCCGCTCCGCGCGTTGCCGTGGGACTATCACGCGGTGTTCCGGCAAGGGCTGGCGCGCGTGCCACGCTCAGAGATCGTGGAGGTCGGCTATCTCGACGGGTACGACGTCAATCCGCCGCCGATGACCTTCTTCCTGTCCGAGGAGATGCACAAGCCGTTCACCTCGGATCAGTCGGTCCGATCGCTCCCCTGGTGTCCCGGGCACGCGAGCGCGGGCGGCGCCGCCGGCTATCGATTGGTCGTCGGCCCCGAGCTCCACGAAGTCGATCGGGGCGCGTTCGTGCTCGCGCGTGCATGCAGGCGCATGATTGATGGCCGCGTGCAGGCGCGCGTGCGCGAGACCTTCATCTATCTCCGCGAGAGCGATGACGACCGCTGGGAGGTACGGGGCGCCGAGCAACATCGAGAGCGGGAAGCGACATCGCCGATGCTGCTCACGCGATCCGTGACCGCTGACGTGTGGCAGCTCGCGTTCATCGTCATGACCGGGGCAGCGCTGGTCGCCCTCGTGGTCCTGCGTCGTCGTTTTGGGACGCTGACGTGGCGCGAGGCGCTCGTCGGACCGGACGATCCGTACAATGATCCGCAATTGCCGGCGAGCGATGGGCGCGTGCTGCCGCTGATCGGCGGTTGGGGCGTCGCCATGACCATCGGCTGCGTGTGGCTGATGCTTGCTGCGATCGCGTCGCCGCAGGATTGGAAGAGCGCCATGGCGATTTTGGGTGTCGCCCAGGTGCTGGGCGGGGCGTGGCTTCTGAGCACGCTGCACTGGCTCGCGTTATGGAAGCTCCCCGTTAGGGGGCCGATCATCTCCGCGACGCTGGGCGCCTGCGCCGGCTGGATCGCGGCCATGCTCTCGGACTCCATCCCGGGGATGACCCAATCGGGTGCGGTCATTGGCGGGGTGATCTATGGAGTGCTCGTTGGCGTCACGAACCTGGCCCGCGCGCCCGAAGGCGCGCCGTCAGGGCGGACGGACGTCTCCGATAGACCAACGAGCTGGGCGCAACATTAAGGCAACGCCTAACGCGTACCACCCTTAGCGTCCGGCAACTCGGGTGTGATTCCTATTCGCCCTCGAGAAAGATTTCGGCGAAATAGGTCGGCAGGTCGAGCGCGAATGAGCTCGAAGCCTGGGCGGGGCGCCAAGCCAGTGTCTGGGTGATCAACTGTGGCCGCTCGTCGTTCGGCGCCCAGCGCTCGACCAATCGCGCATCGAGATCCACTACCCAGTACTCCGGAACGTGCCGCTGGTAAGCGGGTCGCTTGATCACGCGATCGTGCCGGCTGCTGGACGGCGACAGGATCTCGACTGCCAGCATCAACGAGCGCGCCGGCATCTCGCCGAGTAGTCGTCGAGATTCCGCAATCGGGAGCACGAAGACATCCGGCTGAACGATGAGCTCCGGCTCCGGCTCCACATCGAATGGCGAGTTGCCGACATGCCCGACGGGCTCGGCGCGCAAATATGCCGAAAGCTCGCGTATGAGGATCTGCACCGCGCGCTGATGCGGCCACGTCGGGGAGGGCGTCACGAGCAATTCGCCGTCCACGAGCTCGTATCGTGGCGTCGCCAACGGACTGTCGGCGATGAGCTGCCGGACCTCGCGTGCGGTCCAGCGGTGGCGCGTGGCTGGCATGGCCATAATCTGCCCGAATCGGCTATGGGGAAACAAGTGCGCACGCCAAAGCATCGCGCGACCCCGAATCCGACGCGCAATCAAAAACATGCAGCGGGTAACGTTCGGCACACGTTACTACTAAGAGCATAGTTGACAGGATCGAGCATGCATCATAGTTTATTACTATCGGCATAGTAGCGAGGCCTATGGACGAGGTCATGCTTGGTGACCGCGAGCTGGATGTGATGGGCGTGCTCTGGGAGCTTCGCTCCGGCACGGTCGCCGAGGTCCGTGAACGGCTGCCAGCGGAGCTGGCATACACGACGGTGCTCACGATTCTCCGCAATCTGGAGGAGAAGGGATTCGTCACGCACGACGTCGAAGGGCGGGCACACCGATACAAGCCGCGCGTTGCGCGGCAGGCGGCCCGACGGAGTGCCGTCGGGTGGGTCGTCCAGAAGCTCTTTCACGGTTCGGCGGAGCAGCTCCTCGCGCACCTCGTTGATGAGCGGAACCTCAGCGCCGAGGACTTTCAGCGCGTCCGTCGCACACTCGACGAGTCAGCGCGCGGCAAACGGCCCCCGCGGAAAGGAGATCGCCGATGATGCTCGCCTGGATGGTATACGCAATTCTTTTCGTGGCAGCCGCTGGTGCTGCGGCTTGTGCACTGGAGAGAGCGGCGCGTGCGCTCGGACGTTCGACGCGCTTCGTCTGGATCGCGATTCTCTCCCTGTCAGTGCTCTGGCCAGCGTGGGCACTTGTGACTGCACTGCTCCCTGCGGTCGATCAGAGTTCAGCCGCCTCGCCAGCCATTCTGCCGACAGTCGTTATCGACGCGCGGCGGGGACTCATGGCAGCGTTCGTCGGCCGCCTAACGACAATCGGCCCCGGAACGTCATGGGTGCTTGTCATTTGCTGGTGCTCAGGCTCCATCATTCTTTTCGGACGACTGTTGCACGGCATGCGTAGTCTCGCTATGCAGAGGCGCGGATGGGTGCCTCGCAGCCTGGACGGCGTACCGGTGCTCGTCGCGGCCGACACCGGACCAGCTGTCGTCGGCATCCGCCGGCCCGAAGTGGTCATTCCAGAATGGGCGCTGTCATTGGAGGCTCCGCTTCGCGCGCTCGTGCTGCGTCATGAGCGTGAGCACGTGCGTGCGCGCGACACGCTGCCGCGACTCCTGGGCGCCATGACAACAGTCTTGTTTCCCTGGAATCCTGCGCTCTGGTGGCAAGCGAGCCGACTGGCACTCGCCATTGAAGTCGATTGCGATGCGCGGGTGCTGAATAGCGACACGCGCCGCGACCGCTACGGTCTGCTCTTACTCGCGATCGCCCAACGACAGTCGCTCACAATGCTCGCGCCGGCCCTGTCTGAGCCGAGCTCACACCTGGAACGGAGGATCCGCGTTATGCAGCGCTCGCCATCCCGTCGCCCGGCACTCGTCGCAGTAATTTCTGCCACGGCCGCTATGATTGTTCTCGGACTGGCGTGCTCGGCGCCCACACCGGACGGGCCCCTGTCGCCTGGCTCTAAAAGCGCGGCGGAATTGGCTCGGCAGCCAGCCCGCGGACCCAAGGCGGAGCCGACTGCAATGAGCGCGGACCAGGCGTACTTCGAGTTCCAGGTCGAGAAGAAAGCAGCGCTCGCCACGCGTAGCGCTGCACCCCGATATCCGGATGCGCTTCGGGAACGGCATGTGGAGGGTGAAGTGCTCGCGCAGTTCGTCGTCGACGCAACCGGCCGGCCCGAGGTAGGGACGTTCAAGGTGCTCAGGTCGAGCGACGAGCTGTTCGCCAGTGCGGTGAGGTCGGCGCTGACCGGTATGCGATTCAATCCTGCCGAGGTTGGCGGACGTGCTGTGAAGCAGGTGGTACAAATGCCGTTCGTGTTCTCGCTCTCGCACTGATTCCGGAACTCATTAGTCACCGCGCAAAGCCGTGACTGGATCGACACGCGTTGCGCGGCGCGCTGGGACAAACGCCGCGCCAACACCAATAGCCAGCAACAACACCGCCGCGCCGCCGAGCGCGGCGGGATCCAACGAGCTGACCTCGAAGAGCTGAGTCGCCAGCAGCCGACCGCCGAGCACCGACCCGACGAGACCAGCCACGGCACCTATGCCGATCACGGCGCCTGCCTCGAGCAGAACGAGCCGGTACACGTCGCGCGCGCCGGCTCCGAGCGCGATGCGAACGCCGATGTCTCGCGTCTGCTGCCTAACGGTCGCGGACATCACGCCATAGAGCCCGATCGCGGACAGCAGCAACGCCACGAGACTGAACGCCGTCAACACCAGCGCGCTGAGTCGCGGCTGCGCGAGCGGCTCGTCGAGCAGCTCGTCCATCGTGCGGGCGTCGAACAGAACGAGACTCGGATCCACATCGCGGATCGCGGCGCGGAGGGCGGGCATCATCGTGCCTAACGCTCCCGTCGTGCGCACCGCCATGAGCCCGTTCCAGAATGGCTGCATCTGCTCCGTGTTGAAGTAGGCGACGGGACCCGTCTTCTTCAGCTCGCGAAAGTGCGTGTCCTCCGCGACGCCGACGACGGTGAAGCTGCCGCCCTTGGTCTGGTCGACGACCTGCTTTCCGAGCGCGTTCTGGCCGGGCCAGAACTGGCGTGCGAGCGATTCGTTCACGACGACGACGGGGTCGGCGCCCTTGGTGTCCGAGGGGAGGAGACCGCGTCCTTTGCGGATCGGGATACCGAAGGTGCGGAAGTAGTCGGGTCCTACGAATTCCCACGGGATGAACGGCGCGTTCTCGCGCTCCGCGGCCGGCAGCTCGGAGCGCACGAGCTTCATTATGTAGAGTGATTGGCCCTTGAATGGGTTGCTCTCGATCGGCGTCACTGCCACAACCCCTGGCGTCGCCTCGAGACGCTGGATGAGTTGCTTCGCTGCCGCGAAGACCTGGTCGTCGTTCGCGAAGTGGCTTTGCGGGCCTGTAAATGAAAGAATGGACAGGTGCTCGGGTCGGTAGCCGAGGTCCATCGACTCGAGGCGCAGCAGAGTGCGGACGAGCAGCGCGGCTCCGCTGAGCATAACGAGTGCGAGTGCCATCTGCGTCGCGACGAGCAAGCGTCGTCCGCGGCGCTTCGCGCGGGTCTCCGTGCCGGCTCGTACGTCGGCGCGCAGGAGCGCGTAAGAGCGCACGCGCGATCCCATGATGCTCGGCATCACGCCGAAGATCAGAGTTGCAAAGATGATAATCGCGGCCGTCGCGCCGAGTGGCGCGTTCGCGACGGTGAGCGCGTCGAGGCGTGGAAGCTCGGGCGGCGCGAGGATGCGAACGAGGCGGAGGAGGGCGACGGCGAGGAGGCAGCCGAGCGTTCCGCCGATCATGGCGACAATGGCGCTCTCGAGGAGGAAGAGACGTGCGACGTCGGCATGGCTCGCGCCGATAGCGTGGCGCACCGCGATCTCGCGCTCGCGCGCGCGGAGCCTGACGAGCATCAGGTTGCCGACGTTGACGCACGCGATGAGCAACAGGTGTCCCACGGCGAGCGTGAGCGCGACGAGGGTGGGCCGCGAGGCGCCGAGTACGGTGTCAACGAGCGACTGGGCTTCCATGCCCGAGACCTCGATGTGGAGCGGCTTCTGGCCGGGGCCCGGTGGTATTCCCGCGAATGGATTGACGCGCTGGGTGAGCGCGAAGAGTCCCTGACGTGCCGTCTCGAGCGTCACGTTAGGCGCGAGCCGAGCGATGATGTCGACCTGGATCGTGCTTTCCGACGTCAGTGGAAGCCACGCGTCCGTGCCCGGTGGGTAGGTGAAGCCCGCCGGAAGCACGCCGACGATTCGCGCTCGCTGCTGCGTATATGGAATGATCAGTGTGTGTCCAACGGCGGTCGGATCACCTCTGAAGTAGCGCTGCCATGCGGTGTAGCTCAGGACGATGACCGGCGGTGCGCCGTGTTGGCCGTCTTCCGGTCGGAAGAGTCGGCCGAGTGCGGGGCGAATGCCGAGGACGTCGAAGTAATTGGATGAAGCGCCGACCGCGGCGAGGTTCAGCGTCGCGCTGCCGTCGATGAATGGCGCGGAGTTCGCGCCGACGTGGTGCGGGCCGCCCGCGGCACGAAAGAGCTGGGTGTCGCGGGCGATCTCGGCGAGATATGGGAGGGGAACGTCGAGGTGCGTGCCGCGCTTGTCGAGCGGGTGCATGACGATCAGCCGATTTTGTTGTGCTATCGGGAGGCCTTCGATGAGCACGACGTGATAGACCGTGTACATCGCGGCGGCCATGCCGATGCCGATCGCGAGGATGGCGCTCGTGGCGGCAACGAAGCCGGGGGAGCGCCGGAGGCTCCGAAGGGCAACGCGGAAATCGGCCACCAGTCTTTCCATGGTGTGATGCCTCGGTGTGCCTTAAGAGGGGCTGGCAAAGTGGAAAGTAGACACCCGAAGCTCGCCAGCCCCTATCTAATGACGGACTCATCTCGGGCTCATAGAATGCTCCGCCATGCTCCTCGACGACCTGATGCCCATTTATGACGTGGTCGAGCGTCATCACACCACGGTCCGGGCGGCGCCGGCCACCGTCTTCGCGGCGATCAAGTCATTCGATCTGTCGGAGAGTTTTCTCACTCGCCTGCTCCTGTTCGTGCGCGCTGTACCCAGATGGCTCGTCGCAGCGGTGAAGTCCCCGTCGGCGGCGCTCACGGAGTTGCGCGCGCGCCGCGCCGAGCTGCGTTTGGCGGATATGGAGCGCGTTGGATTCAAGGTAGTCGCCGAGGACGCGCCGAAGGAGCTGGTCATCGGAGTGCTCGGGAAGTTCTGGACCGTGGAAGGCGACCGGCGCCCTGACGTTACTGCCACCGCCTTTGCCGCTGGCCCGCCGCGAGGCTATGCGCTCGCGGGCTGGAACTTCACCGTGGAGGCCCATGACAATGGCAGTAGCGAGCTGCGTACCGAAACGCGGGTATGGTGCGCGGACGATGTGCGGCTCAAGTTTAGAGTCTACTGGCTCGTGATTCGTCCGGGCAGCGGCCTGATACGCCACGAGATCCTCCGAGCGATTCGCCGCAATGCCGAGGCCCGTGCTTCATCGGGGCTCAAAGGTGGCTGACGGACATCGCCTGATGCCAGTCCGTCACCCGTGATGCGTGCAGCTCACGGGTCGCACCCATTTCTGACGCGCCACTTCGGGCGCCGTGGCCCCGGCTAGTGAATCGTTCGTTGTCGCAGCAGCGCCGGCCAGTTCTGAACCACGCCAATCTGAATGCGAGCATCTGTTGACCGGATAACGAGTAGCTCCCGTCCGTTTGGAAAGATGTCGTAGTTGGCGACGTCACGACCAACATACACGTCTTTGAACAGGCTATCACGACGGGCAACGCGGGGCGCCGGAGTTGTTGCTATGGCAGCACGCATGAAATATCCCGCCCCGCGGTAAAACAGAGACTTGCCATCGCGACTCCACACGGGTTCAGTGCCTCCCGTCGTCGAAACTTGGATACGTCGTCCGAACGGCAACGGCCGCACGTAAATCTCCTCACGGTGCGTTTCACTGCCTACATAAGCGAGGAGCTTACCATCAGGTGAAATTCGTGGCTCTCTGTCGGTAGATTGCGCGGAGAGTAACGGACGCATCGCGCTGGGAGTGTCGAGCGGCACGAGCAGGAGCGGGTTCTGCTGGGCCCCACTGAGCGCGACGATGGCGTACGTATGTGGGGGGCCGAACGTCACACTGTGCGTGTTTGCGGGAACGTTGAATAACTCCGTAGCGGGCGAGCTTCCATCCCACGCCTGACTCACGAGGTGCCTGGGCGCTGTGACCGTGGGCGTATCGAGGCGAAAGTAGAACAGGCGCTGTCCATCGGAGCTCCACGCGAGCGGTCGGATTCCCGAAAAGTTCGTCGTTAGGCGTGAGAACGAGTGGGTGGTCAAGTCGTACGTCCCAACGTCCCAGCTGCGAAGTCCAGTACTGAGCTCGAGGGCAACGATCCGTCCGCTAGGCGAGAGACGAGGCCATGCGTAGTGTGCCGTGTCGATCACAGTGGGGCGCGACGGCAGCTGACCTGCGATGCCGCTCAGTGGGTGCGAGTGACCGTCGACACCAGCGGCAACCAGACTGAGAGTGCTCGGCGCTACGCTGCGATACGCCGCGTGTCCGTCGAAGGAAGTTACGATATTATAAACCGTGTCTCGGAGGATCGGGACCTCGGGTCCGACGAGCTTCAACGATTGAAGCGAAAAGGGTGCACTTACGATGAGCTTCCCGTGTTGATATACGATATAGCCTGCGGAGTAATTGGCGTTTAAGCGAGGCTCGCCATCGCTCTCCGGTTCTGTCAACCTGCTGATCTTTCCGTCGCTGAGAGAGACAAGCCCAAGCTGGTAGTCGTAGGGGGAACGGGTGGGGCTCAAATTCATGAGAATGGCGAGCCCGCCAGGAAGTGCCTGGGTGGGCTCCATCGTACTGATTCCTTTGCGCGCATCCACGTGCGCTATAATCTCGGACGCACCGCCGTCGGAACTCACACGTTCGATCCCGCGGTGAGAATTGAAGATCACCTCATTGCGATCCGTCCAGACGCCGCAGCCGGCGGTGGAATCCACGAGGACGACTGGTAGACCGCCCCCCAGTGAGATCTTGAGTAGTCGGTCACCAACCGCAAAGACGAGCCAGCGGCCATCTGGAGAAAACGACGGGCAGCCAGCGCCTTCAGTATGGGCTAGTACGTGTGGCACCGGGTCTTCGAGCCGACGTACGACGAGCACCTGCGCTGGATCCGCGACGTAGGCGAGGGCGCTCCCGTCAGATGCTAGTGCGAGGGTTCGGTCGAAGAATAAATTCGTGATGTTGACTGATCCGAAAGGTGGAAGGCTCTCCGGTAGCGCCAGGATGTGCCATGTCAGGGGCGCGAGCGGCGGCGTGCGTAGCCAGAGGCCTAACGACGCAAGTGACACACCGAAGAGCAGACCGGCGGCAAAAAAGAAAGCACGCTGTCGGACTCTCCAGGGCTCCGCGAAGGTAAGAGTGGGAACCTGCGCGGCCCTGATGCGGCTGCCACCAGTAAGCGCGTCCGCGAACGCCCCAGCCGTTGGCCAGCGATCGGCCGGAACCTTCTCCAGTCCCCGCGCAATCGCATCAGCCACATGCCCCGGAACGTTCGGCCTGGCGATTCGCACCGATGGAACCGGCTCGGTGATCACGCGGGCGATGATCGACTGCGACGAATGGCCGCGATGCGGGGGGTCGCCCGTGAGCATTTCATAAAGTATGGCCGCAAGCGAATACACGTCGGTCCGGCCATCGATAACGCGGTCGCCCGTCGCCTGCTCCGGTGACATATAGCTCGGAGTGCCCAGCGAAATACCCGACTCGGTAATGCGCTCACCAGCGGCGCGCTTCACGGCGAGCGCGATGCCAAAGTCGGCGAGCATCGGCTCGCCACGCTGCAGTAGGATGTTTTCCGGCTTCAGATCCCGATGGATCACGCCGTGGGCATGTGCGTAGTCGAGAGCACCGGCAATTGAAGCGCCGAGGTGCACCGCGTCGTCGATCGAGAGTTGGATGTCGCGCTGAAGACGGGCGCGTAGCGATTCACCGTCAACGTACGGCATGACGTAGAACAGCAACCCGTCTACTTCTCCGCTGTCAAAGAGCGGGAGAAGGTTCGGGTGTTGCAGGTTCGCGGTCACTCGGATCTCCTCGAGAAAGCGGGTGACGCCGAGGATGGCACCGAGGTCGGGGTTCAACACTTTGAGCGCGACGAGGCGATCGTGACGTAGATCGTGTGCCTGATACACGACCGCCATGCCGCCGCTTCCGATCTCGCGCTCGATGCGGTAGCGACCCGCGAGTCCGGCGTTGAGCTGCTCGGCCACCTGCATGGCAGCCTCCTGAGGCGGAGAAGAACAACCTGTTGCTGGTTTGCCGTCGGCGCCAGAGGCTCGTGAAGAAGAGCCAGGCCCCATCGGTCGAGATCGCGGCACCGAACTGAATTCTTTCGAGTTCATTAATTCCAGCAGATGGCGCATCGGCTGCCGTGTGCCGTTCACTCGGTGGGAGACGTAGCGGTCATCCCCGTCCATGCCCTCGGGGGCGCCCGTCGGAACTGATGAGCATGAGCGACTCGTCAGGCGTCGCCAAGACGTTGGTCTCGCTGCCGAGCCATTGGATCGGTGCGCCACCAGCTAGTAATCCCCCGTTGCAAGGATTACGAGATCGCCGACGACGACGGGACGTGAGCGCAGAATCTTGTTGCGGCTGGAACCAGAGCTGGCGCGTCCAGTCGCGTGCGCCGGTCGGATCACCGCAGCCGAGGAGTGCCGCGAAAACCGGATCTGACAGTTAACAACTCTTGAAACGACGCGCGCCCTCGCTCGAGGGCGAGGGCAACAGCTAAACGGCCCGCCGGCACCGTCGGGCCATTCAGTTTCTAGATCCTGCGCACTTCGGCGGCACAGCTCAATACGACTGGACGCATCCGCCCTTGTGCTGTCGAAGGCATTACTTCACAGCGACTGCACCAGGACCGCACCCGTGCTGAAGCTGACCGCGGCCGTGGCGTCCTGACCGCAGGCGATGCAGGCGCACTTGTCACCGTTCTCGCGGAGGCCCACCAAGTGGGGCGCCGGCGGAAGCGAGGGCCGACGTCGCCGCGGCCGACGCCCTGCGCGGCCGCGGCGCCCAGCTCGAGACATCGGCGTTGCGCCACGAGCTCGCGGCGCTGCGGGCGCAGTTGGAGGAATTCACACGCCAGCTCAGCCAGAGGCAACTGTTGTCTAATACCAGCATTGGCATGCCGCAGCTCGCCCGCTAAGCGGCCCACATCGAACCATTCGCACCGATAGCTCGCGAAACCTGAAAAGTTGCTCGAGTACGGCGAGTGGCGTATAGTTGGGCGTTTTCCTGTCGGAGCCCTCGCCGAGACAGCGAACTCGAAGGAGCCGCCGATGCGCTATTGCCGTCGCTGGTGCCATCGCCTCGGTTGTTCGCGCCCCGCTGTCGCCCTCTCGAGCCGGCGTCGTTAGGTATGACCTCACCCGGCCCACTAGCCAGAGTACAGAACGACGGCCACATATGAGGCGCGTACGCCAGGCTTCGGCATTATGAGCCAATCTGGCGTGCTATTCCGCGTTCCGGTTGTATGCCCTATCGCTCCTTCGCCAATCAGGAATATCGCAACGCGCTCCAGAGCAGGCTGGAGATCCCGGCCTTGCTCCGCGCCCTTCCCGTCGCGCACGGGTGCCGCCTACTCGAGGTGGGATGCGGAAGGGGTGTTGCCCTCACCGAGCTCGCGCGGCGCTGCCGGCCGTCGCGACTCGTGGGAATCGACATCGCGCCCGATCTTATCGCCCTCGCGCAAGCCCGCCTCAATCGCTTCCGCGTGAGCGCCGAGCTCCATGTCGGCGACGTTAGGCGGCTCCCATTTGCCGATGGCGACTTCGACGTCGTGATCGACTTCGGCACTTGTTACCATATCGACCGCCCCGGCGACGCGCTACGCGAGATTGCCCGCGTGCTCGACACCGGCGGAATGTTCATCCATGAATTGGCCCTGGCGCAGCTTATCGCCCATCCGCTTCGGAGTCGCGGTCGTCGCCTGCCGTGGAGCGAATGCGCCGAGCTCACCAGCGAGAGGCGCGCGGTCCTCTGGGGCTCATGCCGCAAAGGGCTGATCACCTGAACACGAACGAGAGGAGACACTCGCGTGTCATCACGTGTCCGCTGGAAACTGCTTCGCCGCATGCTGGTCGCATCTCTGCCGCTGGCCGGCGTCGCCTGCGTTCTCGTCAGCATCTCGAGAGGCACCCAGGTGCGCGCCCTCGATCCGCTCAACCCGTACGACGTCAAGTCGCCCGTCAAAGCGCATCTGAGAGACGGATCCACCGTCGTCTACGACAACGGCATCCGCGTCCAGGGGCATACCCTCACCGGGCGCGGCGGCGGCCGTCGCATCGGCGTCCTTAATGAGTCCATCCCGCTCGACCCGATTCCCTTCGACAGCATCGTCGGACTCGAAACTTTCGAGCGCGACGTGAACGAGCCCGCCAGCGTGCTCGTGTCGGCGGTGACGATGTCGCTGTCCTTCGTGGTCGACGTCGCGACCGCCGTGGCCATCTTTGGCTCCTGCCCTACCATATATGCCGATAGCGCCGGCACGCCTGCATTGCAGGCCGAAATCTTCGCACGACGGATTTCGCCGTTGCTCGAGGCGCGAGATATCGACCTCCTCCACACCCGCGCCGACACCGCCGGCGTTGTCAGCCTGGACGTTCGCAACGAGGCCCTCGAGACACACTACATCAATCACCTCGAGTTGCTCGAGGTCCGCCACGACCCGCGCCGGCAGGTGATTCCTGACGAGCATGGTCGGCCCCTGGTCGTCGGCGACTTCTCCGCGCCTGCGTCGGCGCGCGATCGCGCCAACCGGGATGTTCGCGCGACGCTCGCGCGAACAGACCGCGACGCGTTCATCACCGACAGCACGGTCCTCGCCCGCGCCACGGGCGAGGATCCTAGCGATTACATAGATCTCGCCTTTCCGCGTCCGGTCGGCGACAGCGCCGTCATCGGTCTCGAGCTCCGCAGTAGTCTGCTCAACACCGTGCTGTTGTACGATCTCATGCTCGCGGCGCCCGGTGCGCGGTCGATCGACTGGCTCCAGCGCGACATGCATCGCATCGGCCCGATGATCCAATTTGGCCGGTGGTATCGCAAGAACTTTGGTCTGCGCATCGCCGTTCGCGATGGCAAGCGCTGGCGCGAGATCGAGCGTCATCCCACGTATGGACCTGTCGCCTGGCGACGCGCCGCGACCGTTGTCCCGGTGCTGGAAGAGGACAGTCTCCGCGTCCGTCTTTCCTTCACGGCCGACGAGTGGCGCATCGACTGGGTAGGGATGTCAGAAGTTTTCATGAGGCCGCGTCCGCGCTTGATCGGCGTGACGCGCGTCCGCGCCGACAACGACAGCCTCGCGAGTCTGGCGAAGCGCAACCTGCGCGCGGCTGACGATCGTTATGTGCGGACGCAGCCAGGCGATCGCTTCTGGGTTTCGTTCGATGTCGGTCGAGCGCCAAAGGATTCGACGCGCACGTTTCTTCTGGCGTCGCAGGGCTACTACATCGAGTGGATCAGAGGCGACTGGCTCAAGCGCGACAGCGGCGATGTGAACACCTTCGTTCCGTCGTCGGCGTCGCTGGAGAAGGCGCTCCACCTCTGGGCATCGCAACGCGATTCGGCCGATCAGAAGTTCTATTCGACGCGCGTTCCGATGAGGAAATCATGAAGTGCCTCGCGCCGATCGTCGCGATCTTGCTGTCCGCTTGCGTCATTCACGCCGGTCCGGGTCCGGAGAGCTATCCCCCGGCGCACGGCGCCGCCGGGGTGACCGCGTGGCTCGTTTCGACGACCACGCGCATCGAGGGCGAGTTGCTCGACGCACGCGACACAGCGCTCGTGGTCCTCACCAGCGATCAAGTAGCGCTGGTGCCTTTCAGTTCCATCGACTCCGGCGGCTTCGCTCATTCCCGTGTCGCCGTTGGTCATCGCCGAAAGCCTGTCTGGGAAGACTTCGAATCGATCCGGCTGCTGAGCCGATATCCGCAGGGTATCCCTCCTGACGCTCTGCGCCGCATTCTCGCCGACAAGCGCCAGGACTCTCTCGTCTTCATCCGATGAAACCTTTCACTCTGAGCGCGGCGAAGGCGTTGGTCTCGGCACTCACGGCAACTCTCGCGGCGACGAACGTTGCCGCCCAGCGTCCGGACAGCGCCAGCGTCGCGAAATTCATCGCTCAGGCTCGCGCGACAACCGCGCGCTTTCAGGACATCAACGTCGCCATCGCCGAGAATTACGTGCGGGTCGGTCCCGACTTCCCAGCGATGGGCGAGCACTGGGTCCGCGGCGAGAGCGTCATGCGCAGCGAATCCACACCCATGCCGGCGATCCTGACATATGCGACGATCGATGGTCGCCTCGCCTTGACGGGCGTCGTCTACACCCTCGTCCGTCTTCCTGGCGTAGAGCTGCCCGACATGCCGCCGTCGGCGGAATGGCACGACCACGTCGGCACGATCGACGAAGAGAGTCTCCTGCTCGGTCATACTCACCTCGGCGGCGACACCGATGGGCCGCGCCTCGCGGTGATGCACGCCTGGGTGTGGCTTCCCAATCCCGCCGGCACGTTCGCCACCGACAACTGGGCGCTGCCCTTTGCTCGACTTGGCATTCCCGTGCCGCCCAATGCGTCGCGCCGAGCCGCGGGTGCCGTCGCGTTGGCAACGAGCATGTCGTACTTCGCGCGACTGTTCGCCGCCGTCGGCCAGCTCGACGATCGCGAATCCGACGCCATGCTCGACGCCCTCGAGCACAACCGCAGCGTCGTGCAGGCATGGCTCGATACGCGGAACCCTGGCGACTCTGTCTCGGCTGCAGACCTGGCCCGTCTCGAGAAGATCTGGACTGACCTCACCGATGCCATCACGAAGGCCGTCCGCCCCGCGTGCGCCGAGCGACTCGCGCGCGTGCTCAACCGTTAGGCGCGGGTGACGACGCTCGAGCGGCCGGAAGTACGGCGCGTACTCGAGCGCCTTTTCGACGAGCGTGCGGCGCAGCGCGCCCGTGTCCTGCATCATGTCGCGCGGTCGATCCTCGATCGTGTGCTTGGCCGCGAACCTTCGCTCGAGGATGAGGTCGAGCGGCTGAGCGCCCACTACGCTTCGGTGTCCCGGCGACAGGGCCGTTTTCTATATATGGTGGCGCGCTCGACCCGCGCGCGATCGATTGTCGAATTCGGGACGTCCGTCGGCATCTCAACGACGTACCTGGCATCGGCGGTGCGCGACAACGGCGGCGGCCGCGTGATCGGCTCGGAGATGAATCACGACAAGCTCGTCACCGCGCGCGGCAACATCACCGCCGCCGGACTCGCCGATCTCGTCGAGATCCGAGAGGGGAACGCCCTCGAGACGTTCGTCACGATCGGTGGCGAAATCGATCTACTGTTCCTCGACGGCTATCCGCCGCTTTATCTCCCGATTCTCAAATTGCTCCTGCCGCGCCTTCGCCTCGGCGCCGTCGTGATCGCCGACAACATTTTCACCCATCGGCGGCTGCTTCGTCGCTACCGCCAGTTCCTCCGCGACGCGTCAAACGGCTTTCAATCCGAGACGCTCATTATGCGGTACGGCGTCGAGTACTCGGTCCGCGTGTCACCCTCTGTCCAGGGATGAAGAGCGGCGCGCCCGCCTCGATCGGGTCCGGTCAGACCGGTCCCTCGATGAGTGACGCGTCGGGGAGCCGCTTCATGAGGACGTCGAGCAACTTCAGCGCATTTCTCCTGTCGCGCTCGCCCAGGCGCGTCGCTCGAGTCCAGCCCATCGTGGCAAATATGGAAATGAACGCACTCATGACGAAGAGCGAGCCAAAAGTGCTTTGACCCGCGCTACCGGACCACATGATGGTCACCAGGCACACTGCGACCCCAATGCCGGCCTGCCACAGAGCCGCAGAGCGATTCGTGCGTGCCACGATGAGCGAGCCCGTCATCGGCACCTCCGTGACCTCACCGGACCACGCCACCGGTGCGTCGCCGCGACCTGCTGGAGCTCGAATGGTAAATCTGGGCGGATGCGTGCTGACGACCGGCGATCCCATTGGCGAGAAGCTCCGGAGAGACTCGGGGCGAGCGCTCGTTAGGCCACGCATCACCGTGAACACCTGCGCTGGCGACGCACTGGTCTGAAGGCGTACGCGAAGATGCCTGCTCATGACATGTTCCGTAGCAATAAGTAAACGGCCCGCCGACACCGGCGGGCCATTCAGTTTCTACATCCTGCGCACTTCGGCGGCACGGCTCAATAGGACTGGACGCATCCGCCTCTGTTGCTATTCGCGGCGTTACTCCACAGCGACTGCACCGGGAAGGTACCCGTGCTGAAGCCGACCGCGGTCGTGGCGCCCGCACCGGAAGAGATCCAGGCGCACTTGTCACCGTTCTCGGCGCCGCTGCCATCGAGCCATCCGCCATTCGGGAATTGGTCCGTAATCGTCTCGGCCAGCTCGTGACCCTCGACGATGGTGATGCCGGCATTCGGGCCGAGGCCGTTGAAGTTCGCGCCGCAACTCGCGCCGCCGTCGGTCATGTAGGGCAGGTTCGTGTAGGCAATGTTCCCGTATGACGAAGAGGTCGCGCTGTGATAGGCGCAGTACTGCGTCCCGAAGCCTGACGCATTATTCCCGTGCGCGGTGGCGATTACATACTGCGCCGACGCGTTGCGCGACGCGCTCGTGTTGCCGAAGAACGCCGCAGCTCTGATGGCCTCGTTCGCCAAATCAGTCTGCGACGGGCGCGACGGAGCCGTGATGCCGTTGTCGATGTAGATGCCGGCAAAAATGCCATTCGGGTTGCCAGCGGCAGTGCCGGCGCCGTTGCAGAAGTACGTTCCAGTCGCGACACCCTGGCAGTACTGGACCACGCTGTTCAGCCACTTGCTGCCGCCTACGCCCTTGAGGAAACTCTGAACAATGTTCGCTTCGCCCGAGGGATCGTTATTGGTCCACTGGGATCCGTACAGCACGAGATAGACTTTGGGCGCCGACTCGATGCCGATGCCGCCGACTCCGCCGTGATAGTAGAGCTCGGTGCTTCTGGTGGGTCGCGCCGCGTGAGCGGCATGCACGTTCTCGACGGTGGCGTGAATGGCGGCGCCGTGCAGCACCTCGAAATGCGACGGGCTCCGGGACAGCGACGGTGACTGATCTGTCGAGAGGCGATCGGGTGCGGTTGGGCTGCGATTCACGTCCGAGCACGCCGCTGCTACAAGGAGGGTGACAACGGCACCGGCGAGTCGCGCGAGGTTTGGGTGATGCTTCACGGTTTCCTCTCCAAAATGGTGTATCACGTTCGGCAACCGAACGAGCGCAAACACTCACACCGCCACGGCGCGGTGGTCGTATGTCAGAGGTTGGCGGTCGGCCGTCCGAGATGATCGGTAGGCCGCGCCGAAGCGGACCAGTTCCGCGCCGTGACATAACCAGATGTTTGCGGCGTCGATCTTACAGGCCCGGACGCGATTCCGCTAGAAGGTGCGAATTCGCTGGTCAGGCTACGCGGTGATCCACGCCATGCGGCGTCTCTCTCGCCAAGCTGCGTTTGAAGCGTGAGGTCGCTTGGCGACTTGAGTATCGCCGCATTGCTCCAGAGTTCTCCGGACGCGAATGACGCGAATGACTGCAGCGAATCCAACCGAGTGGCGCGAGAACTCCTCGAGCGGCTCTCGTCTCCGAAACGCTTCTGAGAATTGTGACGGAAGGACGAACCTTCATTTTGGCGCGAGCATCTCGATCCGGGCACTTTCAAATCCTTAGTCGGCACGCGCAAATAGCGTCCGGATGCACACGGTTGGATTCGCTCTGTTATTCGCGGCATTCGCGTCCCGACAGCTCTCCAAGCTGGCGCGGCGATCAGTCTCCACGTAGAACGACCGCTGGATCGACGCTCATGGCGCGCCGCGCCGGCACTCCGATCGCCGCGATCGTGATCAGCGTCATGCTGCCGATCGCGGCGGCGAAGATGGTGAGATCGGCCGGGCTCACACCAAAGAGCAGCGACCCCACGATGCGGCCGAGCGCGAGGCTGCCGGCCAGACCGATGATGAGACCGTAGGCGAGCAGCACGGCTGCCTGCGTGCCGACGACGCGGAGGACATCCGCCTTGCGCGCGCCGAAGGCGACGCGGAGGCCAATCTCCTTCGCGCGCTGCGCCACCGAGTAGGAGACGACTCCGTACAGACCGATCGCCGCGAGCAGCAGCGATACGCCCGCGAGTAACGCGAGCAGCCGCGCCGCAGTCTGCGGGCCGCGCAACGGCGCGTCGACGTAATCCGCCAGAGGCATCGCCCCATAGACGGGGACACTCGGATCGATCGTGGCCACCGCGCGCTCGATCGAGCGGACGGATTGTTCGACACTCACCGCGCCGTGGGCGATGAAGGTGTAGCCGTACTCCGGCCGATAGACCTGTCGAACGGGGACGTAGAAGTATGGCGTTGCCGGCTCGGTGAGGCGGAATGTCTTCACGTCCTGAGCGACGCCGACGATGGTGAACCACTTGCCCCAGCCGTGCACGCGAACGCCCAACGCGGACCGCCCATTCAGGAAATGCCGGGTGAACGCGTCGCTCACGATCATCACCGGCGTGTGCGCGGAGTCGTCGTCGACTCGGAAGCCGCGGCCCTCGAGCATCGGGATACCTAACGTCTCGAAGTAGCCTGGGCCGACCGCCGCGCGCGTGGTCTTCATGTTCTCGTTCGGCTGCGGCGCATAGCCCTCGATCTGCAGATCTTCCCATGATCCGCCGCCGAGGCTCAGCGGGACGTAATCCGTGTAGCTCGCCGCGAGAATGCCGGGCTCGCGCGCGATCCGCTCTGTGACGCGTTGCAGGAAGTCGTCGGCGAACGCGGAATCGTACCCGGCGAGCGTGAGGCTCACCGATCCGATGGCGACGCCGTCGGTCGTGAAGCCGGGAGCCACCGAGCGCGTGTGGCGGAAGCTGTCGTAGAACAATCCGGCGCTGACGAGCGCCATCACCGCGAGCGCCATCTCGGCGACGACGAACAATCCGCGGAGACGTGTCGCGTGGGTACCGGCGGAGAGGCGCGCGCCGTCGCGCAGCGACTCGTCGAAACGCTCGCGAGATCCGTGCAGTGCCGGGGCGATGCCGGCGAGCAGCGTCGCGCCACAGGCGAGAGCGATCGTGAAGCCGACCACGGCGGCGTCGACATGGGGATCGATCAGTGACGGCGCGGCGAACTGCGGTACAAGCAAATGCAGCGAGCGCGCGAACCAGAACGTGCAGACGAGACCAAGCGCGGCGCCGGCGACGGCGAGGATCGACGCCTCGGTGAGAAGTTGGCGCAGCAGGCGCGCGCGTGGTGCGCCGAGCGCCATGCGCAACGCGAGCTCGCGGCGGCGAGCGGTTGCGCGCGTGAGCAGGAGCGTCGCCATGTTCGCGCAGACGACGAGCAGCACGAGTGCACACGCGCCGAGGAGCACCATGAGGGGCGCGCGCAGGCCGTCCTGAATGCCCCAGTGCGAGCGCCAGAGCGGCAGCAGCATCGCGCTCATGCCTTTGCTTCTGCCGCCGTTCACGTTGCTCATGAACGTGCCGAAGCGTCGCACTTCGTCGGCCGCAGATTGCGTCGTGCGTCCATCGGCGACGCGCGCGAGGACACGAAAGGTGCGCCAGTCGCGATCGCGCAGCATGGAGCTGACCGTCGGCATGATCTGGCCGACCATGGTCGCGGGCACCCAGAGCTGAACGTCCTCACCAGGCAGGGAGCCGCGGAAGTTCTTCGGCGCGACGCCGGCAATGGTGAACGGGAAGCGATTGATCTCGACGACCTGACCGATGACCGCGGTGTCACCACGCCATCGGCGCTGCCAGAGCGCGTGACTGATGATCGCGAGCGGCTGTGAGCCAGGCGCGTCATCGAGTGCTGCCGTGAAAACGCGGCCTAACGCGGGCCGCACGCGCAGCACGTCGAAGAAGTTCGCCGACACCAGCTCGGCGCGGACACGTTCGGGACGTGCGGCGTCGCCGAGGGCGAGCGCGAGGGGATAGGACGCGGCGAGATCGTCGAACGATCTGAGATATTTGCGGAAGTCGCGATAGTCGAGCCACGAGACGGGTGTCCAGCTTCCCGATGGCGTCGTGGACTCGAGTGCCATGACGTCGTTAGGCCGAGCGGCGCCGGGGATTGGATCGAGCAGGATGGCGCGCGTCCAGCTGAAGACGGTGGCGCTGGCGGCGATGCCAATGCCGAGCGTGGTGACGATGATCGCGGTGAGCGCCGGAGTACGGCGGAGCTGACGGAGGGCGAATCGTGCGTCGCGGAAGAAGGAGTCGAGCGTCGGCCACTGCCACGTGTCGCGTCCCCGCTCCTGGATGTTCGTGACGTTGCCGAACGCGCGTCGAGCTTCGATGAGTGCATCCTTGCGCGACATACCGCGCGCACTGAGATCGTCGGCGCGCTGCTCGAGGTGTACGCGAATCTCCTCATCTAGGTCGTCGTAGAGACGGCGACGGTGGAAGAGTCGGTTCAGGAGTGTCATGTCTCCCCCAGCGAAAGCACGAGGCTGATGCCCTGGAACATGCGCTCGAAGCTCGAGACTTCCCTGGCGAGGTGCTTCGTACCGGCGGGTGTGAGGCGATAGATGCGGACGCGGCGATTGGTCGCGGACACGCCCCATTCGGCTTTGACGAGCCCCTCCTTGAGGAGCCGCTGCAGGGCAGGGTAGAGCGAGCCCTCCTCGACCTGCAGCAGATTGCGCGACGCCTGCTGGATGCGCTGCACGAGCGCGTAGCCGTGCATGGGCTCGAGCTTGAGCAGGCGCAGCACCATCATCTCGAGCGCGCCGGGGAAGAGGTCGCGCGCATCAGTCTCGGCCATGAGCCTTCCTTGGTTGCTCAAGGCCTAGAGTAAACTAGTATGGCGCGGCTGTCAATGTTTCGCTTCGTCTGGTGAGTTTCGCTTCGCCTGGTGAGTCCAGGGTTTTAGGGCGCGAATGACGCGAATTTGAAGGCGAATCCAACCGAGTGGCGTAACGACTTCATCGAGCGGGGCGGCGATTCCTGTTGTTGGATCGTGGCGCGAGCATCTCGAAGTTGGGGAGGGGCTCCGTCGTGTCACTTGGCTTTTTTCTTCGTGTCGACGAAGCGGTAGAATCTTGGGTGTGGACCGAAGTGGAGGAGCACGCCGACTTGATATGTGGTTGCGCGGAGGTAGGCGATGAGCTGCGGTCCGGCTGAGGGTGAAAGGCGCTCTGTGGCCTTGCATTCGACGACGACACGCTCGTCGACGACCATGTCGAGGCGCTGTCGGGCGACGAGCTTGCCCTTGTAGTAGACGGCGGCCATGACTTCACGATCGACTTTATGACCGCGGAGCGTGAGCTCGTGTTCGAGGGCGCCGGTGTAGGCGGACTCGCACATGCCACCGCCGCCGTAGTAGTTGAAGACAACGAAGAACGAGCACGCGATGGAGTGCACGCGTTCTGCTTCGAGGAGCTCGCCACGCATGTGCTACGCTGTGCGAGTTGGTCGAAATGCGTGGGATCAATCGAGCTCGGATCGGCGCCTTTCGCTTGCGGGCGCGCCTGGAGAGATCAGGGTTTTAGGACGCGAATGACGCGAATTTGAACGCGAATCCAACCGTGCGCATCCACGCCCCCTGCGCGCCCGTCCGTCAAAATTGAACGTGCTCAACTTCGAGATGCTCGCGCCATCGTCCAACAACAATAATCGCCGCCCGCTCGATGAAGTCGTTACGCCACTCGGTTGGATTCGCCTTCAAATTCGCGTCATTCGCGTCCTGACAGCCCTCCAAGCCTGCTATGGACAGAGTGGTCGGCTTCACTGCTCCGCGAGCGTGCGCACCGGATCGACTGCCGCCGCTCGGCGCGCTGGCACGTAGCACGCGGCGAGGACGGCCACGATCAAGACCAATGTCGCACCGCCGATCGAGACGGGATCCCACGGCGCCACGGCGTAGAGGATCGACGTCAGCGACCGCGCGGCGATCACCCCACCGATGACACCAATCACGGCGCCCGCGAGCGCGATACCGGCGCCCTGACGCATGATGAGCCACAGGATGTCGCCGCGCGTTGCACCGAGGGCGACGCGCGTGCCGATCTCGCGCGTACGCTGCCTAACGACGTACGACATCACGCCGTAGATGCCGATGCCGGCGAGCAACAGCGCTGTCGCGGCGAAGATGCCGAGCAGCCAGAGTACGAGCTTCGTCGTCCGCACGGACTCGGCTGCGACGTCGGCAAGGGATTGGGAGTCGCTGATGACAGTCTGTGCGTCGACCGACTTGATTGCGGTGAGGAGGGACGTGAGCTGCAGTGAAGGATCGTTGGCAGTGCGAATGAAGAGCGTCGTCTGGAGAGGAAGCGCCTGCTCGAAGGGGAAGTACATGTCCGGGCGCGGCTCGTCGCGCAGGCCGGCGCGTCGAATGTCGCCGACCACGCCGACGATCTGGATAGTCGACGGTCCGAGCGCGAGCTGGCTGCCAACCGCCGGACGATCGGCGAAGTAGCGCTTCGCGAGTGCCGCGCTCACGATCACGACGTGCGGACCATCCATGCGATCGCGCTCGTCGAAGACGCGGCCGGCTACGAGCGGAATGCCGAGCGTCCTGAAGAAGCCGCCTGACGCGAGCTGCCAACCCACCTCCGGCGGACGCTCGCCCGAAGGCACGCGCTGATCCGTGCGCTCGAAGGGGACCGTCCAGTTGTTGCCCGTGAGCGGCACGACCGCGGCGTGACCGATCTGCTCCACGCCGGGCACAGCGCGCAACGCTGATTCCAGTCCCGCGTAATAGCCGACGCGCGCAAGGGTGTCGCGATAGCGATCGGCCGGCGCGCTGATCGAGATCGTCATCACGCGGTCGTAGCGAAACCCCGGATCGACCGAGAGAAGGCTCGAGAAGGAGCGGAGGATCAGCGCGGCGCCGGCGAGGAGCACGATCGCGAGCGCGACCTCGGCGACGACGAGTCCCGATGCTGCGCGACGCGCTCCGCCGCTGGCGCTCAGGCGTCCTCCACCGACGAGCACGGCCGCCGCACGATCCGGCCGCGTCGTCATCATGGCGACGAGCGCAAAGCCGAGCGTGGTGAGCGCGGTGAGTGTGAAGGCGAAGAAGAGGACGAGTGCGTTGACGTGCACGTCGCTCAGGCCTGGCGCCTCGACGGAGCGCGGGATCATCGCGACCAGCGCCTTCGATCCCCAGATGGCGATGACCACGCCGGCCACACCGCCTAACGCGGCGAGCAGGAAGCTCTCGGCGAGGTGATGCGCGGCGACGCGCGCCCGGCTCGCGCCGAGTGCGGCCCGGACGGCCATCTCCCGGCGACGGGCCAACGATCGCGCGAGCAGGAGATTGGCGACGTTGACGCACGCGATGAGCAGCACGACACCGACGGCGGCGAGGAGGAGAATCAGCGCCGGCTTGGTGTTGCCGACGAGCGTGTCGCGCAGCGACGCGGGCCAGTACGAGGCGCTCCGGTTGCTCTCGGGAAACTCGGCCTCGAGCTCGCGTGACATGCGCGCGAGGTCGCTCGCCGCGTCCCCGAGTTTGCGGCCGTTGCTGAGACGCGCGATCACGAAGGTGAAACCGTTTCTCCGCGCCGCTGCCTGCGCCGGAAAGGTCGTCGGCATGATCAGATCGAACGGCTCGGCCGACCGGAAAGCGAATCCGCGCGGAGCCACGCCGACGATCGTGCGCTGTCTCTGATTCACCTTGATGCTTCTGCCTAACACATTGGGGTCGCTTCCGAACCGGTTGCGCCAGTAATCGTAACCGAGGATCACGACGGGTGCTCCACCCTGGACTTCATCCTCTCGACTGATGGACCGGCCCAGCGCAGGGCGATAGCCGAGTGCGTCGAGCGCGCCGCTCGTTGCGTAGAAGCCACGCGCGCGGTACGGATCGCCGACGCCGTACACCGTTGCCGCGGCGGCGCCGTAGGAACCGATACGATCGAACGCGCGCTGGCGTGTCGTGATCTCGAGAAAGTCCGCGAACGGTACGAACTCCTTGGTGATGCCGGTCCGCGCGTCGCGATGATTGATGATCACCAGCCGGTCGGCGGCGGGATATGGCAGCGGCCGTAGCAGCACGGCCTCGACGACGGTAAAGACGGCGGTGTTGCCGCCGATGCCGAGAGCGAGCGTGAGGACGGCGGCGAGCGTGAACGCCGGTTCGCGAAGGAGCCGGCGGAACGCGTGGCGGAGATCGTACAGCACTCCGTTGAGATACTCGTGTCGACGTTTCGAGTCGGGTTGCATGTTGGTCACCCGCGCGCGGCGGACGAGGAGTGGAAGGAGGGACCGAGCGACCTGGCTCGAGCACCAGAGGTTCGCTCTCGTTAGGCCGACTGCCTCGACCTGGTGTGTATACATCTCGTCGAGATCGTCGAGGAGCCACGCCCGATCAGTCGCGTGAGTGACGGCGCCGATGATGAAGCGGGCGATGATAGGGGCGCGCCGGCTCATCGCGATTTCCCTGTGGCCGGGCGGAGACGGACGCCGTCGAGCATGTTGCGCAGCGATTCGGTCGTGCGAGCCAGCGCGCGCGCCCCAGCGGGTGTGAGCGAGACGAGCTTGCGAGTCCGCCCTCCGCGTACGGGCACGGGCTCGGAGAGCTTGAATGAGACGAATCCCTTGTCCGCGAGGCGGCCGAGCGTCGCATAGACGGCGCCGATGGAGACGTCGCGTTCCGTGCGTTCAGCAATTCGCGCGGTGATCGTGACGCCGTACGCGTTGGTGCCCAACGCGGCGACGGCGAGCATGACGTAGAGCTCGAAGTCCGAGAGGTGGTCGCTCTTCGGCATGCGCTATCATATACAAACGGATAGGAAATGCGATGGTGCAAGCGTAAGGGTTTGGTGAGGACTGCTTCCGTGCCCTGGAGGGTCCATGGTCTAGGGGACGCGAATGCCGCGAATTGAAAGCGAATCCAACCGAGTGGCGTAAGGGCTCCATCGAGCGGGGCGGCGTTCTTGCCCGCGCGATGAAGCATGGATGCGCCAGTTTGGATTCGCTCGCATTCGCTGCATTCGCGTCCTAACAGCTCTCCAAGCCCGAGTTGTCTAAGGAGCCACAACGCCTCGGGAGGTGAATGGCGAATGGTTCTCAGGCCGACACGCCGAGTTTGACTATTCGGCGGTGCGCATGTACGCTTGGTGTCAGTAACCGACACTAGCACCGATGACCAAGCCTTCCAATCTCCTGCAGGGCACGCTCGACCTGCTGATCCTGCGGACCATTCAGCTCGAGCCGATGCATGGGTGGGCGATCGCCCAGCAGATCCGTTTGCTGTCCAGGGATCAGCTGCGCGTCGGCCAGAGCGCGTTGTATCCGGCGCTCCACAAGCTCGAGCAGCAGGGGTGGATCGCGGCGGAGTGGCGCATAAGTGAGAAGAAGCGCCGCGCCAAGTACTACAAGCTCACTGCCGCGGGACGGAAGGCGTTGAAGGTCGAGACCGCGCAGTGGGAGCGGCTGTCGGCGGCGATCGCGATGATCGTGAAGCCGGCGTGAGCACGGGAGGGTAGCAGATGCGCTGGATCAGCAAGATCCGCCTGCGTTGGCGCTCGGTCGTGCGGAGGACCCGCGTTGAGCGCGAGCTCGATGAGGAGATGGAGTACCATCTCGAGGAGCTGGTCGAGCACTACGTCGCGACCGGCATGTCTCTCCCGGACGCGCGCGAGCGGGCGCGAGTCGAGATGGGTCCGATCGCGCTCCGCAAGGAGGAGTGCCGCGACGCGCGCGGCGTCGAGTTTGTCGACAGCGTCAGGCAGGACGTGACCTACGCGCTCCGCGCGCTTCGCAAGAGCCCGGGGTTCACGACCGTTGCCGTGCTGTCGCTCGCCATCGGCATCGGCGCGAACACGACGATCTTTACCCTCGTGAACTCCGTCCTGCTCACGCCATTGCCTTATCCCAATGCCGAGCGGCTCGTGGTGCTTCATGAGCATAAGCTAAATGCCGCCGACGCGCTGCACGTGCACCCGATCAACTATGCGGCGTGGCGGGCGCGCGCCCGGTCATTCGACGCGCTGGCGCTCGTGCAGATGCCGCCATTGAACGTGATGGGACGCGACGGGGCGGAGCAGTTGAGCCGGATGCTCACCACACCGGAGCTCTTCGACGTCTTCGGCGTGCGTCCTGCGCTCGGTCGAGCATTCACTCAACAGGACGGCCGGCCCGGGAACGATCGCGTCGTCATCCTCGGCTACGGCTTCTGGCAGCGCTGGTTCGGCGGCGACCCGGGAGTGCTCGGGCGGCAGTTGACGACGCCGGATGGGTCGCTCACGATCATCGGCGTTGGGCCGCCGGGATTCCGGGTGGGACTGGCCGAGCCCGAGGCGTTCACGCCGATGACCATCGACGAAGGCAATGCGGCGTCGAGTGGATCGCGGTCCTTCGACTGCTATGGCCGTCTCGCCGCCCGTGTCAGCGTCGGGGCTGCCCAAGCCGAGCTCTCGACGCTCGCGTCCACACTCCGGCGAGCGTATCCCGTCGTCGATGATGGCATGGACGTCTTCGTCTCCGGGCTTCATGACTATCTCGTCAAGGACGCGCGTCCCGGGCTGCGGCTGCTCATGGCCGTCGTTGCGGTCGTTCTCGCGATCGCCTGTGTGAATCTCGCCGGACTCCTGCTCGCGCGCGGGCTGGCGCGCCGCGGCGAGTTCGCGGTGCGCGTCGCGCTCGGCGCCGGCCGCGGCCGGCTCGTCAGGCAGCTGGTCGTCGAGAGTTTGCTGCTGTCGCTCGCGGGCGGCGTGCTGGGCGTTGCCATGGCGTTCGGAGCGACGCGCGCACTCGTCACGCGCACCGCCGGCGCGCTGGCGGTGGCGACGCCCGCTCCCATCCAGCTGGATGCGCGTTGTCTTCTCTTCACCCTCGCGGTGTCGACGGTGACCGCGCTCGCCTTTGGATTGCTGCCGGCGTGGCAAGCGAGCCGCGTCGATCCGCAGAGCGTGTTACGTGAGCAGACGCGCCGCGCGACTGGAGGGCGTCGCCAGTTTCGTGTTCGCGGGGTCCTCGTCATCGCGGAGGTCGCGCTGGCGGTTGTGCTCCTGGTCGGCGCAGGTCTGCTCATGCGGAGTCTCACGAACCTCAGTCGCGTGAAGCTCGGCTTCGAGCCGACGGGCACCCTAACGATGCGGCTCTTCCTCGGCGTGAAGGAGCCGGCAGTGCGGATCGCGCTGCTCGATCGCATTCTCGATCGCGTCGCCGCTGTGCCAGGGGTGAAGGCGGCCGGCACGATTCAGTTTCTGCCACTCCGCGGCATGAACTGCGGAACGGGGTTCTGGCTCGAGGAAGAGGCGGCGAGACATGATTCGTCGCGAACGTTGTCGACGGACTGTGCGCTCGTGAGCCGCGGATACTTCGCGGCGATGGGAATCCCGGTGCTCGGCGGTCGCGCATTCGACCGGCGGGATCGCATGGGGAGCTCGCACGTCGTGATGGTGAACGAGGCATTCGCGAGGCGATACTTCGCGGATGGTCATGCGCTGGGCCGAAGGATTCTCGTTCAGTGGGAGGACGACGTCCTCTCGGAGATCATTGGCGTGGTCAGCGACGTCCATCACGACGGCTTGACGACCGACCCCGCGCCGACGGTGTTCCTGCTGCACGCGCAGCAGCCAGGCTACATCACGAACCTCGTCGTGCGCACGAGCGCGAATCCGCTCACGCAGGCCGGCGCGATCGTGCGCGCGATCCACGAGGTCGATCCGACACAAGGTGTCTCGGGCATCGGGCTGATCGAGCAGGACGTGCGGAAAGTGCTCTCGAGGCCGCGTCTCCACGCGGGTCTCGTGACGTCGTTCGCGATCATCGCGGTCGTGCTCGCGCTCATTGGCATCTACGGCCTCCTCGCCTATGTCGTTAGGCTGCGAACGCACGAGATCGGGATTCGCCTGGCGGTGGGGGCGACGCGCGAGCGAATCTTCGGAGAGCTGTTCAGCAGGGGAGCGCAGCTCGTTGCCGCAGGGTTGGTCATGGGCCTCGGCGTGGCCGTCGCGCTCCGAAGCATTGCGTCGACGTTCGTCTTCGGGATCACGACGACGGACCCCGTCAGCTATGCTGCCGCGACTGCGGCGTTCCTCGTGGCGGCGTGCGCGGCGATCATCATACCGGCGCGGCGCGCTGCTCACGTCGAGCCGATGACTGCGTTGCGCCTCGAATGAGCGGGGCTGGCATGCAATCAGTGAAGCGTCCAAGCGCCTTCGCTTGCGGGCGCGCCTGGAGAGATCAGGGTTTCAGGGCGCGAATGACGCGAATCTGAACGCGAATCCAACCGAGTGGCGTAACGGCTTCATCGATCGGGCGTCGATTGTTGTTTTTTGACGATGGCGCGAGCATCTCGAAGTCGGGCCGATGCAAATTTTGACGGGCGGGCGCGCTGATCCGTGGATGCGCGAGGTTGGATTCGCGCGCATTCGCGGGATTCGCGCTCCGGACAGCTCTCCAAGCCTGCAATGGACAGAGTGATCAGCCCTGCGCTCTCGGGCGTCCTCGTTTGGGCTTGGACGCAACGAATTCGTATGCCGACTGGAGCAGCTCGCGCAGCGCAGCGGCCGACATCTGCTCGACGCGGGCGAGTCCCGCGGGATAGTCCTTGTAGTGCGGCGTGACGTAGAACGTCTTCGGGTCCGCGAAGATACGATGGTCCCGTTCGAGAATGCTCATCCGTACCGCGAGCGTGCCAGGCTCGACTTCCTTCTTCTTCGGGAACCACGCGAAGGTGCTGCCGTGAACCTTGAACGCCGGGAAGCCGAAGGTCGTCCCTTCTTCCACCTCAGGCAGCTTCATGGCGATTGCCCGTACACGGGACAGATTATCCTTGGTCATCGCTCGACAATTATAGCGCAGCCGCTACGCGCCGGCTGCTGACGCAGGTACCGCATCCGCGGCGCGCGCCGCCGCTTCGGAGATGAGGCGGCGGTAGACGAGGACATGGCCACTGAGCGCCGCGAACACCATCACCGCGGGTAACCAGACCCAGGGCGCATGGGTGATCCAGACATTCGCGGGCTCGTTCATGAACACACGCAACGGGGTTGGCGCCGAGAGAAAGGCGACAGTGACGATGTTCGCGAGCAGAGCGAGGCCGAGCGTGTTCCAGGCAAGTACAATCCAGCGGGGCGGCGAGCCGTTGAGCAGCCAGCCGCCGAGCGCGAGGGCCGTAACGCCCGAAATGATGTCGAAGTTGCGTCCGGAGTAGCTCATCTGCACCGGCATGAGACCTTCGACGTAAGCGCGGTGCAGTAGCAGCTCGACGACAACTCGAAATCCCTGATACCCGACGAGCGCGGCCAGCGGCAGGCCCAGGGCGAGCTGCCTGCCCAGGCGAGACGAGGCGAGGGCGATCGCTCCGCCAAAGATCAGAACAAAGAGGACGAGCATCGTCGGCGGCGGTGAGAAGTGCAGCGCACCGCGGGCGGCGGCGAGGGCTGTCGCCGCGATCCAGAGAATCGTTAGGCAGCCCGCGATGGCGGTGCGGCGCCGGACGGCCTCGCTGCGCACTCCCGATCGGCGCCCCGACTCGTACACCGCGCCGACAAACAGCGCACCCAGGCAGAACGTGAGGAGCGCGAAGGAGAGCCGAAGGAGCGGCGACCCGGCTATTTCGTGTGTCATGGTCAGCCTCCCACCGCTCGCCGCAGCTCAGCCCGGGCGATCCGTATCTGCAGCTCCGCCGCCAGCATTTGTGCTTCACTCGCCGCGAACTGCGCTTCGGCGTCCGCGAGTGCCGCGGCTGACGCCAACCCGCGAGAATCGCGATTGCGTGCGACAGTCATCGCGGCACGACGCGCATCGAGGGCCGCTCGCGCGACCTGTGCGCCACGCTCGGCGCGTTCAGCGGCTCGATAGGCACGCTCCGTCTCGACAGCGACGCGGTCGCGGGCGAACGCGAGCGCTACGTCGGCAGCTTGCTGTTGCGCAAGACGCTCGCGCGCCAACGAGCCTCGCCGTCCACCATCGAACAGCGTCCACGATCCTTGAATGCTCAACCCGACGGCGCGTCGCGGCAGGAAGCTCACGCCATCGAGCATCGTATAGGTGACACCGACGCCGATGTCGGGGATGTAATCCGCCCGAGCAAGCGCGACGCCGCGTTTTGCCTGCTCGAGTGTCGCGCGCGCCGAGGCCACTTCGGGATTCGTTGATTCGGCTCGGGCGAGGTAGTCGGCATAGCCGAGAAGAGTTGTGCTGTCCCGTTCCGGAACGACGAGCTCGAGCTGGGTACCTGGCGGCAGCGCGAGTGCGCTTCGCAGCTCACTCTCCGCATCGGCGCTGGCATCCTCGGCGGTGGTTCTCGCGTATTCCGCGTCGAGTGCCGCCGCTGCTGCGCCGAGAGCCTGCGCTGATACGTCCACTCCGGACGCAACCGCCAGCTGAACGTCGGTGCTCTGGCGACGCTTCGCCAGGGTCGCGGCATCGGCGGCGCGTGCTCGCGCCTTGGCGATCAACACGGACGCATACAATCGTTCCACGGCCAGTCGTGCCTCCGCAGTAGCGCGTGCGCGCTCGGCGGCGGCGCCAGTTGCCTGGGCAGACGCGAGCTGTTGCGCCTGACGGATGCGCCAGAGCTGCGTCACTGGTTGAGTGAGTGCGAATTGGGTGTAGGTCAGCGTCGCTGCTCCCTGATCGAAGCGCCGATCGACGGCAGGCAGCGGCCCGCCTGACGATTCGTTGCCCAGTGCACCCTGCGGGACGACGATCGTAGTGCGGCCGCTGCTGCGCAGATTGTTGCCGCTCACGGCGAGCTGAGGGAGTGCATCGGCCAACGCGCCGCGCTCATGCGCCTGCGCCGATGCTATGCGTGCGCTGGCGATGCGTGACGTGAAGCCATTCTTGATGGCAAGGTCGGTTGCCTCGTCCACCGTGAGACGAATGGCTGTTGGCGCCTGGGAATCAGCGTGCCGCACGGGAATTGACAAGGCAAGGCCGAACGCGAGCAGCGCCAATGCAGTCGCCGCCGCGGGGGTCATCGCCGCGATACCGTGCGCTGGCGACAGCAGTGCTGGAATTGCCGCAACGCCGTCACCGCGCGCTGCCTTGGCCGCGGCGCGTCGCTCGACGCGTCGCTCCACGACGACGTAGAGGACGGGGACGAGCACAAGAGTGAAGATCATGGATACGACGAGACCGACCGCGATCACACTAGCCATCGGCGACCAGAGCGGTGATCGGGAGAGGATCATCGGTGTCACGCCTAACGCGGCAGCCATCGTCGTGAGAAAGATCGGCCGCAGGCGCCGACGGCCCGCGAGCAGAGCGGCCGTCTCGATGTCGATGCCATTCTTCCGAAGCTCGTTGGCATAGTCGACGAGAATGATGGCGTTGCGGACGACGATCCCCGTCAACGCATTGAGCCCGAGATTCGCCGTGTAGGTAAATGGATTGCCGGTGATGACGAGACCTATGGCGGCGCCGACGACGGCGAGCGGAATCGACGTCATGATCACCAGCGGATGTCGCACGGTGCGGAACTGGAAGAGCAGAATGAGGAAGACGCCGATCAGCGACGTGAGGAGCGCGACGTTCACGGCTCCCTGAACTTCCGCCGATCCCTCCTTTTCGCCGCCGAACTCCATGCGCATTCCGGCGGGCAGCTTCAGCGCCGCGAGCTTCGGGGTGGCAGCCTTGAGGACAACCGATGGCAGCACGTCGGGTGAGGCGAAGCTCCGGACCGTGAGCGTGCGCACACCATTGCGCCTGACGATGCGGCTGGGTCGGAATCCGGGTGCGACGTCGGCAATTTCACGAAGGGGGATGCGCGCACCGGTGGTCGGTGAGACGACGTACGCCGACGCGACGTCGTCGATTCCGGAACGCTCGGCGGCGTCGAGTCGCAGGCTGATGTCGAGGTCGCGCTTTCCCTCCCAGAAGGTGGAGATCGGCGCACCGGTGAATGCGCCGGCGAGCTGACCGGCGACATCGGCGTCGGTCAATCCAAGCCGGGTCGCGACTTCCGGACGAAGGCGCAGGCTGAGCGCAAGCTCCTCGTCGTGCCAGTCGGTGTGCACGTACGCGCTGCCCGGCGTTCGCTCGAAGATATGCGCGACACTGTCACCGTAGGTGTGGAGCAGCTCTGCGTCATCGCCAACCAATCGTATTTCGTTAGGCGCGGCGAACACCGGCCCTTGCTGCAGCGGCTTGATGTAAACCCATCCCTCGGGCGCGACCTGGTCGAGGCGCTTCTGCAGCCGGTGCACCAGCTCCGTCGTCGCATCGTTCGACGTCGTGTTGATCAGCAGCTCGCCGAAGTTCGGAGTCGGTGGCTCGGGGTTGTGGTTGTAGTAGAAGCGCGGCGCACCGCCACCGGCAAACGAGGCGACCGAGCGCACGCCCTTCTCGCTGCGCACCGCGCTCTCCAATCGGCGCAGCACGTCGTCCGTGCCGGCGAGGCGCGTGCCAGCTGGCATCCAGAGGTCGACGATGAACTGATCGCGCTCGTTCATCGGAAAGAAGCGATACGGTACGGCAGTCATGAGCGCCAAGCCGGCGACGAACGCGACGACCGCACCGACAATCGTCAGGCGCTTGCGTGGCATCGCAACGCCCATGATGCGCTCGTACACCGACTGCATGACGTCGAGGGGCGAACCGCGCGGGACGCGAGGCGCGGGATGCGGGACGCGTGTGTCCGTGACGGGCGAATTCAACGCCGAGGGATCGTGATCGTGCAAACCCTTCTTCACGAGTGTGAGCGCCAACATCGGCGTGAGGAGCATCGCCACTGCGAACGAGACCATCAACGCGATCGCAACGGTGAACGACATCGCACGAATGAATTCACCGGGCGCGCCCGGCAGGTACGCGAGCGGAAGGAAGGACGCGACAATCGTCAGGGTGGCTGCGAGCACTGGCACGGCGAGCTCCGTCGGCGAACGCCACGCGGCCTCGAGCCGGTTCATGCCGTGGTCGAGCTTCTCGACGTAGTTGTCGACGACGACAATCGCGTCGTCGACGACGATTCCGAGCGCGACGACCAAGCCGGCGAAGGTCACCTGGTGCAGCTCGATACCGACCGCGTTGAGAATCGATACCGTGATCGCGACGGTGATCGGGATCGCGACGGCGGCGATCGCGGCGACGCGAAGCGGCAGGAGCAGCACGGTCACGAGAATTACAGCGGCAAGCGTGATGAGGAACTCGCGTCCGAACTCGATCGTGCGGTGCTGCACGTGCTCAGGCTGGTCGGCGATGGGCTGGATGACGAGATCCGGCGGCAGAGTCGACCGGAGCTGCGCGAGCTTGTCGCGTACCTTGCCGCCAAACTCCACGATGTTGTGCCCTTCCTGCATCTCCACGGCGAGCAGGATCGTCGGCTCACCGTCGACGCGGACGGCAAATGATGGATCAGCATAACGACGCTCGACGGTCGCGAAGTCGCCGACGTGCACGGGGCGACCGTCGCGTGAGCTGCCGACGAGAAGACGGGACAGCTCGTCCTCACTCCCCAACAGACTGCGCGCATCGATCGGAACGCGGCCACCTTCACCGGCGTCGATGGTCCCAGCGTCCGACACAACATTCCGCGAACGAATGGCGCCGGCGACCTGCAGCGGCGTGACCCCGAAGCCGGCGAGACGCGCATTCGTCGTGGACACGCGAAGCTCCTCGCGCTGCTCGCCGATACGATTGATCTTCGAGACTTCGGGGATCGTGCGAATCGCGTCGTCGATGCGATCGAGATACTCCCGGAGCTCACGCGGTCCGTAGTGTGGTCCGCGCACGGCGAGCAACATCGCGACGACGTCGCCAAAGTTGCTGTTGACGATCGGTCCCTGGACGGTTGGCGGAAGGTCGATCGCATGCAGCTCGTTCATGTCATGCCGGAGCATCGCCCAGAAGCGGTCCGGGTCCTTCACCCACTCCTCGAGCTCCACGTTCACGACGACGACGCCGTCACGAGAGGTGGAGAACGTCTTGAGCTTGCGTACCTCCTCATGGCGAAAGAGCCGTTCCTCGATCTTGCGGGTGACCTGCTCCTCGACCTGCGACGCTGTGGCGCCCGGGTAACGAGCGAGCACGAGGCCCGTGCGGATCGTGATCTTTGGATCTTCGCGGCGAGGCATCGTGAGCAGCGCGCGCACGCCGAGCAGCACAGCGAAAGCCGTGAGGACGAGGACGACGGCGCGATTCTGGAGGGCGGAGCGAACGGGGTTCATGGCTTGACGCCTCCACGCATGGCGTTAGGCGCTGCATTGTCGGTGATGAGCTGCACGAGCGCGCCTTCGCGCAAGCGGTGCTGGCCGGCGACGACGATGCGGTCGCCGCTCGTGAGGCCGCTCGTGATCTCGAGCGAGTCGCCGCGTGCGGTGCCCGTGGTGACGCGTCGCGCGTGGACGCGCGAGTCGGCTCTATCGAGCGTGTACACGATCGTCGCGGCGTCGACACCGCCGTTATGCAGCACCGCGGCGGCGGGGACGAGCAGTGCGCTGACACTCTGACTCGTGCTGATCGTCGCCTCGGCCACCATTCCCGCGCGCAGCTGGTGCGCCGGGTTCGGCACCGTCACCTCGACCGCGTAGCTCCGTGTCGTCGGATCCGCGGCGACGCCGATGAGGGAGACGCGTCCGGTGAAGCTTGCGCCGAGTGCGGGGATGCGAATCGATGCCGGCGCGCCGACCGTGACGTGACCAACATCCCCCTCGGGAACGCCGATGCGCACGCGGACGGGATCGAGATCCACGATGGTAAAGACCGTCTGTCCGGGCGCCGTCGTGGCGCCGACTTCGATGGCGCGCCGCGCGATGATGCCGGAGATCGGCGCCTCGAGACGGGTGTCGGCGAGCTTCTTTCGCGCGAGGTCCGCGGCTGCGGCGCTCTGACGCGCTCCGATCTCGAGATGATCCATGTCTGCCGCGGCGATGCTGCCGGCGTCGAGCAGAGGACGATTGCGGTCGCGATCGCGCGTCGCGCGCTCTGCTTGCGCCGCCATTTGCTCGACGGTGAGGCGGTAATCCGTCGGGTCGACGGCCGCGATGACCTGTCCAGCGCGGACGGTCTGGCCTTCATCCGGACCAACCATCACGACCTTGCCGGGAACCTGGAAGCCGACGTCCACGGTCGTCTTTGCCTGGACGATGCCGCTCGCGGTCGTGGACCAGGCACGTGTCGACGGTGCGACGTCGCGAGCGACGACTGGAATTGCGGTTGAATCTCCCTCGTTCGGCGATCGAGCCGACGCGGGCGCACATGCGGTGAGCGCGACGAGGGTGAGCGTGCTGACAGAGGCTGCGACAACGGTGACGCGGGAGCTCATGGTTCCTCCAGAGGGATTAACAACGGTACCGCAGCTAACAGCGTTAACTTCGAGAGCAAAAAAATAGGTGTCACCACCAGCGTCACTGCACCTCGTCAGGCGCGCGCCGAGCCCTTCTTCCTGCCCTGGCCACGCGGCGTGCTCGTTAGGCGCGCGCGCGCCGGTTCGCGAACGATACCGCGAAGCACGGCGTCGAGCAGCTTGTGCGCGGTCGTCCGGGTGTCACGCCAGTCGACCCAAGTGTCGCTCCCCTTCACGTTCTGCAGAGCAACCACACCATGCGCGGCGGCCCAACACATCTGCGTCAGCTCCTCCGCGTCGCTGTACTCCGGTCGCAGTTGACCGGAAGCGATCGCCGCCTCGACGGTATGCTTGAGAAACGCATACGCGTCTTCCTGTGGGTCACCGCGGTGCAGATTGTCGTCCTCGCCAGTCGGCAGCGGGTGTGCGGTGAGGAACATGAAGCGAAAATGGCTCGGGTGCTCGAGCGCGAAGTCGACATACGCTCGGCCGATGCCACGCAACCGCTCCACCGGGTCGGGGACCGCGGCGATGGGCCCGAACGACTTTGCGAGCGTCCGAAGCTGGCGGTTGCACAGCTCGCGGATGATCGCGTCCTTGTCGCGGAAGTGCGAGTAGATGACGGGTGGGGTGTACTCGATGGCGTCCGCGAGGGCGCGCATCGTGACGCCCTCATGTCCCTCGGTGGCGAAGAAATCGAGTGCCGCGTCGAGAATCTTCTCGCGGACCTCGCTGCGCTCTCGCTGTTTTCGTTCCTTGACGCCCATACCCACCCCTTCCAGTAACGAAGTTACGTTACTTAACGCCGTTAGCAAAGTCAAGGGATTGCGACGAATGGCGCCGTCGCGGCAAAACACGCCACGGCGCCATTCGGATAGTTGTTACGGCAGCTTCGCGCCCACGACTTCGAGCGACTCGATGACGGGCGGCGACGTGAACAGACTCGGCGCCTGCGCCATGAGGGCCGCGGCAATCGGGCCGTTGAGGTGAGCCTGGCGGCCCGCGTCATCGCGGAATGCATCGAAGATCGCGAAGCCGCTCCTGCTGAAGCGGACCGCGAACCAGAGGGGTGTCGTCGGCTCCTGTCTCGTCATCTGTGCGGCGTCTGCCAAGAAGCTCGCGACCTCCTCCTCCTTCCCGGGCTTCGCTTCGAGCGGTACGAACTGGCCAAGTGTCAGCTTCATATATCTCTCCTGTATGGGTTGAATGTGCTGCGTCACGGAGCATAGGTTCCATGGCCTTGCAGAGCCATTGGCAAGAACGTCATTGATAGGATCATATTTGCCATGCGCATCGACATCCTCGCTCTGGACTCCGTCTTCGATCTTGGCCTCTCGGCCGTGCTCGACGTCCTGCGCACGGCCAACGAGTTGAACGAGATGTCGGGCCTCGACGTGCCGCGGTTCGAGCATCGCGTCGTTGCCGTCCGGCGTGTCGTCAAGACATCGCACGGCCTGAGCGTACCCGTGCGGCCGGCCGGCACACGCGCGCCTGACTGCGTCTTCGTTCCCGCGCTCGGCTTCAAGATGCCGCAACAGCTGGAACCAGCTTTGACGAGACCAGACGTTCGTGACGCCACGGAGGTTCTACGCCGGTGGTCACGCCAGGGCGCGATGGTCGCGGCCGCGTGCATCGGGACGTTCGTGCTGGCGGAGTCCGGGCTGCTCGACGGGCAGCAGGCGACGACGACATGGTGGCTGGCGCCGCTGTTTCGCAAACGCTATCCAGCGGTTGGTCTGGACGAGTCGAATATGATCGTCAAGTCGGGCCGATTCGTTACCGCCGGCGCCGCGTTAGGTCATCTCGATCTGGCGCTCTGGCTGGTGCGGAGCGTGAGCCCGCAGCTCGCGTCGCTCACGGCGAAGTATCTGCTCGTGGATTCCAGACCATTGCAGTCCGCGTATGCGATGGCCGATCATCTCGTCCACGACGATCCGATCGTCCAGCGCTTCGAGGGCTGGGCACGGGGCAGGCTGGCGCGCGGCTTCTCACTGGACGAGGCCGCCAAGGCCGCCGGGGCGAGCAAGCGCACGCTCGCGCGGCACATGCAGGACGTCCTCGGCAAGTCGCCGCTGGGCTACTTCCAGAGCCTGCGAGTGGAGCGCGCGGTGCATCTGCTCAAAACGGGTAAGGCGAGCGTCGACGAGATCGCCACGCGCGTAGGCTATCGCGATGGGGCGACGTTGCGATCGCTCCTGCGGCGCCGGCTCCAGGCCGGCGTCAAGGAAATCCGGCGCGGCAAGGAACTCTAGGACCGCAAAGCCTCCAATGGCGTGACACGCGTCGCCTGCCTGACAGGTAGGAGGCACGCAGCGAGTGCCACGAGGGCCAGCACGAGTGCGACGCCGCCTAACGTGATGGGGTCCATGGCCGACACGCCGTACACGAGCGACGCGAGCATCCGGGACGTGAGCATCGACGCGCCGAGGCCGAGCACGATGCCGATGGCGGTGAGGGCGAGGCCGGGGCCGAGCACGAGGCTCACGATGTCCCGCTGCACCGCACCGAGCGCGAGGCGCACCCCGAATTCCTGCGCGCGCTGGCTGACGAGGTACGTCATCACGCCATAGATCCCGAGCGCCGCGAGCAAGAGAGCCGTGACCGCAAAGATCGAGATCATCTCGAGCGTGAATTGCCGCCGCGCGATCGACGTGGACATGAGCTCGTCCGATGTCCGTACGCCGAAGACGGGAAGCTCGGGATCGACGTCGTGGACGGCTTTGGTGAGCGCCTCGCGCGTCGTGCGCAGCGTCGAGCGCGTGCGGAAGAAGACCGCGAGCTGCACACCGCCGCGCTGCAGGATCGATGAGTAGATCCGCGGCTGAGGCAGCTGATCGAGGCCGCCGTAGCGGACGTCGCCAACGACACCGACGATCTCGAGGTCGAAGTTGCGACCGAGGCGCACGCGGCGGCCGATCGGGTCGCGGTCGCGCGAGAACTGCCTCACGAACGCCTCGTTGACGACGACGACCCTGGCGCTCGCGGTGTCGTCGTGATCGGTGAAGACGCGGCCGCGCTTGAGCGGCGTCTTCAGCACGTCGAAGTAGCCGGCGCTCACGGCGCCGAACTGCGCGGCGTGGTTCTGGTCCTGCGTCGTCGACTCGTCAGGCAGGGAGAATGGGAAGGCATTCCCCTGGTTCAGGAAAGGCACATCGTTCGCCGTGCCGACGGCCGCGGCTTCGACGCCCGGCAGCCTAACGACGGCGTCGAGCAGCCGACGCGATAGTGCCGCCTGCTGTGGCGGCGTGAGATAGTGGTTCGCCTGAGGATTGTTCGGCACCGGTACCCAGATCTGACCGGCGATGAGACCATTGGGGTCGAGCCCTGGATCCTGGCGCATGACGGCCGCAAAGCTGCGAAGCAGGAGGCCGGCGCCGGTGAGCAGGACGACCGACACCGCGACCTCGAGTACCACGAGCACCGTGCGCACACGTCGCTGCCTAACGCCATGCTGGCCGCCGCCACGGCCACCCTCGTTCAGGCCGCGAATGGGATCGATGCCGGCGGCGTGGATGGCGGGCATCATGCCGAAGAGCAGACCCGTACCGACCGACAGAGCCATCGCGAACGCGACGAGGCGCCAATCGGTGTGAATTTCCACGGCACGCGGCAGGTCTGGCGGGAGCATCGCAACCAGTGAGCCGCGAGCAAGTCGGAGGAGTAGCACGGCCGCGAGTCCTCCGCTGACGGAGATGATCGCGCTCTCGACGAGCACTTGCTGCGCGATCCGTCGGCGCGATGCGCCGAGCGCCTGACGAATCGCCAGCTCACGGGTGCGTGTGGAGGCGCGGGCGATGAGCAGGCTCGCCATGTTGACGCACATGATGAGGAGCACGAACCCGACGGCGGCGAGCAGCAACACGAGCAGGGGCCGCACGTTCCCTGTGAGACTCGCCTGCGCCGGCTCGAGACGCAGCGTCCACTTCAATTGCGATGGGTAGTCGTTAGGGTAGGCGCGCTGGAGCTGCGACGCGAAGAGGTCGAGCTTGCGCTGGGCCTCCTCGACCGAGAGGCCGGGCTTCAGTCTTCCCAATCCTCCAGGGAGAAATCGGGCGCGCCGAATCGGTGGGGATGGGAACGGATTGGCCATGAAGCCGGATGCGCCCCAGAGGTCGACGTCGCTGCTGGACGTGTTCCCGGGATGCCTGAACTCGGGAGGCATGACCCCGATGATGGTATACGGATCCTCATCGACGCGAATGCGTCGTCCGATGACGTTCGGATCGGCGCCGAAGTCGCGGCGCCAGAGCGCATCACTGATGACGACACCGTCGAGGAAGCCCGGCGCCCAATCGGCCTGTCCATACACGCGGCCGAGCGCCGCCTTTGCGCCGAGCAGCTCGAAGTAGTTCGGGCTTGTGCCCATCAGCTCGATGCGCTCGACCTTGTCGCCACCCGAGAGCGCGGTGCTCACCGGTATGAGTCCACTGATCTGCGTGAAGACGCCCGACCGCTCGGCGAGATCATTCAGCTCGGGAACTGACATGCCGAGGTCGTGAGCGCCCGCACCGGGTGCGTCGTCGAAGATACGGACGAGCCGTTCGGGCTCGGGAAATGGCAGCGGCCGCAGGAGCACGGCGTTGACGACGGCGAAGATGGCGAGATTCGCTCCGATGCCGAGCGCCATCGTGAGGACGGTCGCCGTTGTGAAGAGCGGGTTTCTGGCGAGCGTTCGCAGAGCGTAACGGAGATTCATTTGGGCGCAGGGCTGCGGGTAGCGGGTGGAGGGCACGGACCACCGAGCACGCATCTACGCTCTACTGTCGCGAACCACAGAACCAGCTTCTTGTGACGACCTTACCGTGCGGTGGGACGATCGTCCAAGGAGTATGCTGTTCAGGCGGCACCTCATCATCGAATCGATGCTCTCGGTTGCCCTGACGCGGGCGAGGGTGCGCGCTTGCGCGACGTCCCCCTTCGTTGCGGATCTCGAGACGTTCCGGCGTCGCCAGATCATCGGCTGGAGATTGAGTGAGGCGAACGAGAGCTTTCTCTTTCAGCCCGAGTATGGCGACGTGCTCGAGGTGGAAGGGGCGCGTTTCGTGGGGCTCGTCGAGCCGGTCGGCAGTGGCGCGCGGATCAGAGGACTCGTACTGGTGTCACCGCTCACGAAGATCATCATGATCGCCTGGATGCTCGCCGTGGTCCTCGCGGCCGTGGCCGCGCTGGCTCAGGGGCAGGAGCCGGCGACGAGAGTGCTGGGGATTGTTACGCTCATGCTCGCCGCAGCCGTGGTCATGGTGCGGTACAGCCTCTGGTCAACGAGCCGAGTGGTCGAGACTCGGCTGCGTCAGAGCATCGAGGGGGCGAGCGTCACCGTCGCTGCCTAACGGCTGTCGCCGTCGTCGCCGCCGTCGTCATCGGGCTCGCAGGTGAGGCCGTCCGTCGAAACCGGTTCGAAGTGCGGTGCCTTGCGTACGGCGCGCCAGGCGAATTGCGGGCGCGGCGCGACCGAGTCCGACCCGACTCTCGGATAGAAGCCGAAGACCTCAGGATCCGCGACACCGCGGATCTTGCACACCGGGTAGATGGCGAAGTCCTCGACGCGGATTGCCGGCGGTAAAAGCAGCCGGGCAACGACGTCGGCGCCGTCGCCATTGGGGCGCAGGCGCTCGAGGTGAACGACGTCGGCCGACTCCGTGCTGTAGGTCGCGATCCGAAACATCGTGTCCGTCGCGCCGACCGCGTTGATCACACCGTAATGACCGCGATAGGCGATGCTGTCGCCGACGGGAACGCTGTCTGGCGAGATCGCGGCGCGCACTGGCGGCCGCTCGTGCGGGAAGTTGTCGGCGTGGGACGGCGGGAGACCGATACGGAGCCCACGGAGGAGCGTCAGCATCGTGTCGCGCATCCCGAGCTCGCCGAGCGCGGTGAGCTTCACCATGCGCCCGTCGCCAGTCGGTATCCAGGCGCGGATCTCGTCCACCGGTTTGTTGTTGATGAAGGTGTCGGGAAGCCGAAATGAGAGGACGTGAATCGGGTGACCATCAACCTCCGCCTGGCATTCCCGAACCTCGACGGTTCCCGCTCGCGCCGAGTCCACCGGATGATCGCGGCGCAGATCCGCGATCGACACGACGCGATAGTCGATTCCGCCGAGTCCGCGGTACTCCCATGCGCGGTGATCCTCGGGTGAAATGCCGCGCTCGTGCCTGAGCCATTCTTCGTTGAACGTGGTCGGGATTCGCAGGCCGATGCCCGCACCGGTGACGAGCACTGGCGTCCTGCTCGCGGCCGAGCTACCGAGGCATGGGCCGTTAGGCTCGGCGCGCCGCGCGCCTGACGCGACAACCGTTGGTGGAAAGTAGGCAGTGCTGTCAGCGTCTCGTGCCGGCGTGCCCTTGCAGGCGCCAGCCAGCACGAGAGTGGAGAGCACGAAACGACGGGTGGACATGACCGTATCATCAACCCGACGCATGACATGGTCAAGGCGTTCAGCGTCCCCAGCAGAGGACGTCGAGGCGGCGGCGCTCTATCTCGTGTCCAACAACGCGTCATTGATCACCGCGGGTGGCCGAGAAACCTCGGCGAGGGAAGTCTGGTAGTATTCGGTGTGGCTCATTGTTATTCGTTCCACGCCTAACGTCTTCTCGCGTCCGTGTACTCGACCTGCCTCTTCTGTAACCAGCCGCTCGGCACGAACTCGGCTCTCGACTCGTTCCCGATTGGCCGACGACTCGCCTTCGACCCGGCGAAGGGGCGGCTGTGGGTCGTCTGTCGCAAATGCGAGCGATGGAACCTGTCGCCGCTGGACGAGCGCTGGGAGGCGATCGAGCAGGCGGAGCAGCGTTATACCGAAACGCGGAGGCGAGTGGCGACGTCGCAGATCGGGCTCGCACGTCTCTCGGACGGGACCGAGCTCGTTCGCATCGGCGAGCCGCTGCGACCTGAGTTCGCGGCATGGCGCTACGGTGATCAATTTGGCCGACGCCGGCGCCGGCAGATGCTCATCGTGGGCGGCGGGATCGCCGCACTCGGCGGCCTCGTGATCGGCGGCGCGACGATGGGCGTCTCGGTCGGCGGCTTTGGTTGGGCGATCTCGCAGTTCGGCCGTGTGCTCGTCCAGGGCTCGGACGAGACCATCGTCGCCAAAGTGCGGACGGACGCCGGGGAGATGCTCCCCGTTAGGCGCCGCCATCTCGCGGAGAGCATGATCTCGCGCGGCAGCGATGGGACGCTCGCACTCGATCTCCGTTACAAGAATGGTCAATCGAGGTTCGAGGGACCCGAGGCGATGCGAATCGCGTCGCTCGTCGTACCAAAGGTGAATCGATTCGGTGGCTCGCGGGACACCGTGGCGATGGCCGTGTCGCACATCGAGTCGGTCGGCGGTCCGGAGCGCTACGTGGAGCAGGTCGCAAAGCGCGGCGAGGTGCTGACCGCGGTCCAGGGAAAGCGGCACCGCTTCGGGCGCAAGGGTCGCGTTGGGAAGACTGGTCTCTACGGACTGACACCGGTCGAGCGCCTCGGACTCGAGATGGCGCTGCACGAGGATGCGGAGCGGCGGGCGATGACGGGCGAGCTGGCGCTGCTCGAGGCAGCGTGGCGGGACGCGGAGGAGATCGCGGCGATCGCCGACGACATGTTTCTTCCGGAGAATGTAAAGTCGTCGATGGAGCGGCTGCGCGGAAAGTAGAATTCGTGGGTGGCAGCATCGAGCGTCCACTCTTCCATCGAGGATCGAGCTTCCCATGTCCGAGCCAACAGCCGCCGCGGCCTATCCGTACGCGACGCATCTCAACGTCCTCTTCGACGCGATGCAGACCATCGATGTCGGTGCGCTGGTCGGCCGCGTGCAGGACGAGTGGTACAATCAGACGCTGTGCAAGGTGAACGATTCGGTGGTGCGCGTCGGCATCATTCGAGGCGAGTACCACTGGCACAAGCACCAGAACGAGGACGAGTTCTTCTTCGTTCTATCCGGGCGCCTGCTGATCGATTTCGATCGCGGAACCGACGACGAGCCGGGCAAAGTCGTAGCGCTCGAACCGCGACAGGGATTCGTGGTGCCGCGCGGGGTCGTGCATCGCACCCGCGCGACGGAGCGCACCGTGATCCTGATGGTGGAGACGTCGAACGTCGTCCCCACGGGCGACTGAGCTCGTCGCGATCACTCTAGATCGCGAAGCAGTCGCGCGATCGACAACATCGTCGTCCAGCTCCGAGTGGTTGCCGGCGCGCCGAAGATTTCGTCGAGCTTGCCGAGACAGCCAATCGTTTTCATGTGACGACGGTACTCGCCGAAGACGAAGCAGCGCTTCGCGGCAATGACGCGCACGAGGCACGCGCTCTCATCGGGAATTGCGATCGGTAGCGACGGCCGTACGCGCGGCACTTTGGGCAGAATGCTCACGAAGCGCACGAGATCGGGCGTCGTCGGACGATCGGCGAAGGGGCTGTCGGTCTCCAACCCGATGACATCCCGCCCGTCACAGATCGCGATCTGCGCCTCGAAGGGAAGCTCGCGTCGCAATGCAGCCTCGAATTCGGCGCGAGCTCCAGGGGCGTGCACGACGAAGGTACCGGCCGCGCCGACATTCACGACCTTGTAGCGGTGGAGCTTCTTCGCGACGAGGCTCGGCCTGAAGCTGCGATGCCCGCCGACGTTCACACCGCGCAGAAAGACGACAACCGGTCTGGTAGTGACTCTGGAAGGCATTGCGTTAGGATAGAGGCGGCGTCGTGACGAGGACAGGCTCTGCGGTGAATTCTTGGATCTTTGCTCTTTTGACTGCTGGAGTCGGCGCGATGGTGCCGGCGCATCCAGTGCACGCGCAGCGCGCTGGGTGGATGATCGGTCCGTTCACTAAGCCGGCAGGCGTGAATCCCGTCATTGCGCCCAATGGTGTGGCGAAGGTGCGGTCGGCGATGAGCGACAGCACCGTGGCCTGGGAGGGATTTGCCACGTTCAACCCGGCGGCAGTCGTGCGTGGGGGGAAGGTGTACGTCCTGTACCGCGCCGAAGACGCGACCGGGGATACGACGATTGGGGGGCATACGTCCCGCCTCGGATTGGCGGAGAGCAGCGACGGTTTGCGCTTCGTGCGACGTCCGGAGCCGGTGCTCTTTCCCGACCGCGACGCGCAGCGCGAGAACGAGTGGCCGGGGGGCGTCGAGGACCCGCGGATCGTCGAGCGCGAGGATGGTGAGTATGTGCTCACCTACACGCAATGGAATCGCAAGGTGCCGAAGCTGGCGGTGGCGACGTCGCGCGATCTCGTCCGCTGGGAGAAGCACGGACCGGCATTCGCGGGCGCCGGCGGCGGCAAGTATCTGGAGATCGAAACGAAATCAGGGGCGATCCTCTGCCGGCTCGTCGGTGACCGATGTGTCGCGACGAGGGTGCACGGGAAGTACTGGATGTACTTCAACGTGCCCAACGTGCTGATCGCGACCTCCGACGATCTTATCTCGTGGACGCCGCTGGAGGACGAGAATGGGCGGCCGCTCGCGGTGCTTTCGCCGCGGCCCGGATACTTCGATTCCTGGCTGGTGGAGGCGGGCGCGCCAGCCATGCTCACGGAGCGTGGCATCGTGCTGCTCTATAACGCGGGCAACAGTGGACAGTACGGCGATCCGTCCGTGCCCGCGCGCACATACACCGCCGGCCAGGCGCTCTTCGACGCGACGAATCCCGTTAGGCTCATTGCGCGTAGCGTATCGCCCTTTCTCCGACCGACTGAGGCGTACGAGAAGTCGGGGCAGTACAAGGAGGGGACGACCTTCGTCGAGGGGCTCGTGAGGTTCCGCGGGCGTTGGCTATTGTACTACGGCACGGCGGATTCGCGCGTCGCGGTCGCGGTAAGCCGGTAGCCCTCTTATCGATACCGACCATGGACTCCACTCAGATCTCCACGACACTCGCGACGCTCTTCAGGGAATTGGTCGATGGCGTGCCGCGCGATCCTTCGTACATGCTCAACACCGGTGACGTCGGGCTGCATGGGTCGCTCGAGAAGCTCTCCGCCGACGAGGCGTCGCGCACCAGCCTCGGCGGCGCGTCCATCGCGGCGCACGTGGATCATCTGCGGTACGGTCTCGCCCTGATGAACCAATGGAAGTCGGGCGTGAAGAATCCCTGGGCCGGCGCCGACTGGACCGCGAGCTGGAAGATCTCCCGCGTTACGGACGCCGAATGGGATCGGCTGCGGCGCGAGCTGAAGACCGAGACGCACCAATGGTTGGACGCGCTCAGCGCGGCGCGGGCGATGGACGAGACGCAGCTCACGTACATGATCGCCAGCATCGCCCATCTCGCGTATCACGTCGGCGCGGTGCGGCAAATCGACCGTGGCGCGCGGGGGCCCACCGCCGAGGCAGAAGCCGAGGCGAAGCGCGCCTCGAGACAGGGTGCCTAACGAGGCAGCGCGAACGCCACGTACGTCCCGCCGCTCGGCGCGCCGTTCTTGCCGCCGCCGCAGGCGATGACGATGTACTGACGTCCGTTCACCATGTAGGTCGACGGCGTCGCATTGCCGGCGGCGGGAAGCTTGGCGCTCCAGAGGAGTTTGCCGGTGCGCTTGTCGTAGGCGTGGAAGGTGTTGTCGTAGGTCGTCGCGCCGATGAACAGGAGCCCGTTCTCGGTCACGATGGCGCCGCCATAGTTGTCGGTGCCAGTCTCGGTGAGCCCCTCGGTTGCGAGCTTCGGGTAGACGCCAAACGGGATCTTCCACCTGATGGTCCCGGCGTCGAGATCGATGGCGGAGAGCGTGCCCCATGGCGGTGAGATGCCGGGGTAGCCTTCGTTGTCCACGAAGATGTCGAAGTACGCGTTGCGCCAGGGAATGCCGAATGGATCGGGACCGGCGGCCGCCGAAGAATCGCGGCCGGTGATGAGAAAGTTTACAATGTCGGCGAGCGCGCGTCCCTCGAGGGCGCTGCCGAACGCGGGCATGCGGCCAGTGCCGTCGCGAATGATCTGAGCGATCTGCTCGCGCGTGCGCCGCTCGGCAACGTCCTGCAGTGACGGCGCCATCGCGCTCCCCTGACGGTTCTCGCCGTGGCAGCTGGCGCAATTCGCAGCGTAGAGCGAGCGGTCGCTCCGGGGCACGAGCTTGAGCAGCCACGCCATCTCGTTGGCGTTGACGTAGAGCAGCCGGCTCTTCGGGTCGAACGCGGGACCACCCCACTCGCCGCCGCCGTCCACGCCAGGAAAGATGATCGTCCCTTTGTCGTTAGGCGGATCGAATGGATCAGTGGTACCGTACTGCTCAAACTGCGCGAGGGCGGCGGCGTGCGCAGCCGGCGTTCTCGTAGTGAGGTCGCCCTTCGTGAGGCGCTGGCGCGTGAAGGGCGGTGGCAGCGTCGGGAAGTGCTGGGTCGGCGCGGCGCGATCGCCGGCAAGAGTGGCTGCCGGCATCGGACGCTCCGCCACGGGAAAGAGCGGTGCGCCGGTGGCGCGGTCGAGGACCCAGGTGTGGCCGGTCTTCGTGATCTGGGCGACGGCGTCGATAGCGCGTCCGCCGCGCCTAACGGTGACGAGCACCGGAGCCGCGGGGAGGTCGCGGTCCCAGAGATCGTGACGGAGCACCTGATAGTGCCAGATGTGCTTTCCGGTGCGCGCGTCGAGCGCGATGACGCTGTTCGCGTAGAGGTTGTCGCCGACGCGGTTGCCGCCCCAGAAGTCGTACGACGCGGAGCCGGTGGCGACGAAGACCATCGCGCGCCGCGCGTCGAGGGTCACTCCCGACCAGGCATTGACGCCACCCGCGACTTTCCACGCGTCCGGCGGCCACGTCTCGTACCCCGGCTCGCCAGGATGCGGGATCGTGTGAAAGCTCCAGCGGAGCGCGCCGGTGGTCACGTCGTACGCGCGGATGTCGCCCGGCGCGCTCGGCAGCGCCTCGGGCACGGTGCTCCCCATGATGAGCAAGTTCTCAAACACGACGCCGGGCGTCGACGCGCTCACGGACAGGCCGCGCACCGGGCGGCCGAGGCCGGCGCGGAGGTCGACCCAGCCGCTGTCGCCGAAGGTCGGGATCGGCCGGCCGGTGCGCTTGTCGAGCGCGTAGAGGCGGTTCCGGTAGTTGAAGATGACACGGTCAGCGGTGACGACGACGCCCCGATGGCGGATGCGCGAGGTCGGCGCCGCGCCGTTGGTTGGATCGAAGCTCCAGAGCTCCTTGCCGGTCGATGCGTCGAGGGCGAAGACGCGGAGCTTTGGCGACGTCCCATACAGCACGCCGTCGACGACGATCGGGTTCGTCTGCATCTCCGAGCCCGCGAACTCGTCGTGCGTCTCGTACGTCCAGGCGACTGTGAGCTGCCTAACGTTGGCGGGCGTGATCTGGCCGAGCGTGGTGTAGTGGGTGTGATCGTCGCTGCCGCCGTAGACGGGCCAGTCGACGGTCTTCTGTGCGCGGGCGCCGGCGGAAAGGCAGAGGACAGCAATCGCGGCGATGAGGCGGGATTCCGGCATTACTTGCCGCTGAAAGCGTAGCGGTAGGTTGCGACGTGGCCCTCGTTCGCGATGTCCTGGCCGATGGTGAGCGTACTGCCCGACACCGTGGCCGTGAACGTCACGAACTCGAGATAGTTCGATTCGCAGAGCAGCTGCGCGGCGGCGCGGGTGCACGTGCCATGATCGGCATGGATGACGCGGCCGTTGAAAACGCCATCGATGTACGTGTCGTGCTCGAGGTGCTGCTGGTAGTGGCCGTTCGCGTCGATGCTGATCGAGCCCGTCGTGGCAACGACACGTAGCCGAAATGTGGGCGACGGCGCCGGGTCGATGATCCCATCGAATACCGCCGCCGGCAGCGGCTGCTCGTCCGCATGGGTGAGCGTGAATTGACCCGTGAAATGATCGCCGACCGGCGATTGATTGTCGGAGCAGCCTGACAAGATCGCGCTCAGGACGATGAGAGTCGCCGCGCGCAGGATCATTCGAAGAGGCATGGTGTGACCGTGTTTGAGGTACGGAGGAGAGGACGCGGGCGACGGCTGGGGAGTTTCGCGGATTTCCCATGAATCGAAGAAGGGCTCCGTGCGGCCATGTATGGCAAAACTGGCATATGCCAGTTTTGCCATACGCGACTGGGAAGACCCCCAGTCTCGTCGGGGACGGTACCGCGTCACCCAACGACGCCGACAACCTCGAGGTACTCGGACTGGACCCGAGTCGTACCATCGTCGGCGCGATTGTGCTCCATCCACAGGCGTTCCAGATCCCGCCGCAGCGATTGCCGCCCCTGATCCTCGAGTGAGGCAAAGGCCCGCAGTGTCGGCCCGTACCACAGCCGAAACTCCGTCACGACCTGCTCCGGCGGGACCGGATACTCGAAGGTGATGACCCGGCGCGAGAGGGTCAGCGATTTGCATCCGGCGCCGAGTCGGTCGCGGACGGCCTCCTCGGTGCCCCAGAGCAGCGGTGACGCGACTCCGGTTGGAGCGGGTGCATAGGCAACCGTTGCCGCGAGCATCTGGCCGATGAAGCCCGTGGGCGTCCAGTTGGCCATGGCGATGCGCCCGCCGGATCGGGTGACACGAAGCAGTTCCGCGGCAGCCCGCGCCGGGCGCGCGGCGAACATCGCGCCGAACATCGTCACGCTCGCGTCGAAGCTCCCGCTCTCGTACGGCAGCTGCTCGGCGTCGCCGACGTCGAAGCGGATCGCGAGCGACTCTGAGGCGGCGCGTGCCTTGGCCTGCGCCACGAGATTGGGCGCGATGTCGATGCCGGTGACGCTCGCGCCGGTGCGCGCCGCGGGGATCGCGAGGTTGCCCGTCCCGCAAGCGACATCGAGGACCCGCTCGCCAGCGCCGAGCTCGAGTCGCGCGATGAACTCGCCCGCGCCGTGGACATAGCCGGCCGCAATGCGGCCGAAGTCGCCGGATGTCCACGTCGCGCGGGTTCGCTCCGCGAGCGGGTCAAGAATGACTGTGGATTCCAGGTTGATGGAGGTCATTGTCCTAACGCTTGGTGGGATCGTCGGCGGGGTTCACGTAGGTCAGCGCGAAGGGTCCGATAGCATGGACCTGGACGATCGTCTGGCCGCGGGCCATGGCGTAGTGCGCATGATTCGCGGGAATGCTCGCGAAGGCATCGCGCGGGTAGGCCTTGAGGCTCGCCTCCGAGAACTGCTCACCCATCCCGGCGAGGAACGTCCCCTTGATGACCGTCACGTTCTCGATCGTCGGATGCGTGTGCGGCGCGATCCTGTAGCCGTTCGGCATGCGAAGGCGAACCGTGAACTCGTCAGCCTTGCTCGGGTCACCCTGCAGCACCGCCATCTCGGCGCCTTTGGGGAAGATCGGCGGGGCGGGACCCCACTGGATGTCGTCGGCGGGGCCGACGGTCGCGAGCAGGGAGAGCAATGGCGTCTCCGGCGCGCTGCTGCTGCTCGCGTCTCGCGAGCACGCGGCAATGGAAACGATCGCGATACTGAGGAGTGGCAGGGTGAGGGCACGAGTGCGCATGGCGGTTTCTCCGTCTATCGGTGGACTGCTCGAGCACCTCTCGAGCGTGGCGATAGGATACGGATGGCCAGACCGCGCTACATCGTGGAAAGCACGGGGATTTTCACTTTCGGTACGGAGGATTTCGAGCCCCGAGTACGGGGGCGGTCGAGATCCCGCGTTCCACGGCCCACGCCGCGAGCTGGGTTCGCGACGTGAAGTCGAGCTTCGCCAGCGCGCTCGCGACGTAGCCCTCCACCGTCCGCTCACCGATGCCGAGCGCACGCGCGACCGCACGGTTCGCATGACCCTGCGCCACGAGCTCGGCGACGTCGCGCTCGCGGCGGGTCAGTCCGCCTAACGCGTCCTTCGCCGCGCGTGACGCGGTCGGCGCGGGACCCGAGGGTATCAGCGTCTCCAGCCGGCCCAGGAATGTGTTACGAAGTTCCTCATCAGGGACTCTGCCCCCAAGCTCGGTGGCGATGACACGCGCGCCGTCGAAGGCGCGACGTGCCTCGAGCCGCTCGCGACGCGCCCGGTGGACCTGGCCGGCGGCCGCCTCGACGCGCCAGAGCATCGGCCGCGCGCCCTGGGCCGTCGCCTCGGCGCGCGCGCCATCGATGGCGATTTCTGCCTCGTCCAGTCGTCCGAGGGCGGTGAGTGCTTGGGCCTTGGCCAGCGTGAGACGTGGCACTCCGAGGAGGTTCCCGGGATTCGCCATGCGTTCTGCGGCGAGTCGCGCGTCGGCAATCGCGAGCGCGGCGTCCGGCTGCTGCCTAACGATCTCCAGCTCGACGCGCGCGAGCCAGAGGTGCCGCTCGCCAAGGGTAAGCGACGGGCTCTCCGGGGGCGCGACCGGGAGCTCGCCGAGCCGCTCGGCGCTGTCGAGAACCTCGAGCGCGGCGTCGACGTCGCCGTTCTGGGCGAGTGCGACCGCGAGCGGCGCGGCGGTCCAGCGAATCCAGACGCGAGAGCCGAGTCGGCGCGCGATGTCGTGCGCGGCGTTGAGCTGCTCCTGCGCAACGTCGGGCGCGAGCAGGTCGAGCGAGATCGCGCCGAGGATGCGGAGCGCGCCAGCCGACCACTCGCGGTGCTCGATCTCACGCGCGAGCGCGAGCGACTCGCGCGCGAGTGGAATCGCGCGATCGTACTCGCCACGCCACATCAGACAATCCGCGATGATGAAGCGGATGAATGCCTCGCCGGCGCGCCAGCCGATCTCCCGCGACGTGCGCAAACCGCGCAGCTCACGCAGCTCGGCGTCCACCGCGGGGCTGAGAAACGGCGTCGTCGGGGCGGACTGGTAGGCCGGGCCGCAGAGGGCAAGGAGTGCGAGCGCGTTCGCCAGACCACGACGGTCCTCGCGTCCGCTGAAAAGCGTGAGCGATCGCGCGTAATGCTCCGCGGCTTCGCGCTGATCGCCGCCGATGTGGTGGGCCATCGCGATGAGGTCGACGCTCTCGGCTATCCCCGCGCCATCGACGATGCGCTCGACGATGCCCAGCGCTTCCTCGTGATACGGAAGTCCCTCGCGCGGCTGCTCGAGGTTGACGTACCAGTTGCCGACACGGTTCAGGCTGCGGGCGACGAGTGATTCGACGCCGAGTGCGCGCGCGACGCCGAGCGCCTCGCGACGAAACTCACCGGCGCGATTGTAGTCGCGCGCGGACCAGAGCATGCCTAACGCGTAGAGCGCCTCCCATTCCGCGCGGACGTCAGCCGCCTCGCGGGCGCGCGTGAGAGCGACCGTGAAGTCGTCGTTGGCGCGTTGAAAGTCGCCGAGCGTCTCGCAGGCGCGAGCGCGAGCGAGGTGAAGCTCGATCGAGGGCGGCGCGCCGGAGCGCTCCAGAGCGGCGAAGGCACGGTCGAGGTGCGCGACCGCCTCGCGCGGTGCCGAGAGCGCGAGCGCGTGGCGGGCGGCGCGTGCCGCATAACGAGCCGCGCGCTCCCAGTCGCCGGCTTCCCAGGCGTGATAGGCGAGGGCTTCGACGACGGCGTCGAGCGCGTGCGCGTACTGCCGCTCGAGGGCAGTCGCTACCTGCCGGTGTAGCGCGACGCGCTCGCGGGCGAGCAGCTCGGCGTAGATCGCCTCGCGCGTCAGCGCGTGCCGGAAGGCGAAACGCTCGGCCGACTCCTCGACCACGAGCTGCGCGGCGATGAGCTCCTTGACGAGGGCGAGGAGGGCGCGCTCGTCGAGATCGGTGAGCGCCCGCAGCAGCTCGAAATCGAAGCGACGGCCGGCGATCGCCGCGAGCGACGCGACGTCACGAGCGGGGACGGTTAGCGCGGCGAGACGGCGGCGGACGGCTTCGACTGCCGTACGCGGGACGCGGACGCGCTCGAGCGGCCGTGCGCGCCAACCGCCGCTTCCCGTCGGTGACAGATCGCCGGCAATGATGAGCGACTTGAGCGTTTCCTCAACGAAGAACGGATTCCCCTCGGTGAGGCCGTGGAGCACGTGGACGAACTCGTCGCCGAGGTCCTGGCGCGGGAAGATCGCGTGGAGCATTGCGGCGACGTCGGCACGCCCCAGCCGCTCGAGCGGCAGATCGGCGACGATGCGGGCGCGCTCGAGATCGGCGACGAGTCGCGCGAGTCGCGGACCGGCCTCCTCGCCGCGAAAGGTGAGCGCGATGGTGACGCGCTGCGCGGCGTGGGTGCGCGCGAGGTGAAAGACGAGCTCCAGCGTCGCGTCGTCGCTCCAGTGCACGTCCTCGAAGGCGATGAAGACGGGCTGCGTGCGCGCGAGGAGGGTGACGGCCTGCGCGAGGACATGGAAGAGCCGCCGCCGGTCGGACTCGGGATCGACGGAGGCGCTGGGCGTCGCCTCGGGGAGAAGCGGCTGAAGCTCGGGAAAGATCGAGACGAGATCGTTCGCCGCCGGCTGGAGGACGTGCGCGACGATCGCCGGCGAGGTGGTGCTCGCGAAGAGCCGGACGAGGTCGAGGAGCGGCGCATAGGGGATCGACCGCTCCGCCTCGAAGCACGCGCCCTGCAGCACGAAGAATCCCTGGCCGCGGGCCTCGTCGGACATGGCGCGGAGGATCCGCGATTTCCCAACCCCCGCCTCCCCAACGATCAGCGCGACGCGTCCGTTGCCCTCCCGCGCCTGCGCGAGGACCTGCCGCAGGGCGTCGATCTGCGCGCCGCGGCCAATGAGGGTGGGACAGACGACGTCATGCTGAAGCGCCATGCGCAACGCTGCGGCAGCCGGCTCGCCTAGTCAAGCCTAGACGAGCCGCCTAACGGCGTCGATGGTATCCGCCTCTGCCGCGGGCTTGTCCGGCCGATAGCCTTTGATGCGGGCGAAGCGGAGGGTGACGCCGCCGGGGTACTGGGTGCTGCGCTGCACCTCGTTGAAGGCAACTTCGACCACGAGCTCGGCCCGGACGAAGACGATGTGGCCGTCGCGGTGGGTCTGGCGGGCGAGGAGCTCCTTGGTCTGCCAGGCGAGGACCTCATCGGTCATCCCCTTGAAGGTCTTGCCGAGCATGATGAACTCGCCGGTGGCGGAATCGCGGGCGCCGAGGTGGAGGTTGGAGAGCCAGCCTTTGCGGCGGCCGGAGCCCCATTCGGCGGCGAGGACGACGAGATCGAGGGTGCGCGGCGTCTTCACCTTGAGCCATGCCGAGCCGCGGCGGCCCGCGGCGTACGGCGCGGCGGGGAGCTTCGCCATGATGCCCTCGTGTCCGCGGGCGAGGGCATCGTCGACGAAACGCTGCGCGTCGGCGGCATCGCTCGTCGTTAGGCGCGGGACGCGGAACGCGGCGGGAACGATCGCGTCGAGTCGCGCGAGCCGATCGACGAGTGGCTGGTCGAGGAGGTCTTCACCGTCGGCGCGGAGCAGATCGAAGAAAAAGGGTGTCACGGGCATGGTCGCGCGCAGCCCGTCGACGTCGAGCCGGCGTCCGAAGCGGCGCATCGTCTCCTGGAAGGGGAGCGGGCGGCCATCGGGCATGAGGGCGATCACCTCGCCGTCGAGAATGAGCTCGCGCGCGGGGAGCGCGCGCACCGCCTCGACCACTTCCGGCACGGCCGCGGTGACGTCATTGAGGCTGCGGGTGTAGATGGCGATCCGGTCGTCCTGGCGGTGCACCTGCACACGGGCACCATCGAGCTTCCACTCGAGGACGGCGGTGCCTAACGCGGCCAGTGCCTCGCCGACGTTAGGCGCCGAGTCCGCGAGCATCGGTTGGATGGGACGGAACAACTGGAGTGCGTAGCGCGCGAGCGCCGGCTCACCCTCCGTGAGCACCGCCTCGGCAACCGTGCCGAGGTCGCCGGCGAGCATGACGGCGCGGCGCACCTTCGCGGCGGGAAGCCCGGCCGCTTTCGCGACCGCTTCGGTGAGCACGCCGTCGAGGGCGCCCTGGCGGACCTCGCCGATGGCGAGCGCCGTCAGGAACGACTGCTCATCGGCGGTGCCGCGGGCGAGCAGCTCGGCGAGGATCCGCTGCCGCTCGGCGCCGGAGCGCTTGCCGCGGGCGTTTTGCAGCGCGGTGAAGATGGCGTCGACCTCGGCGAGGGTGAGCTCGGGCGTCGTGGCGGCGACCGCCGGCCGCGCCTCGGCGACGCTCGCCCACCCGACGCCAAGCTTGCCCTGGCGCGGCCACCCGATAAGGAAACCGGTGGCAATCGGGATCTCGTTAGGCGCCAGCCGCTTGAGTAACGCGGCGAGGAGCGCGATCTTCTCCAGTCGGCCGCTCGTGTCCGCGACGAGCTTCGAGGTGAGAACCAGGTCGTTCAATGGTGAGGAGACCATGATGAATTGGCGATGGCTATTGCTGGCATGGGCGGCACCGCTCGGCGCGCAGAGCACCACCGACTGGCCGAACCTCGCGAAATATCGCGACTCCAACACCGTGGTCGGCGCTCGCGTGGTGTTCATGGGGAACTCGATCACGGAGGGGTGGAAGAAATACTGGTTCACCGGGAAGCCGTATGTGAATCGCGGGATCGGTGGCCAGACCACGCCACAGATGCTCGTACGCTTCCATCAGGACGTGATCGCGCTTCACCCACAGGTCGTCGTTATCCTGGCTGGCACGAACGATATCGCCGGGAACACGGGCCCGAGCACGCTGGAGATGATCGAGGACAATCTCGCTGGCATGGCGGAGATGGCGCGCGCGAACGGCATCCAGGTGGTGCTCTGCTCCGTGCTGCCGGTGTTCGACTACCCGTGGAAGCCGGGCCTCGAGCCGGCGCCGAAGATCGTGGCGCTGAATGCATGGATGAAGCACTACGCCGACTCGACAGGCGGCGTGTACGTGGACTACCACGGCGCCATGCGCGACGACCGCAACGGTATGCGCGCCGACCTCGCCAGCGACGGCGTTCACCCTAACGAGGCAGGCTACCGGATCATGGTGCCGCTCGTCGAGCAAGGGATCGCCGACGCATTGCGTCGCTCCACATCCGGACCGAATCGCCAAGACTGACGGTCACAGTCACCGCGCCACCGAGGCGATGGATGCGACGCATGAGCCATTCGATGGTGCAGCGATCGACGACGCCGCGACTGAGCTCAGACATCCGCCGCTGCCGAATGTTTCGAAGTAAGGCGCGATGACGTGCTGGCTTTGCGAGCCGCCGAGCGATCGCGTGATCTCGGCGGCGAGCTGGCGCCGGATAACGTGGATCGGATCGTCGGGAGCTGCGGGCATGCACGAGTCTATCGATGATTTCGCGGGAGCCTTTCGTTGCGTCCAGCGGCGACTCGTCGCGGGAAGAAGAGAGTCTAGCGTGCCTGCGGAAGACCTCATTCCAGATTTGGGTTCTTCCGGGAATTTCGGGTCGGCTTGCCATCGGTCCAGCAAGGCCGCTGAAACCAGTGACACTGCACTGATACCACTGACGCTCTCCTCAGCA
>JAJKIR010000212.1 GCA_021154325.1 Gemmatimonas sp.
CATCTGTCCGGATCGCGTGAGCCGTTAGGCAACCACGTGAACGGATCAGCTGTAACTCACCCCTGAGTAGATCAGGTTCACCGCGGCCGTGAACACCGGCCCGAAGACAAAATCGAACAGCTTCCAGGCGACGAGCAATCCGATCCAGCCGAGCATCGGCGTCGACCAGAGGAATTCCTGGTATCGCTTCGTCGTCGCCCGATTCATCAACAGCGTGATTGCCGCGCTCCCGTCGAGCGGAAAGAACGGCAGCAGATTGAAGGCGAAGAGGAGCAGGTTGAGCGAGAAGACGACGCTCAGCAGGCGGGCCATCGCTTCCCACGTGACGCTCGCGTGCGACGACGCGATGAAGCCGAAATGGATCCGCTCCGGCGCCCAGAAGACGCCCGCGCCTTCACCCACCCGGAGCGCGAGGGCCGCGACGATCACGAGCAGCAGGTTCGCTCCGGGCCCGGCAAGCGCCATCAGCGCCGCACGTCGTGGATAGCGGCGTGCCCAATCGGGATTGTAGGGCGCACTCGCATAGCCCATCGGCCACCCGGTCGCGAGGGCGCTCACGAGCGGCAGCACCACCATGCCGAAGGGCTCGCGCTTGATGTGGGGCCGCGGGTCGAGCGTGACCTGACCGCCCTTGTACGCGGTGAGATCGCCGCCCCGGAGCGCCGCCCACGCGTGCGCGGCCTCGTGCAGGGTGGTCGAGAAGAGAAAGACGACGAAGTACGTGATCGCGTCGACGACGTGTTCCACGGCAACGGCGGGAGGAAGGAACTACCAAAGTGAGATGACGCACGGCAGTCGGCGAGCGCAACCGAGAAGAACACTGCGCACCGACGCGACCACGGAAACGGCGACTACAGAAACGGCGACTGCAGGAGGGCGACTGCGGAAACAGCGACTGCAGGAAGGCGACTGCGGAAACAGCGACTGCGGAAACAGCGACACTTGAAGAGCGACGGCAGGAAATCGAGATAGGTCGGAATGAGGTGGAAGGGATCCTGTACCAGAGTCCGCGTGAAAGCGAACCGCGAAGCGGGCAATGGGTGAGGGCTCGCCCGGCGTCCGCACCGATGTTGTCCCAATGGGCAACCCCGATGAACTCCGCGCCTACCACGCTGCGCGCGAGCTCCAACAGCTGATCATCGAAATGGTGCGCACATTCAAGCGCGTGCCACCCGACTTCAAATCGCAATTGTTGCGAGCAGCGCGTTCCGTTCCGTCGAGTATAGCGGAAGGGTTTGGTCGCGGCACGCCAAGAGAGGAGTTGCAGGGCTTGCGCATTTCACGCGGTTCTCTGGATGAAGTGCGGCACGATCTCCGGACGTGCATCAGGCAAGGGTACACCACGGAGAAGCCATTCTACCGGGCCTGGAATCTCGCCAAAGTCACGCGCCGCATGATCACGGAGCTCATGCGCGATAGGGATCCCGACAGCGACTGATCGGAATCCCTCACAGTCGCTCTTCCCACAGTCGCTCTTCCCACAGTCGCTCTTCCCACAGTCGCTCTTCCTGCAGTCGCCCTTCCCACAGTCGCTCTTCCCATAGTCGCTCTTCCCATAGTCGCTCTTCCCATAGTCGCTCTTCCCATAGTCGCTCTTCCCATAGTCGCCCTTCCTACAGTCGTTCCCACCTCTCCATCCGCAACCCTCCTATTGACATTCTAGAGGTCACCTGCAATCCTGTGTTTCCTATTGAACGTCTAGAGGAGACCAGGTGCCCAAGACGCCCAGCAAGATCGACCTCCTTCAGGGCACGCTCGACCTCATCGTCCTCAAGCTCCTCCGCGGCGGAGCCGCGAACGGCTGGCAGCTGACGCAATCCATCCAGGCGATCTCCCGCGGCGTGCTCGACGTCAATTACGGCTCGCTCTACCCTGCCCTCCGCCGCCTCGAGGCGCGAGGATGGGTCGCCGCGCACTGGGCCCCGTCGGAGAACAACCGCCGGGCGCGGTACTACGAGCTCACCGCCGCCGGTCGCAAGCAGCTCGAAGCCGAGCGAGCGTCGTGGGAGCGCTTCTCCCACGCGCTCGGCCTCATCCTCCAGGCAGACTGACTCACGATGCTCGAGCGCTGGAAGCTCCGCGCCCGCGCCCTCCTGCGCGCGCGCTCACTCGAAGCCGAGCTGGACGAAGAGCTCCGCTATCATCTGGACGCCGAGACAGCGCGCCTCGTCGTGCGCGGCATGAGCCCACACCAGGCCGCGCTCGAAGCCCGGCGCGCGTTCGGCAATCCGACGCAGCTCAAGGAAGAGATCCGCGACAGCTGGGGACGCCGCTGGCTCGAGCGCCTTGGCCAGGACGCTCGTTATGCCTGGCGCTCCTTTCGCCGCGCCCCCGCATTCGCGATCACCGTCGTCTCGACGATTGCGCTCGCGCTCGGCCTCAACACGATGGCGTTCACGATCTTCGACGCGTACGTGCTCCGCCCGCTCGCCGTTCGCGATCCATCGTCGCTCTTTCAGATCTCGTGGAGCGACCGCGCGGGCAACCCGCATGCCTTCACCTGGCGCGAGTATCAGGCGCTGCGCGCGGATCGTTCGGCGCTCAGCGAGAGCTTCGCCTTCCGGCTGCTCTACACCCGGATCGACAGCGCCCCGGCGTTCGGCCAGCTGGTCACGGGCAACTACTTCTCGATGCTTGGCCTCGCCGCGGCGTTAGGCAGGACCCTCGTGAGCTCCGACGCCTCCGAAGCCGGCAGCGCGCCGGTCGTCGTGCTGAGCCATGACGCGTGGACGAGCCGCTTCGGCAGCGACTCGTCGATCGTCGGCAAGACGATCCACATTCGCGGTCAGTCCCTCCAGGTGGTCGGGGTCCTCGCGCCGGGCTTCGCAGGGCTGGGCGACGTCCCACTCGACTTCTGGGTCCCGCTGACGATGAACGATCTCCTCTTCGCCGGCGATAGTCTTTTCGGCGATCGGGCGCCCGAGTCGATCTCCGTGGTCGGACGATTGCGGCCGGAGGTCGGCCCCGGCCGGGCAGCGGCGTGGCTCGAGAGCTGGCTCCGGGTGCGCCATGCCGACGCACGGGAGCCCGATCGGCCCGCGAGGGCACGACTGATTTCTCGCGCTACGGGCATCGAGCTGTCGCCACAATTCGCGCTCTTCTTCGCCCCGATCGCGACCGCGTTTATCCTGGTGCTTCTCATCGCCTGCGCCAACGTGGCGAACATGATGCTCGCCCGCGGCCTCGCCCGACAACCGGAGATCGGCATCCGTCTCTCGTTAGGCGCGGCGCGATCGCGGGTCCTCGCTCAGCTGTTGACCGAGGCCGTCCTCCTCGCCGTTCCCGCGGCACTCGCCGGCTTCGCGCTGTCGCGATTCACCATTGGCGCCGGCGTGAGGCTCATGTTCGCCACGATCCCGGCGGAGCTCGCGTCGTATCTCCGCATCGTGCCCCTCGCGCCGGACGGTCGCGTCTTTCTGTTCATGCTCGTGGCGTCGGTCGCGTCGGCGCTCGTCTTCGGTCTGGCGCCCGCTCTCCAGGCGACGCGTCCCGACATCGTCCGGGCGACCCGCGGCGATTTCGACGGCGGCTACCGACCGTCCCGGCTGCGGAATGGCCTTGTCATCGGCCAGGTGACGGTCTGCGTCCTCCTCCTCATCTGCGCGGGAATACTCCTCCGCGGCGTGGGACGCCTGCAACGCGTAGACGTTGGCATGCGCACTCACGGCGTGTTGCGCCTCGACGTCAACGAGCGCGCCGGCGCGCGCGATCACGCCCTCGCCGTCCTTCGTACTCAGCCCGACGTCCGCGCGTTAGCGGCGGCGAGCAGTCCGCCGTTTGGCGGCCGGTATCCGGTCGTCGTCGGCACGTCGTCTCGCCAGGATGCGCGGCCGTTGTTCTACAACTTCGTATCGTCCGCCTACTTCGACCTCTTGGGCATGCCGCTCATCCGCGGCCGTCGCTTCACGCCCGACGAGGAGCGCGGGGGAGCGCCGGTCGTCATTGTCAGTGAGAGCACGGCTCGCACTTTCTGGCCCGATCGCGATCCCATCGGCCAGCAGCTCCGCCTTGCACCAGAGAGTGCCGGGACGCGACTCGCCACCCGGCGCGACGCGCGCGTCGTCGGTGTCGTGCCCGACGTGGCCCTCGGCACGATCATCGATCCCTTCGACGCCGCCGTCGCCTATTACCCGGGCGGCCCGGACCACGCCGGGATGGCACTTCTCGCTCGCGTCACCGGCGAGCCGGAAGCGACGATGCGCCACCTCGACGCCACGCTCGCGCAGCTCGCGCCTGCCGCCGTCGAGGACATGCACACGCTCGACGTGTACATGCTCGGCGCCGTCTACCCGTTCCGCGCGGCGTACTGGGTCGCGGGGGCCCTCGGGGCGATTGCGCTGCTCCTCACCGTCACGGGCGTCTACGGCGTACTCTCGTATGTCGTCGCGCAGCGACGCAAGGAGCTCGGCATTCGCGTCGCGTTAGGCGCGGCGACGTCGGCGATAGTCGCGCTCGTGCTCCGCCAGTCCCTGCGGCTCTGCGCGATCGGCCTCGCCGCGGGCATGCTCCTCGCGCTCGGCGTCGCGCGCCTCTTCGCCGCCAACATCGTTAGGCTCGGCACCTTCGAGCCGGCGGCGTTCGCCGGCGGGGCACTGCTCGTGCTCGTCAGCTGCGTCGCGGCGGCGTACGTCCCGTCGCGCCGTGCGGGCCGTGCCGACCCGATGGAGGCGCTGCGATCACAACAGTGATCGGTGGACCGTGGACCGTGGACCGTGCACCGTTCACCGTTCACCGTTCACCTTTCACCGCCAACCGTTCACGGTCCACCGTTCAACAGATCCTTCAGCTCCATCACCTGGGCCGCGTGGCGAGCCTCGTGGCCGCCAACGAACGCGATCCACTGATAGAGGTTGATCGGGCCGAGCACCGGGTGTGGCTGAACGATCTCGCCGAGCGCGAGACCGTCCGCGCCGTTGACGGAATCACGAAGCGCGTTCCGCGCGCGTTCGAGCGTCGACCACGCCGCCTCCGCGTCGAGCTTTCCCGACGGGAGATTCGACTCCGCGGCCGTGATGCGACGGGAGCGGTCGAGCACGCGATCCATGTCGATGGTGCCGACCACGGGCGAGCTGTCGCGTTCCTCGCGTACGGCGCCGGCGTTGCGTGCCTCCGCGAGCTTCGCGTCGAAGACGCGGCCAATTCGCGTCTCCACGATGGAGAGGTGCTCGATCACTTCCGCGACCGACCATCGGTCCGGGTTTGGCTTCTTCTCGCGCTGCCCTCTGGGGATACTCTCGACGGCGTTGCGCAAACGCTCATGCTGCAGGTCGAGATGGCGAAGCAGCTCAGTCGTGCGGGGATGCACTGGAGTGACCTGATCGGGTAGCCTGGGAGAATGCTGAATCTTTGCCGCGACCGCGCCGCCGCGGCAAGCCGCGCCCTCCCGTCGCCACTCTACCCTCGCCGGTCGGCTAGGGTCCCCCCCTGAACGGGCGATGCATCTTCCTCATGGCGGGGGCGAAGGTTCCTCACAGCACCTCGGGCGGCAAGGGTGTGCGCCCGAAACTGAACCCTTGGCACGAGTCCTCATGACACCGACGAATCGGACACAGTCCGCCTCGACCCTGCGCGCGCTCTCCGACGACCTCACAGCGGCCGTCGAGAGTGCGTCGCGAAGCGTCGTCGCGATTCACGCTCGCCCGCGCATCGCCGCGAGCGGCATCTACTGGCGCGACGGCGTCGTTGTCGCAGCCAGCCATACCATCCGCAAGGAGCAGGAGATCGGCGTCACGCTGCCTAACGGCACGCGGGCGACGGCCAATCTGGTTGGGCGCGACGGTGGGACGGACCTCGCCGTCCTGCGGCTGGACCGGCCGCCGACTGACGCGGTGGCGCTCCCGGCGTTCGCCTCCGCCGACGCTCTCCGCGTGGGTGCTCTCGTGCTCGCCGTCGGCCGGCCCGGCGACGACGGCGTCAGCACCAGCCTCGGCGTCATCAGCGCCGTGTCGGACCGGTGGCGCACCTGGAGCGGCGGTGAAATCGACCGGTTCGTGCGGCTCGACCTGGCCATCTACGACGGCTTCTCCGGCGGCGCGCTCGTCGACGCCGACGGGCGCGTCCTCGGCGTGAACTGCTCCGCGCTCGCGCGAGGCACGCCGCTCACCATTCCGAACGCGACGGTCGACCGCGTGGTCGATGCCCTCCTGACGCGCGGACATGTCGCGCGCGCCTACCTCGGTGTCGCCATGCAGCCCGCGCGCCTAACGAACGCGCTGACCGAGCGGCTGCGGCTCGACGATCCGCGCGGCGTGCTCGTGGTCATGGTGGAGAGCGACAGTCCCGCCGATCGCGCGGGGCTTCTCGTCGGTGATCTGATCGTGGCCGCGAGTGGGAAAACGGTCGCCGAGCCACAGGACGTTGCCGAGCTCCTGGGGGGCGAGCAGGTCGGCGCGGCACTGGAGCTGAGCGTCGTACGAGGCGGCGAGCGGCGATCGCTCACGGTTACCGTCGGCGAGCGCGCACCAGCCGGTGAGCCGAAGCGCAGGGGACGATCCTCATGAGCGCCGCCCTGCTCGCGGCCATCGCGGCGCCGGCAGCCGCGAGGTCGCTCACGTCGGAGCTCCACGAGCTCGCCGACCGATTGCGCCGCGTCACGGTGCGCATCGCCACGACGGGGTCGCGCTTCGACGGTGTGGGCGCGGGAATCATCTGGCCGTCAAAGGGACGGGCGATCGTGCTGACCAACGCGCACGTCGTTCCACCGCGGCGGGGCGACCACCTCGTCGTCGAGCATGAAGGGGGACGGCGAGTTGAGGCCCGCGTGATCGCCCGTGAGACCGACCTCGATCTCGCGCTGCTCGCGTTGGTCGATGCGCCTAACGAGTGGCCGGCCGCCGCCGACATCGGCGACGCTCGCTCACTTCGTCCCGGTGAGATCCTCGTCGCCCTCGGTCATCCGTTCGGTGTCGGTGGCGCGCTCAGTCTGGGCATCGTTCACGCCGCGCCCGGAACTGACGACAGCTGGGTACGAGCGGACGTTCGGCTCGCGCCGGGCAACTCCGGCGGTCCGCTCGCCACGCTCGACGGAGCGATCGTCGGGATCAATTGCATGATCGCGCGCGGGCTTGGCATCGCAGTGTCGGCACACGTCGCCGATCGGTTCGCGCGCGAGGTGACCTCGCGGTGACGCGCGTGCTCGTCGCTGCTGCGTCGGCCGTATCGCGTGCCGGTCTCGAGGCGATTCTCGCGCGCGAGCCCTCGCTCGCCGTCGTCGGCAGTGCGACGACGAATACATCGCTCGCGGACGAGATCGCCGAACACGAGCCGGACGTCCTGCTCGTGGAATTCGCCGGCAGCGACGACGATGCTCTGGCGATGCTGCACGTCGTCTCCGGCGACTCGGACGACGGCGTGCGCTCCTCCCCCTCCCTGGTAGTGCTCGCCGACGAAGGAGAGCTCGCAGTGCTCGCTTCGGGCTTGGGCGCTGGCGTTCGGGGACTACTCTCTCGCGACGCACGCCCCAATGAGATCGTCGCTGCCGTCGGCGCGGCGGCCGCCGGTCTCGTGACTGTGACGGCGGGATTGTTTGGGAGCCTGCGAACTGCCGCGACGGTCGCTACACCCTCGAGATCTCCGCGGGGGGATACCGCGACAGACGCGCCGCTCACGCCGCGCGAGCTCGAGGTCCTCCGGATGATCGCGGACGGACTCGGCAACAAGCAGATCGCGGCGCGACTCGCGATCTCCGAGCACACGGTGAAGTTTCACGTCGGATCAGTGTTTGCAAAAACGCGTGCGTCGACACGTGCTGAGGCCGTCATCATCGGAGCTCGTCGCGGCCTCATCGTTTTGTAGATCGTAAACAGATGTGCCATTCGTCTCGACTTGAGCTACTTGGCACGAGCACTGCGGGCTGAGTATGCTGCATGCTCGAGCCGCGGACACTTCCGTCCGCGCGCGAGACGTCGCTTGCCGAAAGGTGAGGGTATCCGCATGGCGGACAAGAACAGCACCGATCAAGATCAAGGCATGGGTGGTATGGGCGGAGGCGGACAGGGGGGAGGTGGTGGAGGTAAGGGAGGTGGAGGCGGTGGAATG
>JAJKIR010000213.1 GCA_021154325.1 Gemmatimonas sp.
GCAGCGCATCGGCGCCGAGGCGTACCGCGCGATGCCGGCGAAGAAGTTGTTCGCGCTCGGCGTTGGTCACGTGCGTCGGAAGGGAATGGAACCGGGCTCGAAGAGCGAAGAGCTCGGAACGGTGATCGACACGAACATTGTCGAGCTGTCTCCGCGCGAGTGGCGCGTGCTCGAGGCGCTCAAGCGCGAGCTCACGGTCGACGAGGTGCGCCCGGATCTCTGGCAGCTACGTGCGCGCGAGGCTGGCGAGAGCTTCGACGAGTTCGTGCGCATCGCGCGAGAGCTGAGTGAGCGGAAAGTGATCGGTCGCTTCTCGACGTTTCTCGAGCACGTGAAGCCATCCGCCTCGGGCACGCGGGTGACGCGCTACAATGCGCTCTTTCACTGGCGTGTTCCGGAAGGTCGTGAAATCGAGGCGGGCCGCGAGATCGGGCGCTTTCACATCCTCACGCATTGTTACTGGCGCGAGGGTGGTCCCGAGTTCGCGAACGTGAACATCATGGCCGTCGCTCATGGTACCGACAAGGCGACGGTGCTCGCGCACAAGGACGCCATCGACGCGCACCTGACTACGATCGGCATGCCGGTCTCGTACACGAATGTCTTCTGGGGCGGTCGAAGCGAGATCAAGCCCTCCGAGATCTCGCCGACAGTGTACGAACGATGGCTGAGGGCGCGCTCTGCGCGCCCGCTCCCTCGCGACGCTCGGAGCTGATCGATTTGGAATCGCGCGCGCTCTTCGCGCGCGCTCCCGCTCCTCTCGCCTTGCACGCCCCATTCCCGCCGTTCCCGGCGCGCCCTTTCCGGCGCGCTCTTTCCGGCGCGCCCTTTCCGGCGCGCTCTTTCCGGCACGCTCTTTTCCGGCGCGATCTTCCGATATATTGGCAGTCCATTGATCTCCCGTCCCCCAACCAACCCGGCCAACCCGACAATCAGGGAACACTTCCTGCACAAGCGCGCCACTCGCGATGCCGCCATGTCGGGTCGCATGACGCATCGAGACCGACACGATACGTACGCTGGCGGACGGTGAGGAGAACGCATGCCACGACGCGAACGTACACGATGTGTTTCGGATCGCCGACGATTGTTCGTCGTTGCGGTCGGAGGCTCCCTGTTCCTCGCGGGCTGCAAAGGGGATAAAGAAAAGGATGATCCACGCGTCGCGCTCGCCGCGCGCGTCGGCCCCGCGACAACGAGCGGCGATACCACCACGAAATTCGCCGATGATGGCCAGTGGGTGCGGCCGGCGAAAGATTTCCAGGGGACGAGGTTCAGCGGCCTCACTGAAATCAACAATACGAATGTGCAAAAGCTGCACGTCTTCGGCACATTCTCGCTCGGCACTACGCGCGGCGTGGAGGCAGCGCCGATCGTCGCCGGCACGACGATGTACATCGTCACACCCTTCCCGAATTTCGTCTACGCGCTCGATCTGACGAAAGAAGGGATGCCGACCAAATGGTCGTACAAGCCGAGGCCCGTGAATGCGGCGCAGGGCGTCGCCTGCTGCGACGTCGTCAACCGCGGTCTCGTCGTCGACGCCGGGAAAGTGATCTTCAACACGCTCGACGGGCGCACGATCGCTCTCGACGCCGCCACTGGCAAAGAGCTCTGGGAGACGCAGCTCGCAAACATCAACCTCGGCGAGTCGGTGACGATGGCGCCGCTCGTCGTCAAAGGCAAAGTCTTCGTCGGTGTGAGCGGCGGCGAGTTCGGCGTGCGCGGCTGGCTCAAGGCGGTCGATGAGAACTCTGGAAAGCTCGCCTGGACCGCGTACCACACTGGTCCCGATAAGGACGTGCTCATTGGCCCGAATTTCAAGCCGTTCTACAAGATGGATCAGGGGAAGGACCTCGGCGTGTCGTCGTGGCCCGCGGACCAGTGGAAGATCGGCGGCGCTGGCGTCTGGGGCTGGATCACGTACGACCCCGAGCTCGATCTCATCTATTACGGCACCGCGAATCCAGGCCCATGGAATCCCGAGATGCGTCCGGGTGACAACAAGTGGAGCTCCACGGTCTTCGCGCGGCATCCCGACAACGGCGAAGCGGTCTGGGCATACCAGCTCTCGCCGCATGACGAACATGATTACGATGGCGTCAACGAGAACATTCTCGTCGACATGGACTGGAAAGGGACTCGGCGGCAGTTGATTCTGCGCCCGGAGCGCAACGGATATTTTTACGTCTTCGATAGAAAGACTGGTGAGGTCCTATCTGCAGAGCCGTTCGGCTTTGTCAACACGACCACCGGCGTCGACCTGAAGACGGGTCGATTGCAGTACGCCCCCGAGAAGGCGACGCGCATAGGGCAGGTCGTGCGGTACAGCTGTCCCGCGGCCCCCGGCATGAAGGACTGGCAGCCATCCGCGTACTCGCCGCGAACGGGGCTCGTCTACATCCCCCATCAGAACTTGTGTATGGACGAGGAGGGCCTCGAGGCGAATTACATCGCCGGCACCCCGTACGTCGGCACGAACGTGAAGATGTACGCGGGCCCAGGCGGCAATCGTGGCTTCTTCGATGCGTGGGATCCGGTCGGCCAACACAAGGTGTGGAGTATCAAGGAGGACCTCCCCGTGTGGAGTGGTGCGCTCGTCACCGCGGGCGACGTCGCGTTCTACGGCACGATGGACGGCTGGTTCAAGGCCGTCGACGCGCGCACGGGCAATCCGTTATGGCAGTTCAAAACCGGCTCCGGGATCATCAGTCAGCCAATGACGTACAGCTACGGCGGCAAGCAGTACATCGCCGTCCTCTCCGGCGTGGGCGGATGGTCCGGCGCAATCGTCGCCGGAGGTCTCGACGCACGTGATTCGAGCGCCGCCCTAGGCTTCGTCAACGCGATGAAGGATCTCCCGCAGAAGTCGACCAAGGGAGGGATGCTGTATGTCTTCGCGCTCTAACGGGTGGCGAGCCACATGTTCAGCTCTCATCGGGATTCTCCTCTTGTCTGCCTGCGAGCGCGAGAACCGACGCTTCCAGGAGAATCCACCGACGGCAACGCCAACGTCGACGGCGCTCATCGTCAGCGACCTGCAGCCCGGGCCCGGGATGGTGATCCCGAAGGTCGAGGCGCCCTACGACGACAACGCGTGGGCCGTGTCCGAGGGGAAATCACTCTTCAACTCGATGAACTGCTCCGGCTGTCATTTCCAGGGCGGCGGAGGCATCGGGCCACCGCTCATGGACGAGGAGTGGATCTACGGCTACGAGCCGCAACAGATCTTCGCGTCGATCGCTGACGGCCGGCCGAACGGGATGCCTGCGTGGAAGTACTCGCTCAGTACCCAGCAGATCTGGGAGCTCGTGAGCTATGTGCGGTCGCTGAGTGGATTGAATCCGAAGGGCGCGCGCAGCGGCCGCGACGATCACATGATGCGCAAGACGCCCGAGGCATCGACCCCGAACGCGGTGCCGAAGATGTCGAGCACGCCGCCGGAGGACTCAGCGTGAGACGCGGTACGTGGCTCCTGCTCTTCGCAATTGGGTGTGCGGGCTCGCAGAGCGTGCTCGATCCCGCGGGCCCGCCCAACCGCAGCCTGAACCATCTCTTCTGGGCGATGCTCATCGTCGCGAGCGTCATCTGGATCGCGGTCGTGGTCGCGGCATTCTGGGCCGCGCTCTCGCGCCGCCGCATCACGCGCGAGGATCTCGAGCCGATCATCACGGTGCCTAACGAGGAGCACCGGCGCCACACCGGCATCGTCACCGGGCTCGTCGGCGCCACCATCGTGATTCTCCTTCTCTTTCTCGTCTACGACTTCACCGTCGGCCGCGCGCTCGCCGAGCGGCCGAGCCGGACGCTGACGATCGAGATCATCGGGCATCAGTGGTGGTGGGAGGTGCACTACGTCGATCCCGACCCGTCGAAGATTGTCGTCGACGCGAATGAGCTTCACATCCCCGCCGGTGAGCCGGTGCAGGTGAAGCTCTCGTCGCGCGACGTCATCCACAGCTTCTGGGTGCCGAACCTCATCGGCAAGCGCGACCTGATCCCCGGCTACACGTCGTCGCTCTTCCTCAATGCAGACCGAGCCGGCGTCTATCGCGCGCAGTGCGCCGAATTCTGCGGCACCGAGCACGCGAAGATGGCGCTTCCCGTCGTCGTGCACTCGCGCAACGATTTCGCCGCCTGGCTTTCAGAGGCGCGCGCGCCGGCCGCCGTGCCTAACGATTCGAGCGCGCGCGACGGGCGGCAGGTCTTCCTCGCCGGGCCGTGCTCGTCGTGCCATGCGATCACCGGCGAGCCGGCCTACGGCACCGTTGGGCCGAATCTCACGCACCTCGCGAGCCGGAAGACGTTAGGCGCCGGCACCCTCCCGAACACCCGGGGCAACCTCGGCGGCTGGGTCGTCGACCCGCAGTCGATCAAGCCCGGGGTGCGCATGCCGTCGAATCAGCTTGCGGCGAAAGACCTCCGTAATCTGCTCGACTATTTGCAGACGCTCAAATGACCGATCCCATTCGTCGACTTCCGCCGAACGAGAGCGCCGTCGCCGCACCGGGCGTGCTGCCTGGCGCGCGCCCGACGACGCTGAGCGACGAGGTCGTCCTCGCCGACGCCGCGGCGCTCGAGCTCACCTGGGCCGACAAGCCCGGCCTCTGGGGATGGCTCACCGCCGTCGACCATAAGACGATCGCCAAGCGCTACATCTTCACCGCGTTCCTGATGTTCATCGCGGGCGGGATCGAGGCGGCGTTGATGCGCATGCAGCTGTCGCGTCCCGAGAACACGCTCATCGGGCCCGATCGGTACAATCAGCTCTTCACCGTCCACGGCACGACGATGATGTTCCTCTTCGCCGTGCCGATCATGACGGCGATGGGTCTCTACTTCGTGCCGCTGATGGTCGGCGCGCGCAGCATCGCATTCCCGCGTCTCAACGCGTTCGGCTACTACACGTACCTGATGGGCGTGCTGTTCATGTACGTGTCGCTCTTCATCAACATGGGACCGGATGCGGGATGGACATCGTATCCGCCGCTCTCGGGGCCACAGTTCTCGCCCGGGCACCGCATCGATGTCTGGGCCCAGGTGGTGACCTTCACCGAGATCGCGGCGCTCGCCGCGGCGGTGAACATCATCGTGACGACGTTCAAGATGCGCGCGCCCGGCATGTCGCTCAATCGCATTCCGCTCTTCGTGTGGGCGCAGGTCACCGTGGCGTTCATGATCATCTTCGCCATGCCCGCGGTCGCCACGGCGAGCACGCTCCAACTGGCCTCGGATCGCGCCGTGGGGACGCACTGGTTCAATCCCTCCGAGGGCGGCGACGCGCTGCTCTGGCAGCACATCTTCTGGTTCTTCGGGCACCCCGAGGTCTACATCATCTTCCTCCCGGCGCTGGGGTTCATCACCTCCATCGTCGAGACCTTCAGTCGGCGACGCGTGTTCGGCTACACGGCGATCGTGCTCGCGAACATCACCACGGGCTTCTTCGCCTTCGGGCTCTGGGTGCACCACATGTTCGCGACGCCCATTCCGGAGCTGGGGCAGAGCCTGTTCACCGCGGCGAGCATGGTCATCGCCGTTCCCACCGGCGTGCAGATCTTCTGCTGGCTCGTGACGATGTTCAGCGGCCGCCCGCGTCTCACGACGGCGATGCTGTTCATCCTCGGCTTCTTCTTCACATTCGTGAACGGCGGCCTCACCGGTGTGATGCTCGCGTCGGTCGCGTTCGACAAGCAGGTGCACGACACGTTCTTCGTGGTCGCGCACTTCCATTACGTCCTCCTCGGCGGCGGCGTGATGCCGCTTTTCGCAGCGTTCTATTTCTGGTTCCCGAAAGTGACGGGCCGGATGCTGAGCGAGACGTTAGGCAGGTGGCACGCGTGGCTCTTCATAGTTGGGATCAACGTCGCGTTCTTCCCGATGCATTTCCTCGGGCTCAACGGGATGCCGCGGCGCGTCTATACCTATCTCGCCGAGACCGGCTGGGGGCCGCTCAACGAGCTGGCGACGATCGGTGCGGTTATCGCGGTCCTTGGCGTCGCGGTCTTTATTGTCAACGCCGCGATCAGCTGGCGCGGCGGGCTCTTCGCCGGCGCCAATCCGTGGGACTCCTATGGCCTCGAGTGGGCGACCCCGTCGCCGGCGCCGAGTTACAACTTCGTCAACACGCCGGTCGTGCTCGGGCGCCATCCGCTCTGGGATACTGGCTCGCCGCTGCCGGTGGTGACCGGGTTGCGCACCGACCGCCGCGAGGTGCTCGTGACGACCACGTTCGATGCACAGCCTGACTCCAGACACAAGCATCCCACGGGCTCGATCTGGCCGCTCGTTCTCGCCCTCGTGATGGCCGAGCTGTGGATCGGCTCGATCTTTACGCCCTGGGCGGTGCTCGGCGGGTTGGGCCTCACGCTCCTGGGCATGCTCGGCTGGGGGCTGCAGTCGGTGCGTGAGCAGGACGTCGAGCGCGTGGATACGGGTGCCGAGATCGTGGAGGCCGCATGACCGCGCCGCGCCCCTCGCCCCAGGAATCGTTAGGCGATCTCACCGAGCTACCCACGGTGACCTTCGGGCATCGCAGCCTGATGTGGTGGGGCACCCTCGGCTTCATGGTCATCGAGGGGTGGACGCTCGCGCTCATCGCCGCGATGTACTTCTACGTACGCCAGAACTTCCTCGACTGGCCGCCGATGCGTACGCCCCTGCCGTCGCTGCCGATTCCGACGATCGGGCTCGCCGTCATGCTCGTGAGCATCGTTCCTCAGATACTCGCTGATCGCGCATCACGTCGTCTCGACCTCGGCGGCGTCAAGCTCTGGCTGCTGATCTCATCGCTCATCTCGCTCGTGATCCCGGTACTGCGCTGGTATGAGCTATGGTCGCTCAACGTCCGGTGGGATTCGAACGCGTACGGTAGCGCGGCCTGGCTGCTCGTTGCGACGCATGCGACGCTCCTCCTCCTCGACGTCTCCGATACAGTCGGCATCACGCTCTTCTACTGGTTCCGGCGCATGCCGATCAAGGCGATGAGCGACGTCGCCGACAACTCGTTCTACTGGTATTTCATGGCGCTCATCTGGGTGCCGATCTATCTCATCGTATACGTCGGACCCTACGTCTTCTGACAATGGCGACGCGATCAGTCGAGCCTAACGAGCGCGAGCGCTTGACGCGATGGCCGGGTCTGCTCGGCCTGACGCTCGGGGTGGTGGCTGGCCCGATCGCCGTGCTCGTGAACGAGGAGCTCATCTACGTCACGAACATGTGGGCCTGCGGCACCGGCAAGCAGCTGGCGATGCATCTCGTGCCGCTCGTCTGTCTCGCGGTGGCGCTCGGCGCCGGATTGCTCGCCTGGCGCGATTGGGACCGCGTCGGCCGCGGTGTCGAAGACGAAGCCGCGACGATCGACTCGCGCAGTCGCTTTGTCGCCCTTACCGGGATGGCGGTGAGTGCGCTGTCGGCGCTGCTCATACTCGCGCAGTGGCTCGCGATCTTCGTCTTTGCCGCCTGCATGCGAGCCTGACGATGGCGCCGCCGCTGCTGCTGCACGCGACGACTGGCCCGCTATGGGCAGATTGGGATTTGGAGCCCGGGATCGTATTGCCGCTCGCCATCGCGGCGGTGCTGTACGCGCGGGGCCTCCGGCTTCTCTGGGACGAACATGTCGGCCGCGGCATTCGCCTATGGGAAGCGAGCGCATTCGGCGCCGGCTTGATCGTGAGCATGCTCGCGCTCGTCTCGCCGCTCCACGCGCTCTCCGAGCAGCTCTTCGTCGCCCACATGGTGCAGCATGAGCTGTTGATGGTCGTCGCCGCGCCGCTGCTCGTCGTCGGCCGTCCGCTCGTGCCGATGCTCTGGGCGCTGCCATCGCGTGCGCGACGTCGCGTCGGTGGGCTCACGCGACAGCCGGCCTTTCGCGCGTCATGGCGTTTCGTCTCTCGGCCGATCGTCGCATTCGTCATTCACGGCGCCGCGATCTGGCTCTGGCACGCGCCGGCGCTCTATCAGGCGACGCTGCGGAGCGACACCATCCACGCGCTCCAACACCTCAGCTTCTTCGGCACCGCGCTGCTCTTCTGGTGGACGATCGTGCACGCGCACGCGCCAGGCGGACGCGCCCGCGCCGTGAGCTTCGGCACGGCCGTGCTGCTCCTCTTCGGCACGGCGCTCCACTCCGGCGCATTAGGCGCGCTCCTTACTTTCTCGCGGACGCTCTGGTATCCCGCTTACGCATCCGGTGCAGCCGCGTGGCGACTCACGCCCTTCGAGGATCAGGAGCTCGCCGGACTCGTGATGTGGATTCCCGCGTCCTTCGCGTACCTGGTGGCGGCGCTCTTCCTCTTTGCCGGCTGGCTCCGCGCCTCCGAGGAACGCGTGCACGAGCGGGAGATCGCGCGTGAGATGGAACGGGCGCAGCACCTCGAGATCGGAGGAGGCGACGACACATGGTCCTGAACTGCCGGTCGTTGAGCGGTCTCGTGCTGGCTGCGCTCGCGTTGGTGACGAGCGCGTGCACGCACGGTGAAGCCGACGCGATGGCGCTCACACACGGTGGTGACGCCGCGCGCGGCAAAGAGCTCATTCGCACCTATGGCTGCGGCTCCTGCCACACCATTCCGCGCGTTCCCGGCGCCGAGTCCACGGTTGGACCGAGCTTGCAGGGAGAGGCCACGCGCGCGTACATCGCCGGCGTCATTCCCAATCAGCCGGAGAACATGATCCGCTGGATCATGAATCCTCCTGGCGTCGACGACAAGACGGCAATGCCCAACCTCCACGTCACAGCCACGGACGCGCGCGACATCGCAGCGTACATCTACACGCTGCAGTAGCCGCCGCCGTGAAGCGCTTGATAGGCATTGCCCTCGGCATCGTCACAAGCATCGGCGGGTTCCTGGAGATCGGCTCGATCACGACGGCCGCGCAGGCTGGCGCCGATTTCCACTATCAGCTCATCTGGGCCGTCGTCCTCGGCACCATCTGCATCGCTCTGCTCATCGAGATGTCGGGACGGTTCGCGGCCGTCAGCAAGCACACCATTGCCGACGCCATGCGCGAGCGCTTCGGGCTGCACTTCTTCATGGTGCCGCTCGTGCTTGTGTTTTTCGTGTCGTTGCTGGTGCTCGCGGCGGAGATGGGTGGTGTCGCCGTTGCGATCGAGATGGTGACCGGCGTCCACTATCCGGTGTGGGCGCTCCCGGTTGGATTGCTCGCGTGGGGGCTGCTCTGGTACGGGACGTTCAGCGTCATCGAGAATGGCGTGGCGATGCTCGGGCTGATCACGATCGCATTTCTCGTGGCGGCGCTGCAGCTCGGACCGGATTGGCACGCCCTCGTATCGGGCCTCGCGCCAACGCTGCCCGACAAGCAGCCGGCGCACTACTGGTTCATCGCGGTCAGCATCCTCGGCGCGTCGGTGTCGCCGTATCTGTTCTACTTCTACTCATCAGGCGCCATCGAAGAGAAGTGGGACGCGACGTACCTGGGGTCGAATCGCATCGTGGCCGCCGTCGGCATGGGCTTCGGTGGATTCCTCAACATCGCCGTGCTCGTCGTCGCCGCGCTGGTGCTCGCGCCGCGCGGCATTCACGTCGAGAAGTACACGCAGCTGCCGCTGCTCCTCTCGTCGCCGTGGGGCCGGCTGGGCTTCGCCCTCTTCGCCGCGGCGCTCTTCATCACCTGCCTCGGCGCGACGACGGAGATCGCCCTCGCACTTGCATACCAGATAGCGCAGGGCTTCGGCTGGAATTGGGGCGAGGACCTCGCGCCGCGCGACGACGCGCGCTTCAGCCTCACCTACACCATCATCCTCGTGCTCGCGACGCTCCTGGTGCTCGTCGGGCTCGATCCGCTCAAGCTGACGACGCTCTCGATGGCACTCACCGCCGCGTCGCTCCCGGTGTCGATCGTGCCCTTCCTCGTGCTCATGAACGATCGGAGCTATCTCGGTGAGCACACCAATGGATGGCTGGGCAACATCTCGATTCTCGTTGTGAGTGTGCTCGCGAGCATCGTTGCGCTCGTCTCGATTCCACTCGAGATAGCGGGAGGGTCGTGATGCGCGTCTGCCTCGTTCGCGACATTCTCGACAAGCAGCTCCTCGACGTCACGAATCAGAACGCCGGCAAGGTCGACGGCATCGTGCTCGAGATGCGTCCCGGCGAACCGACGCGCGTTCACTGCATTGAGGTCGGGCCGATCACGCTCCTCCGCCGACTGAATCGGCGGCTTGGCGATTGGTTCGCGCGGGTGGACGCGCACTTTGGCGAGGGACGCGGCGTGCCGATTCGCATCCCTATCTCGCGTGTGATCCTCGACTCCCCGTCGCTCCGGATCGATCTCGCCGTCGACAACCTCCCAGTGATGGCGCTCGAGCGCTGGCTCAGGCAACACGTCGTCGCGAGGATCCCCTGGTCATGACCGAGCGCTCCTCGATCGAGTCGTCTCCGGACGCCAGCGTCCGCGAGCTGCGCCTGGAATCGCTCGTCGGCCACCGCTTGCGTGGCTCCGATGGCAAGCCGTTAGGCAGGATCGAGGAAATAGCCGCCGAGGTTCGCGGCACGGACTGGATCGTGGTGGAGGTACACGTCGGTCCCGGCGCCCTGCTCGAGCGGCTGGCCGAGCTCACGTCACTCGTACCGCTCTTCGGCGCACTCCACCGCCGCCTCAACGCACGTCATCGCGTGCCGTGGGATCGGATCGACTTCACTGACCCATCGCGTCCACGCGCAACCGTTAGGCGGGCCGAGCTCGAGCGTGTGTGAGGGCGCGGTACGCGCTCTGCCATAAGATCCACTCGAACCGAACCCGGGCGAACAACGACTACACATCAACGCGACGACCTCGACCGTCGGCTCCTCGTCCAGTACGCCATCAGCCGTGCCCTCGCCGAAGCCGAAACCGTCGAGGACGCTCTCGGCCGTGCCTTGCATGAGTTGGGTACACAGCTCGGTTGGCAATTCGGCGCCTTCTGGCTGCTCGACGACGCGATTGAACAGCTGCGGTGCGCCGCCGTCTGGCGATCGGGACGCTACTCCGAATTCGAGGCGACCACGCGCGCTCGTACCTTTGCGCGCGGCCGAGGCGTCCCCGGAGCAGTCTGGGAGAAGGGCGAGCCGGTCTGGATGAAAGACATCCGCGACGTCGACCGACTCCCGCGCCAGGAGGTCGCGCGACGGGAGGGACTGCACGCGGCATTCGCGTTCCCCATCTTCGGCGTTGCCGAGGGGCCCGCGACCGCACGGTCCGGTGAGCAGCGCACGAACATCATCGGGGTCATCGAGCTCTACAGCGAGCACGTCGAGCCGCCCGATGAGCACATGCTCAATGCCGCCCTCAGCCTCGGGTTCCAGCTCGGCATCTTCATCGAGAGCAGGCGGGCACACGACGCCGCCCGCAGTCAGCGCGTTCGAAACGCCGCGGTCGTGGAGATCGCACTCGATTGCATCATCACGATCGACCACGAGGGGCGGATCCTCGAATGGAATCCCGCCGCCGAGCGCACGTTTGGACACCAGCGCTCTGAGGTCCTCGGCCGACAGCTCGCGGAGACCATCATCCCGCCCCGATACCGCGAGGCGCACTATCACGGCTTTGCACGGTATCTCCAGACGGGCGAGGGTCCGATCCTCGGCCGACGCATCGAGGTGGAAGGGATGCGCGCCAACGGTTCGACCTTTCCCTGCGAGCTGGCGATCACGCGGGTTCCAGTCGCGGGCCCCCCAACGTTCACCGCCTATCTGCGCGACGTCGGCGACCAGCGGCGCCTGCAGGCGACGCAGGAGCTCCTGCTCAGGGCCAGCAAGGTGCTCCTGTCGTACCTGGACGGGCACCGCATGCTCTGCGACCTGAGCGCCGTCGTCGTACCCGCCTTCGCCGACTGGTACACGGTCGACGTCGTCCAGGGAGATCAGAGCATCCACCGGCTCGAGATCAAGCATCGCGATCCGGAGAAGGTCCATCTCGCGAAGGAGCTCGCCACTCGTTATGCAAACCGTGCCGAGTCGACGCATGGCGCGCGCGCGGCGATTCGCACCGGCCGCAGCCAGCTGGTCACCGAGATCACCGACGAGATCCTCCGTGGGGTCGCCAGCGACGAGGAGCATCTCGAGCTGATGCGGGCGCTCGGACTTTGCTCGCTCATCGTGGTGCCGCTACGCGCGCGCTCGACCGTCCTCGGTGCCATCACCTTCGTCACCGCCGAGTCTCGGCGTCACTACGACAAGCGCGATCTCGTAGTAGCCGAAGAGCTGGCGTCGCGCGCGGCACAGGCGATCGAGAACGCGCGTCTCTTCGCGGACGTGGAGGATGCGCGCGAGCTGCTCGAGCAGCAGGCGACGGAGCTCGAGGCCCAGGCGGCCGATCTCGAGACGGCGACGTCGGACCTCGAGAGCTCGAACGCCGAGCTGCGTCGCGCCAACGAGGAGCTCACGAAGCGCACCGCGGAGGCGGAGCGCGCCCGCGGCGACGCCGAGGCCGCGCGGAACGAAGCCGACGAGGCGAATCGCGCCAAGAGTGATTTCCTCGCCGCCATGAGCCACGAGCTGCGCACGCCCCTCAACGCGATCATCGGCTACGCCGAGCTGCTCGACGTCGGCATTCGCGGGGCCATCAACGACGAGCAGCACGGAGACCTCAACCGCATCCAGCGAAGCGCGCAGCACCTGCTCGGCTTGATTACCGATATACTAAACTATGCCAAGCTCGAGAGCGGCCGCATCGAGTACGAGATCGAGTCGACGTCGCTCAGCGAGGCGCTCAAGGCGGTGGACGAGCTGGTCGCGCCACTCGCGGCCGCGAAACAGATCGCGTGCGATCTTCGCACGGACTGCCCGGACGTCCGCGTCTGCGCCGACCCGGACAAGCTGCGCCAGATTCTCATCAACCTGCTCTCGAACGCCATCAAGTACACCGACGACGGCGGACGGGTCGGCATTCGCTGCGCGACCAATGATAAGCATGTGCTAATCGACGTGATCGACACCGGCGTCGGTATTCCCGCCGACCGGCTCGATTCGATCTTCGAGCCTTTCGTGCAGGTCGAGCGGAGCTACGCCGGCCATCGCCAGGGCACGGGCCTCGGGCTGTCCATCAGCCGCGACCTCGCCCGCGGCATGGGCGGCGAGCTCACCGTCCGCAGCGAGTTCGGGCAGGGATCCGTCTTCACGATCCGTCTCCTCGCGGACGGCCATCACCGCGCTCCGTCCCATCGATAGACGCGCCCTCCCTTCATCACGAACACGACGCGCCGCAGGGCTGTGATGTCCTTCGTCGGATCGCCGTCCACTGCAATGAGGTCCGCCTGAAACCCCGCCGCGATCGCGCCGATCTGGCTGCCCATGCCTAACGCCTCGGCGCCGAGCGACGTCGCCGAGGTGATTGCCTCGAGAGGCGGCTGGCCGCCGTCCTGAACGCGGCAGATGAGGTCCTCGACGTTGCGTCCATGCGCGCCGGCGACGGCGTCCGTCCCCCAGACGATCTTGAGGCCTGGCGTGGCGCGCGCCCGCTTGAACGCGGCGACCGCGAGCGGAATCGCCTTCTCCATCGCCGCGAAGCCCGCCTCGTTGTAGTTCCCGATGCCCTCGTATTTCGCCCTGTTCTCGAGGTAGTTCCGGAAGACGAGCCCGCACTGCGGATCGAAGTACGTCCCGCGCTGCGCCATCAGCCGCAGTACTTCGTCCGTCGCGAACACGCCGTGCTCGATCTGCGTGCAGCCGGCGAGCGTCGCCGCCTTCATGCTCTCCGCGCTGTGCGCGTGCACGAGGGTGCGAAGGCCGAGACTCTTCGCTTCCCCGCATATCGCGTCCAGCTGCTCCTGGGACAGCGTCGGCGCGCCACCGTCGCGGATGCTCTGCGACGCGAAGATCTTGATGAAGTCCGCGCCCTCGGCCTTTCGCCGTCGCACGATCTCACGCAGCGTGTCCGGCGTCAGGCGCGGGCTGCTGATCGGTTGCAGCGACGTCAGAATTCTCGGGCCGGGAATTGCGCCCGACGCGATGTAGTCGCGCAGGTCCTTGTCCTCCGGCGACCCAGGACTCTGAATCGTCGTCACTCCCGATGTGAGCGTCGCGAACACGTTTCCCGCCATCGCGAGCATCGACTGCACCGGCGTGTCGCCGTCGTTAGGCGTGTGGTACCGGCCGGCGCGATTGAAGTACCAGCTCGGGTGCGCGTGGCCGTCGATGAGCCCCGGCAGCATCGTGTACCGGCTCAGGTCATAGGTCACCACGCCGCCCGCGCCGCCGCCGCGGTCCACGCGCGATATCGCGGCTCGGTCGACGACGACCGTGGCGTTCTCCATCATCCCGCCGCGCCCGTCCAGCAGGCGGCCAGCGCGAATCGTCACGGGCGCCGATTGCGCTCCGAGTTCGGTCGAGAGGGACAACATCGTCAGCGCGAGCAGGCGAAAGGCATGCATGGCGGATCGGCGTGCATGTGAGTGGGAGGCGTATGCGGAGTGAACGCTACGGGGCGCAATATTAGTCGCCATCCCCGAAATCCGTGAGTCGCACCCTGGCGCGCCGCGATGCGCCGGGCGAATTATCGTGGCATGACTCTCTATCGGCTGCTCGCGCTCCTCGTCGCGCTCACGATCGCCCCAAGCGGCGTTGCACGCGCTCAGTTCGCGCCTTCGGATTACGCCCAGCGCCGCGCGGCACTCCTCGCGAAGATTCCCGACGGGATCGTCGTCGCGTTAGGCGCTCATGAGCCGGTGCAGGACTATCTCTCGTTCTACCAGTCACCATCGTTCAACTACCTCACCGGCTTTCTCGAGCCCGACGCCGTGCTCGTGATGACGAAGTCCGGGAGCGCGACCACGAGCACGCTCTTCGTGGAGCCGCGGATTCCCGCGCGCGAGGTCTGGGTCGGCGCTCGGCTCGGCGTCGACGCCGCCCGGCAGCGCACCGGCATCGCGACGCGCGTCGTCGGCGAGTGGCCCGCGGTCCTCGACTCGCTCGCGTCGGCACGTCTCCCCCTGTACGTGGTCGGCGACTTCTCGACCGACGAGGGAGGCGCCGGGGCGGCGCTGACGCCGGACCAGCAGCTCGTCGCGGCGCTGCGACGACGGCATCCCGAGCTCGTCGTGAAGAACGCGACGCCCATCGTGGAGCAGCTGCGCGGCACCAAGTCCTCCGGCGAGCTCGCGCTGATCCGGACCGCAGCCGACATCACCGCTCGTGCCGAGCGCGCGGCGATGCTTGCAGTGGAGCCCGGGCTCAACGAGTTCGAGATCCAGGCGCTCATCGAGTACGTCTTCCGGCGCAACGGCTCCGAGCGCCCGTCCTTCGCGTCGATCGTCGGCTCCGGTCCCAACGCGACGACGCTCCACTACAATGCCGACGACCGTTTCATCGAGCGCGGCGATCTGGTGCTCATGGATATCGGCGCCTCGTACAAGGGCTACGCCGCGGACGTCACGCGTACGATTCCGGCTAGCGGCGTCTATTCGCCGCGCCAGCGCGCGATCTACCAGATCGTCCGTGACGCGCAGGCAGCCGCCGAGAGTGTGGCGAAGCTTGGCGCTCCGGCACACCTCATGTCCGATACCGCCGCGGCCGTGCTCGCGGCCGGCCTAACGAGGCTCGGCCTCATCGAATCACCGAGCGCGACGTACGACTGCGACTTCGGCGGGCAGATGGGACAGTGCTCGCAGCTGCAGCTCTACTACATGCACGGCCTCGGACACGGCATCGGACTCGAGGTGCATGACCCGGAGCAGTACTACTTCACGCAGACCATCGCGCCGGGAAGCGCGTTCACGATCGAGCCCGGGATCTACGTACGCGCCGACGTCCTCGACGTCCTCCCTCAGACGCCTCGCAACACCGCCCTCGCCGCGAAGCTCCGTCCAATCCTCGAGCAATATCGGAACATCGGCATCCGCATCGAAGACGACTACGTCGCGACGTCCTCGGGCGTCGAATGGATCTCCCGCGCCCCGCGCGAGATCGCGGAGATTGAATCGTTGATGAAGCAACCACGGACAACGATCATCCCTCGCGACTCGAGTCTGATCTCACGGTACCGATCTCCGTAAGTGCATGAGGTGCTAGAACGCGACTGAGGGAAGGGCGACTGAGGGAAGGGCGACTGCAAAACTGCGACCTAGAGTCGCAGTCCTCAGTCGCCCTTTCTCAGTCGCCCTTTCTCAGTCGCCCTTTCTCAGTCGCCCTTTCTCAGTCGCCGTTTCGCAGTCGCAGTTTGTCAGTCGCCCTTCCCTCAGTCGCAGTTCCGAAGTCACGACGCATAAACCTCGAATAGCCCCGCCCCTCCCATTCCTCCTCCAATACACATCGTCACCAGCCCGATTCCACCGCCTCGCGTCCCCAGCTCGTGCACGAGCTGCGTCGCCAGCTTCGACCCCGTGGCGCCTAACGGGTGACCGAGCGCGATCGCGCCGCCGTTCACATTCACCTTCTCCTCCGGCATCCCGAGCTCCCGCACCACCGCCACCACCTGCGCTGCGAACGCCTCGTTGAACTCGATGAGGTCGATGTCCTTCATCGACATCTTCGCCCGCTTCAGCGCTTTCGGCACCGCCTTGATCGGCGCGATGCCCATGACGTCCGGCTCGACCCCAGCCGCCACGAAAGTGATGAACCGCGCCAGCGGCTTGATCCCGAGCGACTTCGCGCGCTCCGCGCTCATCAGCACCAGCGCTGCCGCGCCGTCCGAGTAGGGGCTCGAGTTCCCGGCCGTCACCGTCCCCTTCACCTTGAACGCCGGTTTCAGCTTTGCTAAACCATCGAGCGTCGTCTCGGGGCGGATCAGCTCGTCGCGACCGAACTGGGTCGTGCACTCCTCCTTGCGCGCGCCCTGCCAGGTCGTTGCCGTAACCGGGATGGGCGCTATCTGACGTGCGAACGCACCGCGCCCCCAGGCCTTCGTCGCTTTCTGCTGGCTCGCCAACGCCCAGCGGTCCTGATCCTCGCGCGACACCTTCCACCGCTCCGCGACCCGCTCGGCCGTGAAGCCCATACCGATGTACGACTCGGTCAGCTCCGGCGCGAGCCGCGTGTGGTAGCCCGACATCGGCACCTGGCTCATCATCTCGACCCCACCAGCGATCACGACGTCGGACGTGTCGGTCATGATCTGCTGCGCGGCGAGGGCGATCGTCTGCAGCCCCGAGGAGCAGAAGCGGTTGATCGTCGCCGACGGCACCTCCACGGGGAAGCCCGCCCGCAGCGACGCCAGTCGCGCAACGTTGAGTCCCTGCGACGCCTCCGGCATCGCGCACCCCCAGAAGATGTCGTCGATCGTCGTCGGGTCGACCCCCGCCTGCTGCACGGCCGCGCGCATCACCCACGCCGACAGCTCCGTCGGATGCACGCTCGACAACGCGCCGTCCTTCTTCCCCTTCCCAACGGCCGACCGCACCGCCGACACGATTACTGCTTCTCGAATTTCACTCATTTCATCTCTCCACTGTCATCCCGAGCGCAGCGAGGGATCTGCTCGTTCTCGCCTCTTCGAGATCTCGACCATCAAGAACAAAGACCTGATCACGAATTACGCGAATGAAACGAATTACACGAATTGCTCCGTGCCCGGGAGAATTCCTCGCACCACGAGCCGGGATGTTTTTGTGACGACCTCGGGACGTTTCTACCACCGAGGCCGCAGGAGGCTTCTCTGCTGTCAGAATCATTCGCGTTCATTCGTGTGATTCGGATCAGGTTTTCCTCGCTTACCTTACCCAGATCTCGACCGAGCTCAGTTCCGCAATGGCTTCCCAGTCTTGAGCATATGCTCAATGCGCGCCTGTGTCTCCTTTGTCCCGAGCAGTCGCAGAAACGCATCGCGCTCGAGATCGAGAATGTCCTGCTCCGTCACTTCCCGCCGCCCGCCGTCACCACCGGTGAGGACGTAGGCGATCTCGTGCGCCAGCCGCACCTCGAAGTCCGTGATCTGCCCCGCCTCGTGCATCGCGAACGCCGCGTAGTGGAGGTTGCCTAACGCCTCGCGGCCCAGCGCCGTGGTCCGTCGCAGCGAGGGAGGCACATAGTCCGATGCCAAGTCGAGCACGCGCTGCTTCGCGTCCGCGATCAGCTGGTCGCGGTTCATCGTGATCCGATCCGTCGCCTGAAGAAAGCCGAGCTTCCGGGCCTCGAGCGCGCTCGTGCTCGTCGTCGCCATCGCGATCAGCTTGAAAGCGCGCTTCACCGCCTCGAATGGGTCGGCCTCGTCGTACGGCGCCAGCTCGCTCGTGAAGCGGAAGAGCAGCTCTTTCGTCCCGCCTCCCGCAGGCAGCAGCCCGACGCCCACCTCCACCAGCCCCATGTACAGCTCGGCGTGCGCCTGCACGCGGTCCGCATGCAGCGACCATTCGCAGCCGCCGCCTAACGTCAACCCGAATGGCGCCGACACCACCGGGAAAGGCGCCGCCCTGATGCTCATCGAGCACGACTGAAAGAGCTCGACCGCGGCCTCCAACTCCTTCCACCTTCCGTCGCGCACCATGCGCGTTACCCAACCGAGATCGGCGCCCGCCGTGAACGTGCGTGGATCGTCGTTTCCGATCACGAGCCCAACGAGATTGTCCCGCTGCACCCGCGCGAGTGCCTCCGTCAACATCCGCAACACGCCTTCGCCAAGCGTGTTCATCTTGCTCGTGAACTCGAGCACCGCCACACCGTCGCCCACGTCCACGAGGCTCGCGTCCGCCGACGCCTCGAGCAGGCGATGCCAGCGCTTCTGCGACGCGAGATGAATCGTCCCCGCGAGCTCGGGAACGGGCTCATACCCGCCATCGTTCGCGAGAAACCGCTGATCGTCGCCGGCCTTCCGGTAGAAGCAGCCTTCGACCTGCGTCAACATCGGCGGCGTCGCGAGGCCGAGCTGCTCGAAGCCGCTCGTCAGGAAATCGACGCCGAGGAGATCCATCTGCTTGAAAGGCCCGATCTCCCAGGCGTAGCCCCACTCCATCGCGCGATCGACGCTCACGAGATCGTATGCAATCAGCGGCGTCGTCGTCAGCGCGTAATGCGAGAAGCGCAGCAGGTACTCCCGCGCGAACTCGCCGTATCGCCCCTCCAGCTCTCGCAGGGCGGCGAACCGCTCCGCCAGCGGCATGTTCGTCAGGCGCTCCAGCTCTCCATTCCCGGGACGCTGCTGCGGTCCGTAGTTGAGCGTCTTCCAATCGAGCGTCTCGATCGCCTTGCCGACGCGCCGGTAGAATCCGGCGCCGGTCTTCTCTCCCGAGCGCCCGGATTGTACGAGCTGCTTTACCCAGGCCGGCATCGCGAACGCCTCGCCCGTCGCCTGACTGAGGCCTTCGGTGACGTGGAGCAGCACGTCGATGCCCGTAAGGTCGCCCGTGCGGAAGGTCGCCGACTTCGCGCGCGCGAGCAGTGGACCCGTGAGCACGTCGACTTCGTCGATCGTGAAGCCGTAGCGCTCCATCATGTCGAGCGCGAGCACCATCCCGTAAACGCCCAGCCGATTCGCGACGAAGCCCGGAACATCCTTCGCCAACACGATCCCCTTTCCGAGCACGCGCTCGCTCACCCGCCGCGCGGCGTCGATTGCTTCGGTGCGAGTGTCCGGCGTCGGGATGATCTCGAGGAGATGCAGGTACCGCGGCGGATTGAAGAAGTGCATCCCGAGAAAGTTCGAGCGAAACCGCTCGGAGCGTCCCTCGGTCAGCACGCGCATCGGAATGCCCGACGTGTTCGTCGCCACGATGACGTCGCCGCGCAGGAGCGGCTCGAGGCGCGCATACAGCTCGCGCTTCGGGCCCGGCTGTTCGATGATGGCCTCGAGGATGAGATCGCAGCCGGCGAGCAGCGCGAGATCGTCCCCGGTATTACCGGTTTGGATGAGCGACGCGCGGTCGGGATCCATGAAGGCCGCCGGCCGCGCCTTCTTCGCCCGCTCCAGTCCCTGCCTAACGACCGCGTTCCGGTCGTTCTCCGGACCGGGCACGTCGAGCAGCACCACCGGCATCCCCGCCGACGCCGCCAGAGCCGCGATCCCACTCCCCATCGTCCCCGCCCCAACCACGCCGAGCTTCGTGACGCGCATGACACACCCTCGGAGCTAATCGGTACTGCTCAAACCTATCTAAGTGCAGTCCATAGTCATGAGTCCATAGCTATCAGGGACTTCGGAACGAAGCGTTGATGGGGTTGTCATCAAACGCTTCGTTCCAAACCCCCTGATAACTATTGACTGATAACTGATAACTCTCAGAACGGGTCTCCCGGAGGCGCCACCAACGCTCTCGTGAGGTTCGGCAGCTCTCGCTTTTCGATCCATCGCTCGAAATCGGTCGCCACCGAGAGCCAATGCGCGCGGTCCTCCTCGCTCCGCGTCGCCTGCTTCGCCCACGACGAAGCACTCGGCCGCAGCTCCGCGATCTTGAGCTCCGCCATAGACCGCACCTCCGGCGACGCGTCCGAGTCCGCCGCAAGGAGCAGCAGCCGGTCCGCGACGGCGCGCTGCGACACGCGTTGCAGCGCCGCCAGCTTCGCGCTTCCGGGCGCCGGCGCCCGCCACGTCGCGCTCACCAGCGCGTCGATCACGTTGCCTAACGAGATTCCCGAGCCGTGCGCCGCGAACTGCGCCAGCCGCGCCGCCCGATCGCGCTGCAGGATGCCGTCCACGATCATCTGCGACAGCGTCCGCGCTGCCCCGAGCTCGTCGAACGCGGGACGCATCCTGCTCCCGAAGAGCTCCACCGGAGGCGTTACCGCCGTGGCGCCCGGAGCCATCAACGTCAACACCGTGTCCGGGATCGCCAGCTCCGCCGGCTTCAGCGCCTGCAACAGGAGACTCAGCGCAGCGCGCTGCTGGGTCGCGCTCACTGGACGCGTCGCCTGCTGCCGATCGCCACGGACCGCGTTCGCGTACTCCATCCCGCCGATCGTCTTCGTCAGGCTGTTCAGCGCGAAGCGATGCATGAAGTACACAGGAACGAACCGCTCCTGCAGCAGCGTGATCGGATCGCCGACGCGAATGTTCCGCTCGCCGAAGCGCGACATCGCCACCCGCCGTACCGCCATCTGGTTCTCGAGAAACGTCGTTGCCGCCTCGCGGTCGTCCCAGAGATTCACCCGCGGATCGGAGCCGTACTCTGGCCGCGCATCGGCATCGGAGAGAAAGAGGAACCCGCGCTTCAGTCCGGCCTCGACGATAGCACGCAGCGAATCGGATTCGCTCGCCGCGGGAAAGATGCCGTATCCCCAGTGAATCGCCCACACGTCGTACGGTCCCGGCCCTACGCCGTACGCCTGGCTGAGATCGATCTCGCCGTTGGACCCCAGCGACACGCGCGGCGGCGGATAGTCCATCACCGAGGCGCGCTCGTAGGTCGACGCGATGTAGTTGTGCGCCAGGCCTAGCGTGTGACCGACTTCGTGCGCGCTCACCTGCCGCACGCGGGCGAGCACGAACGCCGTGTCCGCCGCCGCCGCGTCCGCTCCCATCAACCCGGCGTAGAGATTGTAGTCCGTTCGGGCGCGATGTGAGTCGAGCCGCGCCATCCCCTTGAGGATCTCACCCGTCCGCGGATCGCTCACGGCACCACCTACCGACCACCCCCGCTCGTTTCGATTCTCCCACTGCACGACGTTGTACCGCGCGTCCATCGGATCCGCGCCTTCCGGAAGCAGCTCGACCTTGAAGCCGCCGCGAAGCCCCGCCCGGTCGAACGCCTGCTCCCACCAGCGCACTCCCTCCAGCGTTGCCGTGCGCACCGGCTCCGGAATTCCGCGGTCCACGTAGTACACGATCGGATTCTTGATCGGCGAATTGGGATCCGCTGGATTCACACGCTCGAGCTGGTGCCGCGCTATCCACTGCACCCGCAGCGGACGCTGGATCGGCTGCGCGTAATCGTTGAACGCGATGCCGAAATAGCCGACGCGCGGATCCCAGGCGCGCGGCCGGTAGCCATCGTTAGGCAGCGGCATCAGTGTCAGATGCTGCCGCAGCGTCACCGCGTGGCCGTCCGGCACCACCCGTTCGACGATCGGCCCTGGCGTTCCGTTCGTCGTGAACGTCAGCGCGACGTCGATCTCCGTATTCCCGGGAAAGGCCTTGGTGTACGGCCGATAGATCGACGACCGGTCCCGCGCCAGCGCGTACGTCCCCTGCCGACTCGACGCCAGCGTCTCCGTGACGCGATTCCAGTCGCGCATGACGAGATCGCTGGCGTCCACGAGGAGCCGCCCGCCTTCGGTCGCCACGATCGGGAGCGTCGCCACCGTGCTCGGCGGAAACGCCTCCTGCACCGTGCGCTGATGCGCCGCGTTAGAGCCCGCCGAGCTCCGATACGCCCAATTCTCGAACACGACGAGTACCCGGTCCCCGTCCCGATCGAACCGGGTGACGTGCGACTCGCCGTCGGACCCGCGATCGATACCGATGGGATTGGAGCCGAGTCCTGTTGCCTGCGTGATGACGAGCAGCGCGCTCGTCGTGTCGCGCGGCAGCTCGATGAGCAGCTTGCCCTGGCGCGGATCGAGATAGATAGGGAGGAAGCCGTCCTGCTTCTCATAGCCGGCCGTTCTGACGCTGATGGACGTGGCGACGGGCGCCTGCTGCGCGGCAGGTGTGCCCTGAGCGGCGGCGTGAGCGGCACCTGCGGTGACCGCCGCGACGACCGTCAGCGCGCGGGCAATCCCGCCGCGCTCACGGCGAAATGATGCATGCATGTGCGATGGGCCTGGATCGAAAGGGATGTCCGCGAGTATCTCCACCGGCGCCGTGCGCCGCAAGCGTGCGGCGAAGAGCCAACTTTCCGTCGCGGGAAATGGTAAGATTCTCGCAGTCTTCTCGGGCGCGTCCTGCCGCCGATCAAAGCCGATCAAACCTGAACCGATCCAGCACATGCTCCAGTTTCGTCGAGTCCTCATCGCGAGCCTTGCCGCCATCGCGGCCTGCGCGAGCGGTCCCGAGATACGCAAGCTCGGCGACTATGGGTCGGTGAATCCGCTCTTCACGACGCCGCCGAATCAGAAGACGCCGTCGGAGATCACGGTGAACCTCACCCAGCCCGCGTACGTCGCGGCGCTCTTCGTCGTTCCCGGCCGCGGCGCGGTCATCGTCTATCCGACGGACACCTCGATGAGCACCCACGTCGACGCGGGGTCGCACACCATCCCCGTCCATTTCGCCGAGACGCCGTTCAATCGCGACAGCATGCTCGCGGCGGTTCGCCGCGGCCAGGGCGGGACGCGGCGGAATCCACAACCGACGATGCGGCCGGACACCGTGCGGCGCGACAGCACCCGCATCCGCGGCGACACGTCGCGACTTTCGGGACTGCGCGGCGAGCCTGGCCCCGGCGCGAGCCCCGTCGGCTATCTGCTGCTCATCGCGTCGCAGGCCGAGATCCCGCTCTCGACACTGCAGCGCCGCGTCAACGGCATCACCATCCCCATCGATGACGACGAGGCGCTGAGCACGGTTATGAAGTTGGTAAAGGCCGCTCTTCCCGATGGGGCGAACCTCGCCGGCTACGCGCGAGAGCTCGATCGCACCTGAGGCAAAGGCTTCACCGCGAAGGACGCATCAGCCCTTCGTCCCCCGAAGTAACCCATTCCGGATACGCACCGCCTTCGCCGAGGCTTTCGCATCCGGGCCGACTACGAAATCACCGGGTGCAAACCGCAGCTTCCCGGTGAGCGTCGTCGTCGCTCCGGCGCGACGCACCTGCACCGAGATCGGTGAGCCCTCCGTGGCATTGCCGAATTTCCCCCGGAAGTGCTCGCCGAATTGCTCATCAGTCACGGGAATGTCGCCGACGGCCAGCAGGTAGTCGCCTTCCCGTACCCCTGCCGCCGCTGCGGAGCTGTTCTCCTCGACGCGCGTCACGAGCACCCCGGCCGAATCGGCGATCGTGTACACGCCGAGCCGCGGCGTGTTCGGCCGCGACGCGCGAATCCCCGCGAGCGCCAGCACCTGCTCGAACGGGTACGCCTCACGCCCCTCCACATACCGTGACGCGAAGTCCGCGAACGAGCGACCACCCGCTGCCTTGCTCACCGCCGACCACCACTCGCTCCCCGTGAAGCCGCGGCCCGCCTTGTACGTGGATGTATAGAGCTCTCTCATCACGTCGTCGAGCGAGCCCCGATTGTCGCTCGCGTCCCGAATGAGCACGTCGAGCAGGAGCCCGGCGAGCGACCCCTTCGGGTAATACGTGTACTGCGTTCCGTCGACAGGATGGATCCACGTGTCGATCGAAGCGTCGTCGAGCGACACCGGTCGCGCGTCGCTCACCTCGCGCATCTTCGCCGCCGTCGCGGCGTAGAAGCCGTTCTCGTCGATCACCCCGCCGCGCACTTCCGCCAGGTCCGCGTAGTAGTCGGTGATCCCCTCGCTCACCCACAGCCAGGGCGTCGGCTGCGCTCGGTCGTAGGCGTATGGCCACATGTCCGCGGGCCGCAGCCGCTTCACATTCCACGAGTGGAAGATCTCGTGCGCGTAGAGCGACGGCTGGAACGCGCTCCCGATCGCCATCGGCGTGACGACGTCCACGTGCGAGCTCTGATGCTCCAAACCGCTCGCGCCCTGATACGATGAATCGGCGATCTGCATCACCGTGTAGTTCTCCCACGGCGCCTCCCCGAACACGGCGACTTCCGCCGGAATCACGCGCTTGAGCTGATCCCAGGCAGTCTGACGCGCCGCGCCGCTCACGCTGCCCTGCGGATACGTCGCGTACCGAACCCATTTGCCGGAGATCTGCGCGCTGTCCACGTCGAGCCGCCCCACGAAGAAGGGCATGTCTACGAGGTCGTGATAGTTGTTCGCGCGATAGCTGTTTGCCGCCTCCGCGTGCATTCCCGTTACGACGCGCCATCCTGGATCGGTGTGTACCGTCACCGTCGCCGGATACAGCAGCGACCGCCCCTCCGGATAGAGGAACACGTTCGTCCCGTTGAAGAGCAGGAAGTCCCGCCGCGTCCACGCCATCGCGTTGTCGAGCGTGTCGGCGACGTAGCTGAAGGTCACCGTGACGCTCTTCGCCCCGCCCGGCTCTATGCGCCAGCTGTCGAAGTCCTGCTTGCTCCACGCCAGGCTCTTGCCGTCACCTGTTGCCGCGAAGTCCATCACCCAGCGTGCGAAGTTGCTGATCTCGTATGCACCCGGTGTCCATTCCGGTAGCGATAATACCACCGGCCCGCTCCCCACGACGGTGAACGTCGTCGAGACCTTGATGATGCGCTGGGGCGCCGTCGTGTGATCGTAGGTCACGTCGTATCGCATGTCGCGCAGCTCGGCGGACGTCGCTCGCGGCGGCTCCTGGAGCGGTGTCTGCGCGCCGGCCAGGCGACTGACTGCCGCGAATGCGGCACTGGCCAGCAAGACTCGAAACACCCGATGACGCGGCATGGAGCTCCCGGTATGCAGACTGGTCAAAGGTAAGGGTGTGCAAGTTCCGCCGCGGCTGACGTCTCCCTTCGGGCCGAGGCAGGCAAACCAGATCGAGTGATCCGACAATCAGCTCGGCCCCGTCGGCTCGCTCCACCTCATCGAGGGATCGATGTCAGCCAGCGCGCGCGTTTCTGTCTTCCGTACGATGGCAGCAGCCCTGACCATCGCGTCTTCAGCCTGCGATAGCTCCGGCCCTAAGGAATCAACAACTTCCGCGAGCAACCGCCTCACGGTCTCGAGCCCCATGATGGCTGATACCGCTGCCTCCGTCAGCATCAGCACGAAGCGGGGTCGCGTCGCACCTGCAAGAGCCGTTGCGGGCGCCGTCGCCGGTCGACCTGTCGCCCAGCTCGAAAACGCTCAGGCAGATGCGGACGGTGCGGAAGGATCCGAGGCGCCAGCCCAGCAGCCGGAGGTCGCCCCCGGCAGCATGCTCGTACGCACGGGTCAGGCATCGCTGCAGGTCGATACGCTGGAGAGCGGCATCGCGCGCGTGCGCGACGTTGCCCGCGGCACGGGCGCGGTCATCGCCAACACGTCCATGGAAGGTGGTAATCAGCAGACGCGCGCCGCCTCCCTGGAGCTGCGCATCCCGTCGGAGCGGTTCGACGAGGCGGTGAACGGCCTCGCGCCCATCGGGAAGCTCGAGTCGGTGAATGTCACCGTGGAGGACGTCGGCGAGGAGTACGTGGACGTGCAGGCGCGTGTCGCGAATGCCCGCCGCCTCGAGCAGCGGCTCGTCGAGCTGCTCGCGAACCGTACCGGAAAGCTCGCCGACGTTCTGACGGTCGAGCGGGAGCTCGCACGCGTTCGCGAGCAGATCGAGCGCTACGAAGGCCGGATGCGCTATCTCCGCACCCGCGCCTCGATCAGCACCCTCAGCATCGCCATCCACGAGCCCCTCCCGCTCGTCGCCGAGCACCCCGGCGAGCGGCCCATCCGGGACGCCTTCATCCAGGCGTGGCGCAACCTGGTCGGTGTCACCGCCGGTCTCATCGCCTCGCTCGGGGTCGTTATCCCGTTAGGCATCTTCGTTCTCGCCCTCGTGCTTATCGGTCGCCGCTGGCTTCCGGTTCGCTCGCTCGGCCTGACGACGAAGACCCGCGGAGCGGAATCCACGTAAGAAGGAATCATGCGCCATTCACGAGCAGTCGATCGGGGGTGCTAGGCGGCACCATGCCGCCGTGCACCCCCGATCGACTGCTCTTCGGTCGAGATCTCAACATCAACGTCTCGTCCCAGATCCCTCGCCGGCGCCGGGCTGAACGCGTAGCATTGTCGTTGGGTATATACGATCTGGACCGCCAGCGCCGAGCGACTGGCGGTCCCTACCGGCGCCGCGCCTGCCCAACGATTCGCGCGCACGGCGTTTGCCCCATACGGGAACCGGCGTCGCCTCGCTCGTAAGGCGCGCCTTCGGAGGGTTCCATGTTCATGTCGCGCTCACGGACGGCGGCGTTGTTCTCGTGCGTCCGGCGTTTTGTTCCCGTGCTGCTGCTATCTACCGCCGCATTGTGGTCGGCGTCCGCGCAGTCCGTGGGTGCGATCTCCGGCACCGTCAAGGATTCCGCGGGAACGCCGATTCCCGGTGTCGAGGTCGTGCTCCTGCAGACCAAGGGCGCGGCCTACTCGGACAGCCTTGGCGTCTTCCACTTCGCCAACATCCCGGCTGGCAAACGCGAGCTCCACTTTCGGCGCCTCGGCTTCGCCCCGAAAGCCGTCGACACCCAGATCGGCGAAGGGACGACGGTCGCCCTCGCGATCGTCCTCGACGCGTCGGCCACGGCCATCGAAGGGATGACCGTCGAGGAGGCGACTCGGCGACGCCAGATGCTGAGCGACTTCTACGATCGCCAGGCGAGCGGCTTCGGCCACTTCGTGACGCGCGATCAGATCGAGAAGCGCAATCCGATGAACCTCAGCGACATGATGCGCATGATTCCCGGTGCGCGTCTCACCCCGATTCGTGGCGGCGGACAAGCCGCCCTCCGATTCAGCCGCGCTCAGGGTACGCGGGACTGCCCGCCGCAGTACTGGGTGGACGGCGTGAAGACATGGAATCTCAACATCGATGACATCGTCCCACAGGATGTGGAGGGGATCGAGGTCTATTCGGGCGCTTCCACCGTGCCGCCGCAGTTCAATACGAAAGAGGGCACTACCATTTGCGGCGTGATTCTCATCTGGACGAGAGTCCCCGGCACGTAGGCGACGCGCAACCCCGGCCATATATTGCGATGTCCGGAGCGCCCTCGAGCTGACGGACGCGCACAGCTACCCGGTCAGGGGAAGTCATGGTCCCACCCATTGCCGGTCTGAATGCCTCGAGCGAGGTCTCGGACCGGTACGATTGGCTCACTCCCGAGCGACTCGCGCACATGCGCGCGGTGCTGCTCGGGTTGACGCTTTTCTTCGGTCTCGTCGTGTGGATCTTCCACACGCTCGGCCCGGCGACTGTGCGCGCGCCCAACTTCATCGTCAAGCTTCGCGGCGTCGGAATACTGACGTGGCTGTATGCGCTCGTGCAGATGGTGGACATGCGCTTCTACAACAGCCGCTTTGCCCAGCGCCGCCGCGCGCAGCTGCGCATCCCTGAAAGCCTCAGCGGTTGGCTGCTCGGCCAGATGCTCGCCTGGTTCGGCATCCTGTATTACGGACTCACCGAGGACCTTCGGTGGTACGTTGCCGGCCTTGTCATCTTCGCCCTCAGCTTCTGGGCCTTCCCCGTTCGGGAAGAAAAAGGCAGCTCCCGCAGCATGTAGGCGGCGGTCCCGACAAAGATGACCGCGGGACTGGCTCAACCGGCCGGCGCCGGCCGCGGCCGCGGTTGCCGTTGCAAACCCTCGCTTTTCCGGTTTGAGTTTCCGATGGGCCATGCGTTTCGTCCTCTCACGGTGCCCGTCGACGTCGACTGACCGCGCGCTTCACACCTTGTAGAACGAGCATGTTGAATCCGTCCTCCATCACCTTCCTGAAGCGGTTGCTGGACACGCCCGGTCCATCGGGCTACGAGGCGGCGGCCGGCCGCATCTGGCGAGAGGAGGCGGCGCGATTCACGAAGCACGTGAGCACGGACGTGGCTGGCAACTGCATGGCCGAGGTGAACCCACAGGGATCGCCGACGATCATGCTCGACGGTCACTTGGACGAGATCGGGCTGATCGTTCAGTACATCGACGAGGAAGGCTTCGTCTACATCGCCCCGATTGGCGGTTGGGATCCACAAGTCCTCGTTGGCCAGCGCATCCGATTTCTCGGGCGCGGTGGCGACGTGGTTGGCGTCATCGGCAAGAAGCCGATCCACCTGATGAAGAACAGTGATCGCGAGCACGCCTCGAAGATCACGGATCTCTGGGTAGACGTCGGCGCCGCGAATCGCGCCGAGGTCGAGGAGCGGCTCTCCATCGGCGATGCAGGGGTGATCGATTCCCGGAGCGTCGATTTCCCGAACAACCGGCTCGTTTCGCGATCGATCGACAACCGCATCGGTGCGTTCGTGGTGCTCGAAGCCCTTCGTCGGTATGCGGAGAATCCGGGGCCGGCGCGCGTCGTGGCCGCGGCGACGGTCCAAGAGGAGATCGCCTGGCACGGTGGCGGCGCCCTCGTCTGCGCGCACTGCATCCACCCGCAGATGGCGATCGTTGTCGACGTGACCTTCGCGACCGATCACCCCAATCTCGAGAAGAAGGAGCTCGGCGAGCACAAGATGGGGGGCGGCCCCGTCGTCAGTCGCGGGGCCCTCATCTCACCCGTTGTCTTCAATCTCATTCGGGAAACGGCGGCGGCGAAGCAGATTCCGTACTCGGTACACGCGGTGGGTCGCGACACGTCGACGAATGCCGACGCGATCCACATCGCCCGCGAAGGTGTCGCGACCGCGCTCGTCTCTGTTCCGAACCGCTACATGCACTCGCCTAACGAGATGATCAGCCTCGAGGATGTCGACAAGGCAGCGACGCTGTTAGCCGAGACGTGCAAAGCGGTAGGCGCCAAGACCGACTTTACCGCCCGCTAGTTCGTCCTCGACGCGTGCTGATAGGCGCGCGCGGCCGCTTCGCGCACCTCGCGCTCCTTGTCCTCGCGCAGCACCGCGATGGCGGCTACCGCCGCGGGCGTCTTCGCTTCCGCCAGCGCCTGGATCGCCGCGATCCGGAATGCCATCGGTTTTCGCTCGAGCAAGCGTCGCTTCGGCTCGGCCGCTCGAATCAGCTGCTCCACCGCAGCCGGCGTCGCGATCTTGCCTAACGCGCCGAGTAGCGCGAGTTGAACCTCGGTATCGGGCTCGTCCTCCAGCACCGTGCGCAGCTGCGCCGTGCTCCGCTCGTCGCGGCGCGACGAGAGCGCCATCGCGGCATGGACACGCGTCTTCGGTGATTCCGCCTGGAGCATCTCGCACACGGCGCGAAAGCCCGCCGTCGTGCCGAGATTGATCAACGCGTTCGCGGCCGACTTGCGCACCCGGTCATCGGCATGCTCCAGCAGCGGCAAGAGCGCCGGCTCCGCCGATTGCACGCGCATCTCGCCCAGCAGGTCCGCCGCGTTCCGAACCACAAACCAGCGCGTATCGCCAAGCATGTGCACGAGCGTCGGCACGCCCGTCTGCAGCCGCGGCAGGATGTCGAGATACGCGTGGCGGTCCGACGCCGACCCTTCCTCCGTCAGCAGCTCGATCACGGCGTCGGCGCCCTCGGCGCCCGCGCGCGCGAGCACCGCCTCGAGCTCCACCGCCAGCTCACGCTTCCGCGGCAGCAGCTGCGCGATGCCCCGGAGCAGTGCTGGCCGCAGCAAACGACGCAGACTCATCGTGCACGCCTGCCGTCGGCTGTCGCTGCTCCCGTTGGACTCGCGCTTCACGAGTCCGATGCAAACCGCCGCGAGCACGTGAGTGCGTCCGTCCCGTGACGCGTGTTCCGCCAGCGTCCCGAGCTCGTCGAGCACCTGGCTCTCCTCGCTTGGCTGCTGCACCCGGTCGAGCTGTGCGAAGAGCGCCTCGGTGTCTTCCCCGCTCACCTGCGCCACCTTGAATTGGTGCCACATCTCGCGGTTCTCGACGAAGGCCATCCCTTGCCGGGGTGTCGGAACGCCGAGCGCCGGCGTTGGCCGGAGCATCGCCCGGCTCGGCAGCGGCGTCGGCTCGGCGAGCTTGTCGTCGAGCTTCGGGCCGAGCGACGCGTCTTCGAAGGCGAACTTCACGGAGGCCGCCTTGAGTGCCTCGAGCTGCTCCTTCGCGCGTCGGCCCTTGTCTCCGCGCGTCGGCGGCGTCGAGAAGAGACGCGCCGATCCGAGGAGATCCGCCGGCGGCGACGAGCTTGCGATCTCGATCACCATGACGCCGTGGGCCATCATCTGAGCGCCGAGCTCCGGACCAGCAGCCAGGGTGTCCGGGAGTGCCTTGCCGTTCGCGAACACCCGGCTTCCACGCCGCGAGATCGTTACCGCGCCCTGTCCAATCACCGCCATGGCCGCGCGCAACGCGTCCTTCTGCTCCTCGACGTTTCGTGGGTCGTGAAGCAGCAGCCAAACGAGTCGAGCGTACTGGCAGGCGAAGACGATAGCGGGATTCACGGGGCTCAGCGACGGATTCGATCGGCGCGATGTCCAGTTCGTGACGCAGGCTGCGCAACCCACGCCCGGACTACCAGCAGACGCCGTGCGTCGTCGCGCCGTCACGGCTCCAAAGGCCAGTACCCGTTGTCCGACCTGGCGGATAACTTCGCTGCGTTGCCTCGTACCGGAGTGACATGATCGGGTTGTTGGAACGCGGCAGGCCCGGACAGCCGCGACATATGGTTATTGGCGTCGCGGCCTGCATCGCATTGTATGGGTGCGCGAGCACCTCTGCCCGGCTGCGCGCCGATCCTGCCCGCGCCGCCGCGGCAAGTCATGCCGATGCCAGCGCGATCCGCGGAGACATCGCGTATCTCGCCAGCGATCGCCTCGAGGGCCGTGGCACCGGAACGCCCGGAAACGACTCCGCCGCAGCCTACATCGCCCGTCGCTTCGCCTCGCTCGGCTTGCGGCGTCTCGACAGCTCCTACGAGCAGCACTTCGTCGCCCGCCCATTGGCCGCGCATAACGAGTCCGCTCGGTCACTCCCGACGCAGAACGTCGTCGCACTGTTGCCGGGCACCGATCCGTCGTTGCGCGGCCAGCTGGTAGTTGTCGGCGCGCACTTCGACCACCTCGGCCGCTCCACCGAAGGCGCGCTCGATCCCGATCGGAAGAACGTCATTCGCCGGGGCGCGGACGACAACGCGTCCGGCACCGCGGCCGTGCTCGAGCTGGCGCGACTCTTTGCCGCGACGCCGCCAAGGAGGTCCCTCCTCTTCGTCACCTTCAGCGGTGAGGAGCTCGGTCTCCTCGGTTCGGAGTATTTCGTCACCCACAGCCCCCTGCCGCTCGACAGTACCGTTGCGATGGTGAACTTCGACATGGTGGGCCGCCTGCGCGACGACAAGCTCATCGTCTACGGCGTAGCGACCGCCGCCGAATTACCCGCGCTGCTCGACAGCGCGAATCTCGCCGCGAGCGCACCGCCGGGCGCGTCACCTTGGGAAACCCCACTCCGCGTGACCGCGCTTGGCGACGGCTTCGGCCCCTCCGACCACAGCTCGTTCTATGCGCGGAGCATCCCGGTTCTTCACTTCTTCACGGATCTGCACGAGGACTACCACAGCGCCGGCGACATTCCTTCGAAGATCAACGCCCGCGGCGAAGCGCACGTCGTCGATGTCGCCGAACGGGTCATTCGCGCCATCGCCGATCGTCCGTCGCGGCTGACCTTCATCCGCAGCGCCTCGCCCGCGCCCGTCGCCAGCTCGCGCCAGGGATCCGACGTCTATCTCGGTTCCATCCCCGATATGAGCAACAGCGCCGGTCAGGGGCTGCGCCTAACGGGTGTGCGTGCCGGCAGCCCGGCCGAACAGGCGGGGCTCACCGCTGGCGACGTGATCGTCGAGTTCGCGGGACGGGCCGTGAAGGATCTGTACGACTTCAGCGATGTGCTCTACTCGCACCGGCCTGGCGACGCCGTATCAGTGACCGTGCTGCGCAACGGCGATCGCAAGCAGTTCACGGTCCATCTCGGCAAACGCGGCTGATCGTCGCGCTCCCGATCATGTTTCAGCTCTGGACGAGCGCCCGCTACAGCTTTCCGCTGCCGAGCGGGCACCGCTTCCCGATCGCGAAGTACGAGCGCCTCCGTGAGCAAGTTCTCATCGAAGGGATCGTCGACGCCGCCGCGATCCTGGAGCCAGAACGCGCGACGCGGGATGCCCTCCTCCTCGTGCACACTGCCGACTATGTCGACCGGTTTCTCGCCGGCGCGCTGGAGCCGGCCGAGCTGCGCCGCCTTGGGTTCCCCTGGTCGCCGGCGCTCGTCGAGCGGTCTCTCCGCGCCGTAGGGGGAACCTGCGAGGCGGCCGCTGCCGCGCTCGACCACGGTGTGGCGATGAATCTGGCGGGAGGCACGCACCACGCCTTTCCAGACCACGGCGAAGGATTCTGCGTCTTCAACGACGTCGCGATCGCGATCCGGCTCCTGCAGCGTGCCGGCCGCGTGCGGCGCGTCGCCATCGTCGACCTCGACGTGCATCAAGGGAATGGGACGAACGCCATCTTCGCCGGCGACGAGAGCGTCTTCACCTTCAGCATGCACGGGGGCCGGAACTACCCGTTCCATAAGGTCTCCGGCTCGCTGGATGTGGAGCTTCCCGACGGCACCCGTGATGAGCATTTCCTCACACTCCTCGCCGAGAACCTGCCGGCGGTGCTCGCCCGGTCGCAGCCTGATCTCGTGATCTATCTCGCGGGCGCCGACCCGCACGAGGGCGATGCCCTCGGCCGCCTTGGCCTGTCCTTCGACGGTCTTGCTCGTCGCGACGCCTTCGTGATCGAGCTCTGTCGCGAGGTCGGCCTTCCGCTCGCGATCACCATCGCCGGCGGCTACGGCCGCAATCTCGAGGACACCGTCCGCATTCACGTCGAGACGGCGCGCATCGCCAGCCGCTACGCCGCGTCGCCGTTAGGCACTGCGCGCTAGCGGGCGATTTGGCCGCCCGGCGGCGGCTGCGCTGCAATCTGCGAGAGGCGTTGCAGGACGCGGCCCTCGCGGATGATCAGACAATTGGCGGCCCACACCCATCTCATTGACTGCCATTCGTTTTACATGGGACCCCGTTCAGGGCCTGCCGATTGCCCTTACCTGAGGTGGCTGGATCGGCCCGACCTGGGCCTGCTGCCGCAGTCTTCTCCCACGGAGAATTGTTCATGTCCTCCATGCTCCGCGCCCGGAAGGGCTTTACACTCATCGAGCTGCTGATCGTGGTCGTCATCATCGGCATCTTGGCCGCGATCGCGATTCCGAAGTTCGCCAACACGAAGAACAAGGCGTACGTCACTGCGATGAAGTCCGACCTTCGCAACCTCGTCACGGCTGAGGAAGCGTTCTTCTCGGATTCGACGTACTACACCGATGCGACGAACCTCGTGACGCGCAACAGCTTCAAGAACTCGTCGGGCGTCGGCGTGCCGGCGGTGACGAC
>JAJKIR010000214.1 GCA_021154325.1 Gemmatimonas sp.
ATACCATGTTCGACGTAATTCGGAAGGAAGCGACCCGCATCGTCTCGGCTCAGTCCGAAGGTGGTTTGCGTCAAATCATTGGTCCCAAAGGAAAAGAACTCTGCGGACCTCGCGATCTCATCCGCGGTGAGTGCTGCGCGGGGTAGCTCGATCATTGTGCCAATGGTGTAAGGGACCTCTTCACCCATCCCACCGAGCACTTGCCGAGCGACCTCTTCGAGAACACCTCGCTGATTTTCAAACTCCTTCACAGTCGCGACGAGCGGGATCATGATTTCAGGACGTACATCGATGCCTCTACGTTTCGCTCGCACCGCGGCTTCGAAGATCGCGCGTCCCTGCATCTCGGTAATCTCTGGGTAGGTGATTCCCAGCCGACAGCCGCGATGGCCGAGCATCGGGTTCGTCTCGCGCAAAGATTCCACAATGTGCAGCAACTCCGCGCGCGAGATCCCGAGAGTTCTCGCGAGCAGCTTGCTCTCCTCGCCGCCGTGGGGGAGGAATTCGTGCAGCGGCGGGTCGAGAAGACGGATCGTTACTGGTAACCCGCTCATCGCCTCGAAGATCCCCTCGAAGTCGCTGCGCTGCATCGGCAGCAGCTTCGCCAATGCGCGGCGGCGACCAGCGATGTCTCGCGCGACGATCATCTCACGCATTGCGGTGATGCGATCGCCCTCGAAGAACATGTGCTCCGTTCGACAGAGACCGATCCCTTCGGCGCCGAAACCGCGCGCGATGCGCGCATCAGCGGGGGTATCAGCATTGGCGCGCACCCTGAGGCGCCGCACGTCGTCTGCCCATGCGAGCAGTCGCGAGAAGGACTTGTAGGTCGCTGCGTTCTCCGCCTGTCGCATGCCGCGAATGACCTGTACGACCTCGCTCGGCGTGGTCGGGAGATCTCCCTTGTACACCTTGCCGCTGGCGCCGTCGACGGTGATGTAATCGCCCTCGGAGATCGTGATGTCGCCGACCGTGAACTGCCGCTTCTCGAGATCGACGTGCATGTCCTTCGCTCCGACCACGGCGCACTTGCCCATGCCGCGAGCGACGACGGCGGCGTGGCTCGTCATGCCGCCGCGCGCGGTGAGAACAGCCTTCGCGGCGACGATACCGTGAAAGTCCTCAGGGGTCGTTTCGTCCCTAACGAGAATCACGCTCGTGCCCTCGCCGGCGCGCCGCTCGGCGGCGTCCGGATCGAAGACCGCGATGCCGCTCGCGGCACCTGGACTCGCGGGCAGACCGCTGGCGATCGGCGTCGCGCGCACGCTGACGTCGATGACCGGGTGGAGGAGCTGCCCGAGTTGGTCGGCAGGGACGCGGAGGACCGCCGTCCGCGGATCGATGAGTCCTTCGTCGACCATCTCTGTGGCAACACGGATGGCGGCAGTCGCAGTGCGCTTCCCGTTGCGCGTTTGCAGGAGGTAGAGCGCGCCACGCTCGACCGTGAACTCGATGTCCTGCATATCCCGGTAATGCCGCTCGAGACGATCCTGGGTGGTGAGCAGCTCCTTGTACGCACCCGGAAGTCGCGTCGCCATCTGATCGATCGAGAGCGGTGTGCGGATGCCCGCGACGACGTCTTCACCCTGCGCGTTGACGAGAAACTCGCCGTAGAACGTGCGCTCGCCGGTCGATGGATCACGCGTGAAGGCAACGCCCGTTCCGGAATCGTCGCCCATGTTGCCGAAGACCATCGACACGACGTTGACGCCCGTCCCGAGGTCGTCCCGAATCCCGTTCACCTTGCGATAGTCCACCGCCTTCTTGAGCGTCCATGACCGCCAGACCGCCTCGACCGCGCCCCACAGCTGCGTGAGAGGGTCCATGGGAAATTCCTTCCCGGTCACCGTGCGAACGAGCGTCTTGTACTCCTCGACGAGGTTGCGCAGCGTGCCTTCGTCCAACTCAGCGTCAGTGGCGACGCCGGCAGTCAGTCGCTTCGCCTTTAGCAGTTGCTCAAACTGCGAGAACGGCACGTGGAGCACGACGTCGCCGTACATCTGGATGAAGCGGCGAAAGGAATCGTATGCGAAGCGCGGGCTGCCGCTGTGATGGGCGAGCCCCTGCACGGTGACGTTATTGAGCCCGAGGTTGAGAATCGTCTCCATCATCCCGGGCATCGACACCGGAGCGCCGGAGCGCACCGACACGAGCAGTGGATCGTTAGGGTCGCCGAAGCGCTTGCCCGCGACCTGCTCGAGGCGGCGCATGTTCTTCTCGACCTCCTGCTCCAGACCGGCGGGCCTCCGGCCGTCGCGCAGGAACTCGATGCAGCAGGCGCAGGAGATCGTGAAGCCGGGTGGGACGGGAACACCGAGATTCGTCATCTCGGCGAGGTTGGCACCCTTCCCACCGAGGATGGTCTTCATGTCCTTCGTTCCCTCGGCCTGGCCGCCGCCGAAGAAGTAGACATGCTTACCGGCGTCGGGCGCGCGCGAAGTCGCGGACTCCGCGCCCTTTGTCAGCTCGGTTGTCGGAACACTCATGTGCACGCGGGTTGGGGCGTGTCGTCTATCGCCGTGTCAGCAGCCGCACCCGAAGCGCAATTTGTCGGGATCCGTGGGCGGCGCCGTGGGATAGTCACCGGAGAAACAGGCATGGCAAAAGCCGTGCGGACCTCCGGGCACCGATGCGAGCATGCCCTCGAGCGAGAGATATCCGAGCGAATCGACACCGAGATCGCGCGCGATCTCCTCGGGAGTGAGGCGCGCGGCGATGAGCTCCTCCCGACTCGGCGTGTCGATGCCATAGTAGCATGGCCCCGTGACCGGTGGAGAGCTCACGCGCATGTGCACCTCGCGCGCGCCAGCAGCGCGCACGAGGGCAACGAGCCCGCGTGTGGTGGTACCGCGGACGATCGAGTCGTCCACCATGACGACCTTCTTGCCTTCGAGCACCTCGCGCACGGGATTGTACTTCACCTTCACCTTGGCGTCGCGCCCCGCCTGGGTCGGCTGAATGAATGTTCGACCGATGTAGTGATTGCGGATGAGTGCCAACTCGTAAGGCAGTCCACTTTCCTCGGCGAAGCCGAGCGCCGCAGAATTCGAGGAGTCGGGAACACTGAAGACCAGCTCGGCGCCAGGGGCAGGACACTCGCGGGCGAGCCGCTTGCCTAACGCGCGCCGCGCCCGATCCACCGATCCGCCGAACACACGGCTATCCGGTCGCGCGAAGTAGACGTACTCGAAGACGCACCGTTTGAGCTCACGTCGAGGCAGAGGGAAGGATGAGCGCATTCCCTCCGCGTCGACGGCGACAACTTCGCCCGGCTGCACCTCGCGCTCGTAAGTGGCGCCGACGATGTCGAGGGCGCAGGTCTCGGAGGCGAAGACGGGCGCGTCGCCCAAGCGTCCGAGGACAAGGGGCCGCCACCCGCGGGGATCGCGGGCCGCGAGCAACGTGTCTCCCATCGTAACGATCAGCGAGTACGCGCCCTCGACCTCGCACAGCGCTTCGGCGAGTCGCTCCTCGGGACGATCGGCATTGGATCGCGCGAGTCGATGGACGATGACCTCGGAGTCCATGGTCGACGTGAAGATCGACCCGCGTTCCTCGAGGTCCATCCGGAGCTCGGCGGCGTTCGTCAGGTTCCCGTTATGCGCGAGAGCGACGAAGCCGCCGCGCGTGCGAGAGAGCACCGGCTGCGCGTTCTCGATGGTGGACGATCCGGCCGTGCTGTAGCGCGTGTGGCCGATGGCGGTGACACCTTTCACCCGTTCGAGCTCGGCCGACATGGCGTCGTTCATGGTGCCCATGGAGCGCACGGCGCGCGCGCCCCCCTTCTCGTCGACAAAGACGACGCCGGCAGACTCCTGACCCCGATGCTGGAGCGAGTACAAGCCGAGCTGGGTCAGCCGAACCGCGTCGCTGTGACCGTGAACGCCAAAGATGCCGCACATGAGCTAGACGGGACTCTCCGTAGCCGCGCTCACGAGCGCGGCGGTCGACTTGGTCATGATGTCTGGGATCGTCTCGTAGTATAGCCGATCGAGCCAAGGCAGCGATGCCACGAGCCGGTCACGTCCCAGGACGATCTCCAGTGGATCATCAGCAGATGCGACGGTGCCGATGACCGTCGTCGGTACGCCGTGACGCAGGGCGATCTCGCGCAAGGCGGCGGGATCGGGCGTCGAGACGAGGATACGGCCCTGCGTCTCACCAAAGAGCACCGCGCGTCGTGACAAGTGAGATAGCCCGGAGAGATCGATTCTCGCACCGAGGGGATGGTTGCGATCCATGATGCAGCACTCCGCGAGTGCAACCGCGAGTCCGCCGTCGCTGCAGTCGTGGGCGGAGCGAACGACGCCGGCGCCAATTGCCCCGAGAATCGCCTCGATCAGATTGCGTTCCGCATTCAGATCGCACCGGGGCGGCGCTCCGGCGACGAGGCCGTGAACGCGCGCGAGGTATTCGGAGCCGCCGATCTCGTCGGCCGTCTCGCCGAGCAGCACGACAGTGTCGCCTTCCACGCTGAAGCTCGCACGAGTGATTCGATCGAGATCGTCGATGAGGCCGACCATCCCGATCACCGGCGTGGGAAACACCGCCCCAGCGGGATTCTCGTTATAGAGCGACACGTTGCCGCCGGTCACCGGCGTGCCGAGCGCTTCGCAGGCCTCCGCCATTCCCGTCGTCGCTTCGCGCAGCTGGTAATAGACTTCCGGCCGGCGCGGATTGCCGAAGTTTAGATTATTGGTAATCGCAAGCGGTCGCCCGCCCGTGCAGGCGACGTTCCGGGCCGCCTCAGCGACGGCGATTATCGCGCCGACGCGTGGATCGAGGTAGCAATAGCGGCCGTTGCAATCGGTTTTCAGCGCGAGGGCGCGGCGCGTGCCGCGCACGCGAACGACGGCCGCGTCGCCGCCCGGGCCGACAACTGTATTCGTGCGCACGGTGTGATCGTACTGCCGATACACCCACATCTTGCTCGCGATCGACGGCGAGGTGAGAAGTTGCTCGAGCGTCCAGCGAGGATCGCCCTCTTCGGGGCGTTCGCGGATCGCCGAAACGTCGCGATTGCGCAAAGCGGTGATCGCCGCGTCCTCTCGAGCGTCAGGTGTGTACGTCGGACAGTCGGTGACCAGCTGCGTGCCCGGAAACTCCGCGACGACTCGATCTCCTTCCGTGACGCGGTACACGGGCTCGGCGATCACCTCGCCAATGACGGCCGTCGTGAGATCCCACTTCTCGAGTATGGAGGCGACCTCCTGCTCGCGCCCCTTGCGCGCGACGACGAGCATCCGCTCCTGGGATTCGCTGAGGAGGATCTCGTACGGTGTCATGCCCTGCTCGCGCACCGGCACCTTGGTCACGTCGATGGTGACGCCGACGTCGCCACGAGCCGCCATCTCCGCGGACGATGACGTGAGGCCCGCGGCGCCCATGTCCTGAATGGCGACGATCGCGCCGGAGCGGATGAGCTCCAGGCTCGCCTCGAGCAGCAGCTTCTCGGTGAACGGATCGCCGACCTGGACCTGCGGCCGCTTCGCCTCGTTCTCCTCTGAAAGATCCGCGGAGGCGAATGACGCGCCGTGAATGCCGTCGCGGCCCGTGCGGGCGCCGACGGCGATGATGGGATTTCCCACGCCCTGGGCAACAGCGCGGATCAGCTCCTTCTCGCGAAGGAGACCGACGCACATTGCGTTGACAAGCGGATTTCCCTCGTACGACTCGTCGAACGCGACTTCACCAGCAACTGTCGGCACGCCGACGCAGTTGCCGTAGTCGCCAATGCCTTTGACGACGCCGGCGAACAGATAGCGCACGCGTGGCGAGTCGAGCGATCCGAAGCGGAGTGAATTGAGCAGCGCAATCGGCCGCGCTCCCATCGTGAAGACGTCGCGGAGAATGCCGCCGACGCCGGTGGCTGCGCCCTGATAGGGTTCGACGGCGGAGGGGTGATTGTGCGACTCGATCTTGAATGCCACGGCCAGACCGTCGCCGATGCTGATGACGCCCGCATTCTCCCCAGGCCCCTGTAAGACGTACGGCGCCTTCGTGGGAAGGCGCCGCAGGAGAGGACGCGAATGCTTGTAGGAGCAGTGTTCGCTCCAGAGTGCGCTGACGATGCCCAGCTCGGTGAAAGTCGGCGTGCGTCCGAGCATCTGCTCGATGCGCTGGAACTCCTCGGTTGTCAGTCCGTGCTCGGCGACGAGCGCGGGTGTGATCGCGGGATCACCGGGTCGGGGGCGGGGCAGCGCTGTCACCTGTCTTTGGATGATGGAAGATCTCGAGAATGTCACTCATCAGGCGGCTTAATGCACCGCGCGACTCATGAATATGGCGAATCAAACCGATCTCGCCCTGATCGAGCCAGATGCCATGGCACTCGGGGCAGACGTCGACCTTCACATCCTGGAAATCCCGCTCCGTGAGATCACCCCCGCACTTCGGACATTTCATGAAGTGCTCGCGACGCCCGATCTCGCGCCGCTGCTCGTCGAGTAGGGCGCGCATCTGCCGAATGAGCTCGGCATTCTCCCGCGCGAAGTACTCCTCTTCGTTGCGAGTGGGGTGGTCTTCTGTGTGACGATGCATCTCCTTACCTCCTCCCCATCGACATCCTCAGTTCTCGTGCGGCGGTCTCTTGGCGCTGGAATCGGCGTGCGCCGTAGAGTCCGTGCTCCTGGCCGAGTGAATCGGCGGCTTCACTGGTATGTGAAGCGTACCACTCATACTATCACGTTGGCTCGAATCGGGCCGTGCGGCAGGCTTCGTCGTGGGGTGGTGCTTGCTGCGCTTCGGCGTCGGGGCCTTCGCGGTCGGCTTGGTCGCCGAATCGGGCGTTGCGACCGGAGGGGGCGCGGTGTCGGCCTTGGCGCTCGGTGCGGGAGCAGTGTCCCTCGGCGCCCCCGCCTGAACGACTTCGCCTGACGGAACCTCGCGAGCGCCAGGCCGGGTGCGGGCGGCTTCATCGGCCGGAATGGCACGCGGCGAGCTGCTCTTGCCACTGTAGCTGCGCTCCACCGATCGAAACATGGCATCGACGACGGAGTCCTTCTGAAGGATTACGACATCGTCCATGCCGCACTGCCTGATGCAGCCGTTTCGATAGAACAGGTACTTGAAGTCGCCAGCGGAGCGCGTCGCATCAGGCTCCCCGAGGCGCTCGACGACCTTCGCCTCCGACATGCCGGGATCGATGGACTTGGGCGCCTGCGCCGCGCTCGGCGCGGCGATGGCGCAGAGCAGAGCGAGGGCGAGACTCGGACGCAGCATGGAACCTCCTGAATTACGCGGCAACGCGCGAAAGGATGGACTCGAATACGCCTATCCCGTCGCTGGAGCCGAGGAGGTCGTCCACCGCGCGCTCGGGATGTGGCATCATTCCGAGGACGTTCCCGGCCGCGCTCACGATGCCCGCAATCGCGTTCATCGATCCGTTCGGACTCCACCACTCGTCCGCATCGCCAGGTCCGCCCACGTAACGGAAGACGACTCGACCCTCCCCTTCGATTCGGGAAAGCGTCTCCGCGTCTGCCGTATAGCGGCCATCACCGTGGGCGATGGGAATTGTGATCAACTGACCGCGTGTGTAGCGGTTCGTGAAGGGGGTGTCAGCATTCTCGACACGAAGCCGGACGGCCTCGCACACGAATCGAAGGCTGGCATTGCGAAGGAGGGCGCCAGGCAGCAGACCCGCCTCACACATGATCTGAAAGCCGTTACAGAAGCCCATGACGGGGGCGCCGCGCTCGGCGTGGGCGATGACCTCCCGCATGATCGGGCTGAAGCGTGCAATTGCGCCGGCACGAAGATAGTCGCCGTAGCTGAAGCCACCCGGCAGGATGACCACGTCGCTTCCGCGCAGGTCGTGATCCTTGTGCCAGAGGTAAACGGCCTCCTCGCCGAGGGCATCGACGACGGCGTGATAGGCGTCGTAGTCGCAGTTGGAGCCCGGGAAGGTGACGATTCCGAATTTCATAGCGTGCTCACGCTCGCGATCTCGAAGTCCTCGATGATGGGGTTGGCGAGGAGCTTCTGACACATGTCGCGGGTCGAGCGCTCGGCGGCCGTGCTGTCCGCGGCGTCCATTTCGACCACGACATGGCGGCCGACGTGAACGTCGCGGACCGCTGGGAACCCCAGAGTGCGCAGCGCGTCGGTGACGGCTTTGCCTTGCGGATCGAGGAGACCTCGGCGCGGCACGATGTGAACAGCGACGCGAAAACGACTCATTCTGTGTCGTCCTTTGGAGCTTGAGAAAGTGGAGGGGCAGGAGGTGTGGCGGATGACGCGGGCGGCTTCATCGAGGGATTCGTGGATTCCGGCTGCGGCGGCACGCGCGGCGGTCGATTTGGTGTCGGACGTCCCGTGCGCTCACCGCGGTCTGAGCCCTCTCTGCGGTCGCCGCGCGGGGGCCGATTCTCCTCACTCGTTAGGCCGCGGTCGCTCCGATGGCCATCGCCACGCCGGCGGCGCCGTCCACGCCGGCGCGGCGGCCCATTGCGTTCTGTCTCGCTGTCGACAACAGATTGCACGCCAATCGGGGGCGTCCGACGCATCGATGGCGACGGGATTGCGGCGGCCAGCTCCTCCTCTGGCTCGAGCTGGAAGTAGATCTCCTCCGGCTCGGTGCGGCTGCCGATGAGCCCGAGGACGAGCCACTTGAGCGCGCCGTACAGCACGTAGGCGAGGAGCGCGGGGAAAAAGAACTGGCGCGGGAGAAAGATCAGTCCCGCGATCGCCGCGACGAGTATGAGACTCGCCCCGATTTGCCGGAGCGATCGCCAGCCGATGGTGGGCACCGCGGGATACGGGACGTTGCTCACCATCAACGCCGAGAGCAGCCCCATGAGCCCGGGCAGAATCTTGTGCCAGGGCAGCTCGGAGAGTGTCTTGTTGTCGGTGAAGAGGATGATCGCCTGGTTGTACAGTGGTGTCTGGCTGAACCAGTAGTACGTGGCGAGGGTGAGTCCAGCCGCGGGACTCGGCAATCCGTGGAAGTACGTCTTCGCCCTGCCGGCCTGCTCGACGTTGAAGCGCGCGAGACGGAGCACGGCGCAGGCCGTGAACATGAAGACGAAGAGCCACTCCCAGTTCTCGGTGTTGAGCACGGCGAAGTACATGATCATCGCCGGTGCGAAGCCGAAGGAGATGGCGTCGACGAGGGAATCGAGCTCCTCGCCCATGCGGCTTCCGGACCCGGTCGCGCGAGCGACGCGTCCGTCGAGCGCGTCGGCGATGCCGCCGAGGAAGACGAACAGCGCCGCCTTGCCGAACGCCAGCCGGGCCGAGAGCACGATGGCGAAGATGCCGCAGAAGAGATTGAAGAGCGTGAAGCCGTTAGGCAGATAGATCACTGCCCTCCGCATCACGGGCCGCCGCGCGCGAGCAGTCATTGGCCCGACAGCTCCGCGACGACGGTGACCCCCGCGAAGGTGGTCTCGCCGACGCGGACGCGCGGCTTGGCCGTGACCGGCAGGAAAACGTCCACCCGCGAACCGAAGCGGATGATGCCCATACGATCGCCCTGCTGGACGCGCATGCCGTCGGTGCCATAGGTGACGATGCGCCGTGCGATGAGGCCAGCGATCTGCCTGACGAGGACGCGGTTCGAGCCGCTCTCGATGCCGACTGATGATTGCTCGTTCTCGAGGCTCGCCTTGTCGTGGGCAGCGTTCAGGAACTTGCCCGCATTGTACTGCACGTAGCGCACGACGCCGCTCACCGGATACCGGTTCACGTGAACGTTAAAGACGTTCATGAAGATCGAGATCCGGATCGCTTTCTCTTTGAGAAACGCGGGCTCGTCGACCTCGGTGATCTGGACGACTTTTCCATCGGCGGGAGCGATGACGAGACGCTCACCACGCTCACCGGTTCGCTCCGGATCCCGAAAGAAGTACGCGACCCAGATCGCGATGACGACGAGCAACACCGCCGCGAGCCAGAGCGGCCACGAGCGGCGATTGAGAGCGAAGGCAAAGGTGCCGACCGCGATCAGCGCGGCGATGGCGATGAACAGCAGGCCTTCCCGCGCGAAGTTCACGTCGATTCCGTCGTCAAAGGGTTGCCGGTGATGCGCCGAAAGGCGTCGAGGTAGCGGAGGCTCGTTGCCCGAACGACTTCGTCGGGCAAGGGTGGCGGCGGCGCTTCGCCGTTCCAGCGTCCGGCGCGACGCTCGGCGTCGAGATAATCGCGCAGCGGCTGCTTGTCGAAGCTGGGCTGGCCGCGCCCGGGCGCATAACGATCCGCGGGCCAGAAGCGAGAGCTGTCGGGAGTGAGGACCTCGTCGATGAGGGTCACCTGCCCATCGGCATCGGCTCCGAACTCGAACTTGGTGTCAGCGATGATGATGCCACGCTCCGCCGCGATCTCGCGACCGCGATCGTAGATGAGCAAGCTCAAACGGCGCAGCTCATTCGCGGCGTCGGAGCCGACCAGCTCGCCCATCTGTGCGAAGGTGATGTTCTCGTCGTGACCCACCTCTGCCTTGGTGGCGGGACTGAAGATCGGTGATGGAAAGCGCCCGCTTTCCTCGAGTCCAGCGGGCAGCCGTTCGCCAGCGAGCGTCCCGTTCGCCCGGTACTCCTTCCAGGCCGAACCCGAGATGTAACCGCGGACGACGCACTCCACCGGAAAGACCCGCGTGCGGCGGCAGAGCATCGCGCGTCCAACGAGCGCGTGACGATGTGGCGCGAGCGCAGGAACGAGCGAGATGATCTCGTCCGCATCGGCGCTCAGCATGTGGTGCCTGACGACGCCAGTGAAATGTCGGAGCCACCAGGCGGTGAGCTGCGTCAGCACCGCTCCCTTGTGCGGTATGCGTTCGTTCATCACGACGTCGAACGCGCTGACGCGGTCGCTGGCGACGAGGAGCAGGCGCTCGGCGTCGACCTCGTAGACCTCGCGCACCTTGCCACGCCGGAGGTGGCGCAGAGGCAGCTCGGCCGCGGGGTTCATAGGGATCGCGGTCATACGCGCACCTCCTCGCGAAGGTTGGGATCGTCGTGATGGGCGATGAGCGGTTCCACGATCTCGCTCAGGAATTCGTCGACCTGCTCGGGCGCGCGGCCGACGAAGCGACGCGGGTCGAGCGTTCGCCGCATATCGTCGATGGAGACACCGAACTCCGGGTCATCGGCAAGTCGCTCGAGCATGTCGTTGCGGTCGGCGCCATTCTTGAGCGCGCGCGCGGCCGCGATGCTCGCCTGACGAATGCGCTCGTGTGCGTGCTGGCGGTCGCCACCGGCGCGTACCGCGTGTACGATGAGCTCCTCAGTTGCCATGAAAGGCAGCTCGTCGGCCAAGCGACGCTGAATACGTGCCGGATGCACCTCGAGGCCGCACACGACGTTCTCCATCAAGACGAGGATGGCGTCCGTCGCAAGAAAGGACTCGGGAATGACAAGGCGACGGTTCGCGCTGTCGTCGAGCGTGCGCTCGAGATACTGGACACTGTGCGTCTGATTGGCATTCGGCTCGAGACTGAGCACGAAACGCGCAAGCGAGTTGATACGCTCGCAGCGCATGGGATTGCGCTTATAGGCCATCGCCGAGGAGCCGACCTGTTCCTCCTCGAACGGCTCCTCGATCTCACCCGCCGATTGCAGGATGCGCAGATCGCTGGCGAATTTGGCGGCGCTCGCCGCTGTCCCGGCGACAGTCGCCAGCACCTGCGCGTCGAGCTTGCGGGTGTACGTCTGGCCGGAGACCGGTATAGAGCTCTTGAAACCGATGGCGCGCGCAACGGCATTGTCGAGACGCCGCACCTTCTCGTGATCACCCTCGAACAGCGTGAGAAAGCTCGCCTGCGTCCCGGTGGTGCCCTTCACGCCGCGGCAGGGAAGGGTGGCGATGCGGTGATCGATCTCGCCGAGATCGATCACGAGATCCTGCATCCAGAGCGTCGCGCGCTTGCCGACTGTCGTCGGTTGCGCTGGCTGCAGATGGGTCGAGCCTAGCGTTGGCTCGTCGCGCCATTCACGCGCGAACGCCGCAAGCGCGCGCAGCACACGCACAATCTTGGCCCGGAGAAGCTCGAGCGCGCGGCGCATGAGGATCAGATCCGCATTGTCCGTAACGAACGCGCTCGTGGCGCCGAGATGGATGAACGAACGAGCCGCCGGCGCCACATCCGCAAACGCGTGGATGTGCGCCATCACGTCATGGCGCAGCCGCTTCTCGTAGCCGGCGACCGCCGCGAAATCGATGTCATCCAGATGGGCGCGCATCTGCTCGATCGCCTCATCCGGAATGGCGATGCCGAGCGCTCGCTCTCCCTCCGCCAACGCGAGCCAGAGGCGACGCCATTGGCCGTATCGCGCCCTCGGCGACCAGAGCTCGAGCATCGCACGCGACGCGTATCGTTCCGCGAGTGGCGACGAGTAGCTCTCAGCGCTCGAGGAACTCATCGAATGATGAAGTCCGTTGGGTAGTACTGACCATCGCGCTCGAGGAACATGCGGATGGGGCCGCGCCCGCCGTAGTAGTTCAGCGCCTGCGCCGC
>JAJKIR010000215.1 GCA_021154325.1 Gemmatimonas sp.
AGCTGCTGCGCGGCCGCGTAGACGAGATCCGCGCTCTCGCGCAGTCCCTGGACGCGCACCTCGAGCTCGCCGCGGTTCGCGCGCGCGACAAGGCGGTTCACGCCTTCGGGGAGCGTCAGCACCGAGAGCGCCATGTCCTTCACCGCCGTCCTCACGAGACTCACCCAATCCTGATCGCCGCCGAGCACGAACTCCTGCAGGTAGGGTTGGATGGTGCGCATCGGCGCCATCGCGGGATCCAGCGTCGTGCAGAGCCCGAGAAGGAGCAGCACCGTTCGCTCGAGCAGCACCCAGTCCTTCGGTACCTGGAACGTCTGCGTCAGCTCGCGGAACGAGATATCGAGCTTGCGGAAGTCGGCGAGCATCTCGGTCTTTGCACGGATGTCGACCTGAACGTCTTTTAAACTGAACGACTCGAGCGACACCTGCTCGAGGAAGCGGCGCTGGAAATAGGAGATGACACGCTCCGCCACGTCCTCTTCCGCGGCAGGACGTCCATCGTCGCTGACGCGGGCGACGAAGCCCATCTGTCGCAACGCACTCACGATTCGCGGTGCGTCCCGCTTGATCACGCCCTCGAGAAATTGCGGGATGCCCTCCTTCATGTCGCGCGACAGCTCACCGACCGCGCCGAAGTCCACGAACACGATGCTTCCATCGTCGCGCACGAGGATGTTGCCAGGATGCGGATCGGCGTGATAGACGCCATCGACGAAGATCATCTGGCAGTACGCCGTGAGGATCCGCTGCGCGAGCGCGGGTCGGTCGACGCCGCGCCGCTCCAGCTCGAGCAGATCCGTCACCTTCGTGGCATCGACGAGCTCCGTCGTCAGCACTTTCTCCGTGGAGAGCTCGGGCACGACGACGGGAAAGCCAACCATCGGATCGTTCACAAAATGTGAACCGATCGTCGCGATGTGCTCGGCTTCCTTCCGGAAGTCGAGCTCCTCGCGGATCATCGCGCTGATCTCGCTGTGATACGATTCGAGCCCGCGGAGGCGCGTGAAGAACTGCACGATCCCAAGGATGCGGCGGATCGCGGCGAGGTCCAGCTGCGCGATCTCGTCGATGTCGGCGTGCTGCACCTTCACCGCGACGCGGCGGCCATCGTGAAGTTGCGCCTCGTGCACCTGCGCGAGCGACGCGCTCGCCATCGGCTCGGGGTTCCAGGAGGCGAACAGCGCCTCTGGCCCGCGCCCGAACTCGCGCTCGATCCGCTCGACGATCTCCTCCACGGGGCGCGCCGGAATTGAATCCTGCAGCCCTTCGAGCTCTCGCCGGAATTCCTCGGGAAGGAAGTTTGCGAGAATGCTAATCAGCTGGCCGACTTTGATGAACAGGCCATCGAGCTCGAGAATCGCCCGCTCGACGCCTCGCGCGTTCACGCGGTGCCGGTCCATCAGCCGTCGCCGATAACCGTCCGTCGTGAGGAAAGGCCGTCGCAGCCGCAGGGCGAGATAGCTCGCGAGGACGCGAAAGGTGACGCGGTACGCCTTGGCGAGGCGAAAGCGTGGGCGGCGGTGAGTGGCGGACACGGTGCAAAGGTCGCCCTCAGCCACGCCGCGGTCCAGTTGCCGCTCGTCGAGCCGGTGTCCCGTTCGGCGCGGAATTCACGTTCAAGGGGCACGACGTTCGAATCCTACCCCATGGAGGCTTTCATGCGTTTCACCGCTGTGTGCTTTTCGGCCCTCGCGCTCGTCGCGGTGGCCTGTTCGGATTCCGCTACTCCACCCACCGCTCCTGCAGTTGCGCCATTCGCGAGCAGGCTTGCGAGCGCCGATCGCCAGGCGGACGATGCGCACACGCTCCGCATGTACGATTCCTGTGATCCCGCGACGTTCAACGCCGTCTTCAACGATCCCACGATCTGCATCAAGCAGGGCCACGTCCCGTTCGATCGGTTCATCGCCGAGCTGACGCAGACGCAGAACGCGGCGCAATGGCGCTTCGGACCGAAGAACGTGGAGTTGAATGCCGGCGAGAACGTCTTCGCGCTGAACGTGGGCGGCGAGGTGCACACCTTCACGCGCGTCGCCCAGTTCGGTGGCGGCATTCTTCCGCTGCTGAACGATCTCACGGGCAACACGACCGAGGCTCCCGAGTGCAAGACGCTCGAGGCCGACGACTTCGTTGCCCCCGGGGCGCTCTACACCGCGGAGCTGAACACCGATGAGATCCAGCACTTCCAGTGCTGCATCCATCCCTGGATGCGTGCCGACGTCAAGGTGAAGCACCTCCACTCGTAACAGTTGTCGCGGGACGGTCGGGGCCCGGGATGCGCATCGCGCACCCGGGCCGTATCATTGTGTGCCTTTGTCCAGTCGGGAGGCACACGTGCGCACCCCCGCGTTCGATCGCACTCGTCAGGCACCATTCGATTCGACCCTCCCACGGGGCGCGCCGAGCATCTATACGCCCGGTGCCGCGACCACGCCCGCGTGGACCATCGCGACACGACTCGGCTTTCGTTTCGTATTTGCTTATCTCGTACTCTACAATTTCCCCTTCCCCATCGGTGGGCTCCCGCTCACCGATCCGATGAAGGCGTGGTACGACAAGCTCTGGCACCTCGTCGTTCCTTCGTTTGCCGCGCACGTGCTGCACCTCGCGAAGCCGATCACCGTCTTCAGCAATGGAAGCGGCGATACGACGTACGATTACGTGCTGGTTCTCGTCTTCGCGCTTCTTTCGGCGGCAGCAACGCTCGTCTGGTCGCTATTGGACCGGCGCACGACGTCGCATCCGCGGCTCGCGTTCGGCCTTCGCGTCTACGTCCGGTACGTGCTCGCCTACGCGCTGCTCTCGTACGGCGCGTTCAAGGTCATCCAGACGCAGTTCCCCTATCCCGCGCTCGACCGGATGGTTGAACCATTCGGTGAGTTCTCGCCCATGGGTGTCGTCTGGTCGTGGATGGGGATCTCGTACGCATACAATCTCTTCGCCGGTCTCGCCGAGATGACGAGCGGAATTCTGCTCTTCTTCCGGCGAACGGTGATGCTCGGCGCTCTCCTCGGAATCGCGGTGCTGAGCAACGTCGTCGTCATCAACTTCGCCTTCGACGTGCCGGTGAAGCTCTACTCGTCGCACCTGCTGTTGATGGCCGTCTTTCTCGTCGCGCCCGATGCGCGACGCCTCGTCGGCGCGTGCGTCATGAATCGCGGGATGACGGCGGCCGACCTCGGCGCCGCATTCGCGACGCGGCGGATGCGCATGGCGGGTGCCGTGGCCAAGACGTGTTTCGTTCTCGCGGGCGTGCTCGCGCCGCTCTGGACCTCCCAGTCATTCCGTCGCCAGATCGCCGAACGCCCGCCGCTCTATGGCATCTGGGAAGTAGATTCCTTCGTGCGTGGGCACGAGGCATTGCCCGCGCTCGTCGGCGACTCGGTGCGCTGGCGTCGGCTCGTCTTCAGCTACCCCGGCGGAGCGTCGGTGCGGCTCCTGAACGATTCGACGCGCGGGTATCGCGTCACGGCGGACACGGTGAAGCACACGCTGGTGCTGTCGTCCCGTCGCGATTCGTCGTTCAAGCTCCCGCTCGCATACGCACGCGGCGGAGCGCGCAACGACTCGCTACGGCTCGACGGTATCGTCAAAGGAGACTCGCTCCACGTGCGCCTTCATCGTCTCGACGAGTCAAAGTTCCTGCTGGTGAGCCGTGGCTATCACTGGATCAACGAGTTCCCGCTCAACCGCTGACGCGAGCGCCCCCGGCATCGGTGGCGGTCCCGTTTTGCTCTATGACGGGACGTGCGGCTTCTGCGCGCGCTCGGTGCAGTTCGTGTTGCAGCACGAGCGGCCCGGCGGCACGCTGCGCTTCGCGCGACTCGAAGGCCCGTTAGGCACCGAGCTCCGTGGGCGTCACCCGGAGCTCGCGACGATCGACTCCGTGCTCTGGTACGAGCCGCCCACGGCATCGCATCCAGAACAGCTCCTCTGGCGCTCCCGCGGCGCCCTCCGCGTCGCGCGTTACCTCGGCGGCCTCTGGGCTCTGCTCGGGTCGTTAGGCGCGCTCGTGCCCGGTTCCATCCGCGACGCGGTCTACGACTGGATCGCCCGCCACCGCCACGAGCTCGCCGCCGACGCCTGCCTCCTCCCAACGCCCGAACAGAGGTCGCGTTTTATCGACTGAGAGCGGGCTCGCCTTGTCATCCTGAGCGCAGCGAAGGATCTACTGGAAGTCGAGTAGATCCTTCGTCGCTTCGCGACTAAGGATGACAGGCGGACCGCCTTGACTGGCAGTGATCTTTCCCCAGTCACGGACGGAGCTCGCATTGGAGATCGGCATCTACACCTTCGCGGAGACGACCGCGGACCCGCTCACCGGCCAGATCATCAGCTCGGCGCAGCGACTCCGCGACCTCATGGAGGAGATCGAGCTCGCCGATCAGGTCGGGCTCGACGTGTACGGCGTTGGCGAGCACCATCGGCCGGAGTTCGCCGTGTCGTCGCCCGCCGTCGTTCTCGCAGCGGCCGCGATGCGCACGAAGCGCATCCGCCTCACGAGTGCGGTTACCGTGCTCAGCTCGGATGATCCCGTGCGCGTGTTTCAGGACTTCGCAACTGTCGACCTGCTCTCCGAGGGGCGGGCAGAGATCATGGCGGGGCGCGGCTCGTTCATCGAGTCCTTTCCACTCTTCGGCTACGACCTCGGCGACTATGACGAGCTCTTCGCCGAGAAGCTCGACCTGTTGCTGAAACTGCGGGAGAGCGAGCGCGTCACCTGGCACGGCAAGCACCGGCCCGCGCTCGACGACCTCGGCGTCTATCCACGGCCGTTCCAGCGGGAGATCCCCATCTGGGTCGCCGTCGGCGGCACGCCGGCGAGCGTGGTGCGGGCGGCAACGCTCGGCTTGCCAATGGCCCTCGCGATCATCGGCGGCGCGCCGGAGCGATTCGTCCCGCTGATCACACTCTATCGCGAGAGCGTGCGCCGCGCCGGACGCGACGAGGCGACGCTGCCCGTGAGCATCAACTCACACGTCTGGATCGCCGACGACTCTCGTCAGGCAGCGGACGAGTTCTGGCCCTCGTATGCGGACGTGATGTCGCGCATCGGCCGTGAGCGCGGTTGGCCGCCGACAACGCGCGGGCAGTACGAGGTGCTGCGCTCGCCGCGCGGCTCGCTCCTCGTCGGGAGTCCGCAGGAGGTCATCGACAAGATGCTCCATGAGCACGAGCTGTTCGGCAACGAGCGGTTCATGGCCCAGCTCACCGTCGGCTCGATGCCGCACGATCGAGTGATGCACGCGATCGAGCTCCTCGGCACGGTTGTCGCACCGGCGGTGCGGCACGCGATTCCTAACTCCACCACGAGCGACGCGCCAGTCGAAGCGCGACAAGCCTGATGCTCCACCTCCAGGTCGTCATCGCCAGCACGCGGTCCGTAAAATCCGTTCTCCCTTGCTCTTCAGGCCCTCGCGCACAGATCTCTCCCACCTCGGTCCGCGAGTGTCCGTAGCCATTCTCCGCGTGAGTCCGCGCCCGGCGCTGTACCAGCCGCGGCGCGAAGACACCGAGCGATCAGTGCTCCACCTTCCACAACGCCGCCGGGCTCGCGATGCCGGTGCGGCTGATTCCTGTCACGGCGATCCACTCCGCGCCCACGACATCGCTCGGCATGACCGCGAAGGCCCCTGTCATCGCCGGGGCGACGCGCTGCGTCCAGCGGCCATCGATGCCTAACGTCTGCACCACCCACCACCGCACCGCCACCGTGTCGCCAGGCGCAACCGAGATGAGGGCGTTGCTCGCCAGGCTCGGCGCGCCGTCGCCTGAGGCACCCTGCTGCACCCCATCACCCGGAACGAGGAGCCGCGGCATCGCCGGCGCGGCGTCGCCCAACCACGGACTCGCCGGCGGCACCGCGGGCGTGGCGTACTCGGTCGTCCGGAGCTCGGCGCCGAACGGCATCGTATCGCCCTCGACCGCCGTGAGCAGCGTTCCCATCCGGAAGTGGACGTGGCCTAACGATTCACTCGTGCCGCGGCGAGCGTCGCGGAGCGCGTCCACCTCGTGCGCTATCTCGCTCGCCGGCCAGGGATCGTTCCGCGACGCGACGCGCATCGTGAACAGCCCCGGCCAGAGATGCCGGCCGAGCGCGTTCTCGCTCCGCCACCAGGCGTCGAGGCGCGTGAACCGCTGCTGGTAGTTGTCCAACGGCCAGTAGAGCTGCGGCGCGAGATAATCCAGCCACCCCTCGTGCAGCCACTTTCGCGTGTCCGCGAAGACTTCGGAGTAGGAGTCGAGCCCCGTGATGCCCTGCGGATACCCGGGACGCCAGATCCCGAAGGGGCTGATGCCGACCAGCACCCAGCGCTTCCGCGCCTTCACCTCGCGATACAGCGTCGCCACGAAGTCATCGACGTTCGCGCGACGCCAGGCGGCGCGGTCCGTCCACCCTTTCGCCGCGCCGTACCTCTTCCACGACGCGTCGTCGGGAAAGGCCAGCGTCACGCGTCTCGTTATGCGCCGCCGATGCTTGCCCTTGCCGACCCTTCGGGTGATCGTCGCTTCCTCGAGGTACGGGTAGAAGTAGTCGTCGAGGTGGACGCCATCGATGTCGTAGCGATCGACGACCTCGAGAATCGCGTCGAGCACCGCGCGCCGCGCGGCGGGGATTCCTGGGTCGATCCAGGTCGACTTCCCGTAATGCCGCACCCACTCCGGATGCGTCCGCGTGACGTGCCCCGCCGCCGCCTTGCCAAGGTCGTCCGGCGGCATCGCGCGGAAGGGATTGAACCAGACGTGGAGCTGCAGCCCGCGCGCGTGAGCCTCGCCGATGGCGAGCGCGACGGGATCGTAGCCGGCATAGCTGCCTAACGACGCGCCGTCGCGGCCGGTGAGGTAGCGCGACCAAGGGGCGCGCTGCGTGGGATAGAAGGCGTCCGCGGCGGTGCGGACGTGAAGGAGCACCGCGTTGAGCCCGTCCGCCTGCGCTGCGTCGAGGACGGTGGTCAGCTCCGCCTTCTGCTCATCGACGCTCAGCCCGGGCCGCGATGGCCAATCCCCGGCTTCCGTCGGTGAGATCCATGCCGCTCGGAATTCGCGCTCGAGCGGCGGCGGCGTGGGCTGCGCGCGTACGTCGCTCGTGCGCGCGGCCACCGCCACGAGCGCGGTGGCAGCGAGCAGTGTGAATCGCTCGAGGCCGCGCCGGCATCGGCGGGCCACAATGGTGTGTGACATCTCCCTCACATCTAAATCGACAGCGGTCGACGCGACAGGGTTGCAGCCGCGCCACAGTCACGTACCGCGGCGCACCGCAGCGGTTCCCTGTCTCCTGAATCCCAATTTGCGATAATCGGGCCGGACCGTTTCCTCGCGTCGAGAACTGTTCTACGATACGCCTTCCAGGAGGACGCGATCCAGAGTCTCGACGAGCCGATCGGCGTCGGCATCGTCGAACGGCATCGGCGGACGGATCTTCACGACGTTGTGATACGGACCGTCGGTGCCGAGGAGGATTCCCTCCTCACGCATGCGATTGACGACGTAGGACGCCTCCGCATCCGCCGGCTCGAGGGTGCCCCGATCGCGCACGAGCTCGACGCCGAGAAAGAGGCCGGAACCACGCACGTCACCCACGAGCTCGTGCCTCTCGACGAACGGCCGCAGGGCAGCGAGCATGCGCTCGCCGGTGGCGCGTGCCTTCTCCTGGAGATCCTCATCGTGAAGGACGTCGAGCACCGCGATGCCGATCGCGCACGAGACCTGGTTCCCACCGAACGTCGAGAAGTACTCCATCCCGTTCGCGAACGACTCGGCGATCTCGCGACACGCGACGACGGCGGCAAGCGGGTGTCCGTTGCCTAACGGCTTGCCCATCACCACGATGTCGGGGACGACTGCCTGCGCCTCGAACGCCCAGAAGTGCGTCCCGATCCGGCCCAGGCCCGTCTGCACCTCGTCCGCGATGCAGACGCCGCCCGCGGCGCGCACGACGTCATAGACCGCCGCGAGATAGCCCGGCGGGAAGACGATCTGACCGCCGACACTCGGGCACGTTTCGGCGATGAATCCCGCGACGCCACGTCCGAGCCCAATGATCTGCCTGACGACGTCGCCGACCTGGCGCGCGTACTTTGCGCCCGCCTCTGGGTCGCGGCGCTTGTACGGACCGCGATAATCGTCGGCGAGCGGCGCGACGTGCACCCAGTCCGGCGCACCTTCGCCGCCTGGGCCGTCGTGTTTGTACGGGCTGATGTCGATGAGCGAAGTCGTATTGCCGTGATACGCGCTCTCGAGGACAATCATGTCGCGGCGCCGCGTGTGGGCGCGCGCGAGCCGGAGCGCCAGCTCGTTCGCCTCGCTCGCCGAGTTGACGAGATAGACCACGCCGTCCCGCAACGCTCCCGGCAGCGTCGACGTCAACCGCTCGGCGTACGTGTTGGCGAGATCGCTCGGGTAGCGCGTGTTCGTGTTGAGCACCGCCATCTGTGCCTGCCCGGCTCGTACGACGCGTGGATGGGAGTGGCCGACGTGCGGCACGTTGTTGTACGCGTCGAGGAAGCGGCGCCCCACGTGATCGTAGAGGTACTGCATCCATCCGCGCTCGACGCGCACCGGTGCGCGATACGCGATGCTCAGATTGCCGCCGAAGCGGGCGCGCCGAGTCGCCAGTGTCATCGCGTCATCAGGCTCGGTCGGAGGGAACCGGTGAGCCGGTACACCGACGAGAAGATTCGGATCGGGCGAGAGGCTTCGCCATACAGCGCGCTGACTCGCCGGCGCCACACCGGGAAAGTCGGTGCCGAGCCCCAGCAGATCGGTGACGATCTGGAGATGCAGGTGCGGCGTCCAGCCGACGTTCTCGTTAGGCGCGCCGAGCGTGGCGAAGCGCTCGCCGCGCGCGATGCGGCGGCCCACGGTGAGACCGCTCAATGATGCGTGGCTCAGATGGCCGTAGAGCGTGTAGAACGCGTCGCCGTCATTCATCTCGTGGCGGAGGATGATCACCGGACCGTAATCCTGCGGCACCGCGTTGTCCGCGAAGGCGTTGACAACTCCGTCGAGCGGCGCGTGCACCGGCGTCCCTGCCGGCGCAAAGAGATCGAGACCGATGTGGATCGTGCGGCGTTCGCTCGCGGGATCACTGCCGCCGAAGAACGGCGCGGTATACAACAAACGTGGCTCGTCGTAGCGGCCGATCGCGACGTCCACACCTGCCTCCCGCATCGCGGCGTCTATTCGAGGCGTGAGCCGCGGCTCGGCGTTCTCGTCAGGATCGCCGCTCACGAGGGGACTCGCGACGCTGAGATCGAGCACCACGCTAGGCGCACTGCGGAGATCGACGTCGAGGACTGGCGCAAACGTCTCTGTGCGCGCGGCGAGCCATGCGCGCACTCGCGTGCTGTGCGCCACCGGCTCGCGCCCCGCCGCTTCGCGCGCGACCGCTGACGCGAGCGCGTGAGGTGTCGCGGCGAGCATTGGTAGCGTGCGACGAATCGCCGCCTGACTCACGCTCAGGTACGCATTGTCGGGACGCGACCGCTGCTGCTCCACGGCGACGGCAGCACTGAGCGCGAGGCGCAGGCCTGCGAGGGCGAAGACGGCATCGAGCTCGGCGCCCTCGTACGCGCACTCGCGCGCGGCTCCGCGCACGAGCGATGCGAGCACCGCGAGGGGATCCGGCGCGTCCAGCAGCACGTACGCGATCGCGATCGCGAGATCTGCGACGCGCCAGCCGTAGAGCATGTCGCCGAAGTCGATGATGCCGGTGACCTGATCGACCCTCGTCAGGCGTGCCGCCACCGGGCTCGACGCGCCGACGAGGATGTTGTGGTCGTTGAGATCGTTGTGGATCGCGGCGCGCGGAAGCTCGCGCGCACGGGGCAGCACGTGTTCGTGAACGCGCTCGACGATCGCATCGATGGCGACACCGAATCCCTCGTCGTCGACTGCAGCCCGTGCCGCGACCACGCGACCGACGGCGCTCGTCAGGTCCCACACGAAGGATCGATCGAGCGCGGGATGGGTGAATCCGTGAAGCGCCGACGTCATTCTGCCGACAGCGACGCCGAGCTGCTCGAGCAATTCCGGCGGACGAAAGCCGACGTCGGCGAGCAGCACGCCTGGTAGCGGCGTCACCGCCCAGGTGAGATGTCGTACCCCGTCTGCCGACGTCGTCTCGATGAGAGGCTCACCACTGGCGGACGGAACGACCCGCGGCACCGGCACGCCGCGCTGCGCCAGTCGTTCCATCGCCTGCTGCTGCGCCTCGAGGAGCGTGCGCTCCTCGAGCGCGTTCGCGATCTTGAGCACGATCGCACCGTGGTCGGCGTCGTTGATGAGAAAGTTCTGATCGCGCTCGCTCGTGAGTGCGATGGCTCTGCCCCGCCGCCGGTAATGCTCACGCGCGACGCGCTCGGCGTCGGCCAGGCTCAACGCCGGCGTGTGGTGCAGGATCGCGCCCGCGTCCCACACGCCACGTCGCGTTACTTCCACGCCCCCAACAATCGCCTCACGACAATCAGCTCGCCCACGTGGTATGCGGTGTGGTCGGCGACGAGCAGAATTTCGCGCAGGTAGGTCTGACCCGTGCCGCTGGGCACCGGAGCGGTGAGATCGATCTTTCCGTCTACCGTGAGGGCAGCGAGCGCCTTCTGGTCCCGCCGCACAGCCGCGATCGACTCGTCCCAGGCCTTGGGCGAGGGAGGCGATGCTCCGTCCGGCCAATAGTCCTTGGGCCACTCCTTTTCCTGGTAGCCCTTGGGCTGGCAGAACTCGAGGATGTCAGCCTGCGTGCGGCGGATGTGCTCCACCAGCTGCCATGGAGAGTAGGGCAGCCCGGGCGGGGCCTTGCCCCGGAGCTCGGGCGCGAGCCCCTCGACGGCGCCATCGAAGCCGGCGTGGGCGTCCTCCCAATCCAGAGTTCGGGCAATCTGCTTGCGAACGGCGGTCTCGTCAGGCATTTGGGTCGAATGTGCAGGCTTTGCGCTGATGCTCTGGCTAGCGTTGCGCCCCGTGAGGTATCCGCCTGCCGAGGCTTCTGTCAACCACCACAGTGCCGTCCGAGGAAGCCCTTCTAGCCGTCCGGACCGGAAGTGCGCATACTCAGACGTCCCATTCGTCATCGGAGGTTGTTCATGCCTGCTACGTCTCCGCCGACGGGGTCCGACTTGCCGCCCGCACCTGGCACGCCCCTCAGCGACCCGCAGTCTCTGGAGCGGTACTTCCGGTCGCACTTCGACGAGCTCGCGACCGAAGCCAAATCGCAGCTCGACGACGCATCGCCAGCAGCGGCGACGCGCGCGGTGGAAGGAGCCTTCCGTCATGCGTGGGAGGAACGTGAGCGAATTCTCACGCCACAGGACCTCGACGCCTTCCTCCACGAGGAGGTGCGGCATGGCGTCGCTCGCGAGAAGAGCAAGCGTGCGAGTCTGCATCGCCACGACACCCACGGCGCGCCGAAGACGACCACCGCGCACGTAACACGGATCGACGTCGACCAGTCGTGGACGCATCTGTCGCACACGCTCCATCTCGTCCCCGAGGAGAGAAGGACCGATGTAGCCCAGGAGGTCGCGGCCGTCCTTCGTCACGATACCGCGGGACACGTCGCGGACATGGCGAGGAAGCGCTCGTGGAAGGTGCCGATCACCATCGGCGTCGTCGCGGCGGTGGTCGTCGCGGCCGGCATCTACTACGTCGACCGGCTCGGCGACGAAGGTGCCGTACAGGGGGCGCTCAACTCTCCCGACGCCCGTACGCACGTGGCGGCGAACCAGCAGCTCGCGATCGTGACGCTCGACGACGGCACACGGGTGATGCTCGCTCCGGAATCGAAGCTGATCGTTCCGAAGCGATTCGGGGAGCTGATGCGCGCCGTGAAGCTCGAGGGCGAAGCCACCTTCACCGTGACGCCCGGAAAGAGCAAGCCGTTCGAGGTGCGTGCGGCGAACACGCAGACACGCGTCACCGGAACGGTGCTGACGGTGCGCAACTTCCCGGCGGAGAGCTCCGTCGTCGTCGCGCTCAAGGAAGGCACTGCGACGGTAAAAGTGGGTGACAGCACGCGGACCATCGGCGCGGGCCAGGCGGTCTTCGTGAAGAATTCCAGAATGCGCGAGCCAACCGCGCCCGAGCTGCAGGAGGCGACGAGCTGGAACGACAAGACGCTCACCATCGCCAATCGCTCGCTGCGCGACGTCTTGCCGGCTCTCAAACGCTGGTATGGCGTCGACATCAAGGTCCTCGACCTTCCGCTCCTCGATCGGCCGGTGTCGCTGCAGGCATCGCTGGACTCGCCGAACGAGGCGATCAAGGGCGTCGAGCAGAGCGCGAACGTGAAGTTCGGCTACGAGGGCAAGACGATGGTCTTCCGCGACGCGGCGACGCCGGCCAAGAAGAAGTAGCCCGAGCTAGCTGCGAAAAGCGAAAGGGAACGGCTCCGCGTCGGAGCCGTTCCCTTTTCCTCGTTTGGCGCCAGCTATTTGCCGGACGAGACGCGGTCGAGGCGGCCGCCCTTCGCGAAATAGAAGGTGAGGTTCCCGATGGTCACGGTGCTGTCGGTCGCGAGGATGCGCGCGCGTGGATTGTCGTGGCGCAGCGACTTGAGCACACTCGACCGCGTGGCCGGCGGCTGCTGCGCAACGAGCACGCGCGCGACGATCTCCAGGTTCTGCCCCGCGGCGTCGTCACTCTCGCGCGCGTAGCTCACCTTCCGATCCGATCGGGCGATCGTGAGAATCCCGATCACCACGACCGACACGCCGAGCAGGATGAAGAATCCCCGGCGCCAGAGTCTGCGACTGCGTCCAATGTCCGTCATGATCCAGCCGGGAAGCCTATTCTAGCGCAAACAACGAGTCCGTGATTCATCGCACAACCCAGGCGGGCTCAGGGGCAGGGGTACTCTCAGCTCGCTCGTAGATACTTGCAACCCGCATCCTGCGCGTGCAGCGCGGCGAAGACGCCGGAGGGTTGCAGGATGACGCCCGGCACGAGGGACGCGATCGCCTGCTTCCGCGCATCATCCGCGCTGCTGTTCTCCTTTTTCTGAATCGCCTCCACCACGTCCTGGAGCGCGAGATTGCACGCGAGCGCGATCCCGCCGCGGCTGATGAATCGGTCGAGGGCGGCATCGTCGAACATCGCCGGGACCTCTCCGCGCGACGACGCGAGCAGCGCCGGGTTCCGGTCCGTCCCCTGCTGCGTGACGGGGTGCATGACGTTCTTCTCCTTCCCGATCCCGTACTTGTCCCAGTACGCCTGCTGCATCGCGAGCTGGATGCCGTTGTGCCGCAGCACCACCACCGCGGACAGCTCGTTAGGCTTGGCGCCGAGCACCTCCTGGTACTGTCGCGCCCAGATGGAGGCGCGCCAGACGCCATAGCCGCTGTCGATCTCCGGCACGTCGAAGACGGCGCGGTACTTCCCCGTGACGCGCTTGACCCAGCTTATATCCCATTCCTCGGAGGGCTCGGCCGGTATCTGCGAGAGCGCGCGCACGGACGCGTCGATGGGGAACGGCACGCCCGCGAGCAGCGCCCCAGTGGCGAGGCGCCCGACAAAATCGCGACGATCGATGGACATTGGTTGGGGGTTGGGGTTGGTGAATGGTGGTGGTGCTAGGTGCTAGGTGCTAGGTGCTAGGTGCTAGGTAGGGAGGGCTCCCGGCGCCATGCACGAGCAGTCGATCGGGGGTGCTAGGCGGCACCATGCCAAATTTGGAATGCGCGCATCGAACCGCCGCCCGTGCATCGTGGCTGACATTCCAAATTTGGCATGAAGCCGCCGTGCACCCCCGATCGACTGCTCTTCGGTCGAGATCTCTACCTTTGGCCACTGTACGCCGCCGCGATCGCCTGCTCTTCGGTCGAGATGCTGGCCCGCGCCGCGCGTCAGAGCGCCGTGAGGGTCTGCTGACCCGTCCACCGCTCTCCAGGCTCGAGGCGCACCGGGGTCCCGATTGCGGCTGCTTCGACGCAGAGCATGCGGAGCCACCCACCCGGCTCGAGATCGGCCAGCGCCGCGGCGCGCTCTTCGCCGGGATTCCAGACGACGACGTCGGTGAAGCCAGTCATCGCGACACGCGTGCGGCGGAGCGCGTCCCGAACCTCCAGCGGAGCACCCACACCGAAGTAGATCCGATCCAACTCAGCGCCGACTCGGCTTGCCTCGAGCTCTTTCTCTACCTGCCGGCCCTCGGCGCCGCCGGCCGCGGCATCGCGATAGCTCACCCCCTCGAGACCGCGGACCGAGGCGCCGCGCACATCGTCGACGAGCAGATACGTGTGCAACGCGGCGGTGAACTGGATCGGCGCGGCGTCCTCGTTGAGCACGGAGAGCGCGAGTGAGAGCGACATGCCTCCGACCGTGACTACGTAGGTCGCCTCGAACGCGTGGTTCCAGATCGCCCGCGTCTCATCGCTTGGCGTTAGGCGGAGCTGCGCCTCTCCCTTCCCCTTGCTCGTGCGGCCCGCGCGCAACAGCTCCCACTCCCGCACGCGGGCGAAGCCGTGCTTCGGGAGCGGCCCCATCGACGCGAATTGGGGGAAGATGATCGGCACACCGCCGCGGATCGCCGCGTTAGGCGCGAACGCGGAGCGGCTGCTGAGATAGAGCCGCTCCTCGCCACTCGCCGGCTTCCACGACGTGACGTGCGCGCCGTGGCTGCAGAGCGCCACGCACGCGCCGTCGCGCGCCCCCACTTCCACTTTCTCCATCCCGTCGCCCTCGCATCGTTCGTCTCAGTCGGCCCGCAACGCGGACATCGGATCGATGCCGACCGCGCGCATCGCGGGCAGAAGACATGCCGCGATCGCGACCGTCGCGAGCAGCGCCGCGACGCCCAGCAGCGTCAGCGGATCGGCGCTCCCCACGCCGAAGAGGAGACTCTGGAGAAATCGTCCCAGCAACAAGGCGCCGGCGAGGCCGATCACGAGACCCAGCCCCGCCAGCCGGACACCCTGCAGCAGCACCATCCCGAGGATCGCGCCCGGCGTCGCGCCGAGGGCGCTTCGCACGCCGATCTCACGCGTGCGCTCAGCCACTGCGCCGGCGAGCACGCCGTAAATGCCCGCGACTGCGAGAACCAGCGCGACGAGCGCAAAGGCGCCGAAAAGCAGGAGCGCCAGCCGCCGCTGCGCGGTCGATGACGCGACCACCTGATGCATGGTCGCGAGGGCGGTCACCGGCTGCGCCGGATCCACCGCCTGTGCCGCCGCTCGCACCGCGCGAGCGAGCGTGCTCGGATCGCCGTGGGTGCGGACGACGACCGCGACGATGTTATCCGCGTACGGCCACTGGCGCTCCGGGATGTATGCCTGGCTCGATTCCGTGGCGTCGAGCGCTCGGTGGTGAATGTTGGCGACGACGCCAACAACGGTGCGCCAGACACCCGACGGTCCGCCGACGTGGATGCGCTTTCCAATCGGATCCTCGCCGGGCCAGATCCGCGAGGCGAGTCCCGCGCTCACGATCACGACGTTTGGCGCCGCATCGCTGTTGTCGGCGGCGGTGAAGGCGCGCCCTCGCCGAATCGCGATCCCCATCGTCGACAGAAACTCCGGTGACACGGTGTAGCGGTCGGCGTACGGGGCGAGCTCCGGATTGGCGAGTGGTTTGTCCTGCGCGCTCACGCCATACATGTCCACATTCCCGCCTAACGGGAGCTGGCTCGCCGTGCCGACCTGCTCTACGCCTGGCAGCCGCCGAATCGCGTCGCGCAGCTGGTCGTGGTTGGCGAATATCGCGGTGCTGTCGGCGTATTTCGGCCCGGTCGCCTGCGCCTGCAGCGTCAGCAGGTGGCCCACATCGAAGCCGGGATCGACCGCGAGCAGCTGGACGAGGCTCCGGCCGAGCAGGCCCGCGCCAACGAGAAGCATCAATGCGAGAGCAACTTCGCTGACCACGAGCGCGGCGCGGGCGAGATGCCGACGGCCGCCCGTTAGGCGCTTCCCGCCGCGCAGCGAATCCGAGAGCCCGCTCCGCCGCTCGCGCAGCGCCGGCACCAGCCCGATCGCGACGCCGAGCAGGAGGGTGATCCCCGCCCCGACCGCCAGCGCGACCTGATCGAGATGGATCGCCGACAGCCGCGGCATCGTTGGCGGGAGCCAGCTGATCAGCGCCCCGAGCGTCACGCGCGCCACGATCAGCCCGACCACACCGCCGATCGTGGCGACGACCAGCCCTTCGGCGAGGAGCTGCGCCGTCAATCGTCCGCGGCCAGCGCCTAACGCGGCCCGGATCGCGAACTCCTCCTCGCGTCGCATCGCGCGCGCCAGCTGCAGGTTGGCGACGTTCGCCACGGCGATGAGGAGCACCAGCGCCGACGCCCCGAGCACCGCCCAGAGGACGGGCCGCGTCCCGCGCGTCGCCGCGTCACCTAACGAGACGACGATCGCGCCGGCCGCCGGGTACTCCTTCGGGTGCTCGTGGACGAGCCGCGCCGACAGGGCGCTCAGCTCCGTCGCCGCAGCCGCCGGAGTGATGCCCGGCCGCGTCCGCGCCACCATGCGAAGGTGCCGGCAGGTGCGGCACGCGTACGGGAGTGACTCGTCGTAGCCGAGCACGCGCCAGATCTGCGCGCCCGGGGCCATCACGCTCTCGAACGACTCGGGGAGCACGCCAGCGAGGGTAAATGGAGCGCCGTTGATCGAGATCGTCGACCCGACGAGCGCGGTGTCGCCGCCGTAGCGGCGAGCCCAGAGGCCGTGACTCAGAATGACGACCTGGTTGGTGCCTGGGGTGTCTTCCGCCGCGTTGAAGTCTCTCCCTAACGAGGGCCGCACGCCGAGCACCGAGAAGAAGCTCGCCGAAACACGCTGGCCGGAGACGCGCTCTGGCGCGCCATGGCCGTCGAGCGTGACCTCCCAGCCCCCGGCTGCCGCCGCGCGGTCCAGCGTCCGCGCATCGCGCGCCAGGTCGCGATAGGTGAGGAAGCCGACATTGCTCATAGTACCGTCCGCGTCGCGCTCGCCGACGATCACGATCCGCTCGGGAGCTGGATATGGCAGCGGCCGGAAGAGAACGGGATCGGCGACGCTGAAGATCGCCGTGGTCGCACCGACGCCTAACGCGAGCGTGAGCACGGAGAGCAGCGTGAACGCAGGCGCGCGCCGCAGGAGGCGAACGCCATGCCGCAGATCGGCGAGAAAGCGGAGCATCGGTGGATCTCCGGTGGGATGAAGGAGCGGCGCACGGCGACGGCCGCGCCGCAGGGTGAGGATGGCGATCGCGCTCTGACGCCAGAACCAGCGCCGCGCGCTGGCCTCGCCGCGGTCGGCGGCAGTCGTCGCCAACTCCTCGACGAGATCGCCGATGAGCGGCTCGCGCTCGCTCGCCGGCAGGGCCACGCGCAGCAGCCAGAGAGCAAGTCGTGGCGGCGGCAACAAGGGACGGCGGGTCATATCGTTTCGAGACCGAGGTCGAGACCGCGCGCCATTCGCTGGAGCACCTGCACGGACTGGCGCAGCGAGCGGCGGCCCGGTGCCGTCAGCGCGTAGTAGCGCTTGCGTCGACCACCGCGCTCCGGCGTCGGCTCGCCGACATGCGCAAGGACGAGTCCCTTCTCCTCGAGGCGGTTGAGCGTTTTGTAAACCGCGGCGAGGCTCACGTCTCGCCGCGACTCGCGCACGATCGCACCACGGATGGTGACGCCATACGCGTCATCACCAGCACGCAGCACCGCCAGGAGCACCAGCTGCTCGAATTCGCCGAGCATCGTCGCCTCGATATGTGAGACGATGTCTATGATATCGCTGGACCGGTACTCCGCAAGACTCGCGTACGACTCGCTCGCGGGCGCCGTGCGTACGAAGCCGGTGACGTCGAGTTGTCCAGGAGTGTGGACGTCGGGAGAAGCTCCAGTCCTCGGCCAACTCGCCCGCGCCCGTCGAGAAGCGCAAGCAACGCCGCGAGTTGCATGACGATGACGAGCGGTGAGGCGCTGTGACTGTGCGGCTTTGGGGCGCGGCGCGGCCGTTGCTTTTCACGTTTGTGAAAGTGGCGTCAGTCGGCGCCAGCCTCACGACCAACGCGCTCCAGCAGGAGGCGCATATGACAATGATTCGTTCGACGCTTCGCACCTTCTCCTTCGCCATTCCGCTTCTCGCCGTGGCCGCCCCGGCCCTCCTCGCGCAGAATCGGAGTCTCTTCACCTGGACCGGACGCGTCGATCGCGAGGTGCAGATCTCGATGCGCGGCCGCGACGTCTGGAGCAATTCCGGCGACGGCGGCCGGAGCCGCGTGCGCGTCGAATCGATGCTGCCGCGAAACGACGGCTATGTGCGCGTGCAGACGCAGGATGGACGCGGCGACGTCTCCGTCATCCAGCAGCCCGCGTCATGGAACAACTACACGACGATCGTACGGGTGCGCGACCGCAGCAGCGGCTCCGATCGATATCAGCTGTCGGCGTACTGGGAGTCGCGCTATGGCGACAACCGCGGCGATAACCGCGGCGACAACCGCGGCGGCTACGGGCGCGACAATAACGGCAACAACGGAAACGGTCGGTGGGGTCGCGATGGCGACGACGATGACGATCGCGGGCGGATCGATCCGCGCGATCGTTCCAATGGTGGCTGGAACAACAACGGCAGCGGCGCGGCGCTCCGCTGGTCAGGAAGTGTCGACAGCGACGTCGAGATCCGGCTCTCCGGACGTCGCGTCGATGAGCGTGCGCTGAGCGGTGGCGCCACTCGCGACGCACGAAGCTCCGTGATCGGGGGCGGTCTCCCACGGCGCGACGCGCAGCTCGTGATCGCGCAGCACCAGGGCCGCGGCACCGTCTACGTCGCCCAGCAGCCGACGGCGTATAACGGATACACGGCAGTCATTCGGGTGCGCGATCCGCAGGGTGGGTATGGGTTCTACGACTTCGAGGTCGATTATCGGTAGGAGGGCAACTCTTACCGGGATCTGGAGACTGAGAGCTCAGATCTCAGTCCTGAGATCGGGCTCTCTCTCTGCACCAGGCTGGCATCTCACCCGGTAGGGCGAGTCCAGAATCGAGACCTCGGCAGCGAGCTGTCAG
>JAJKIR010000216.1 GCA_021154325.1 Gemmatimonas sp.
TGCCGCTTGCGGTCACCACTCCGACTGCCGCGAGATAGCCAGCCAGACCGAAGCCACACCGCGCGTCGTAAGGCCAGAAGTAGATACCTACCCCCAGCGCCACCGAGAGCAGCAATCGCAGAAAGACGCCGAACGTGCTCGTGGTGCGCTGCTTCTCGAGATTCTCCACGCGCGCCGCCGCCGCGGGACCCTTGGCTGGGCCGCCCTTCGTGGGGAACAGCGCTTCGTCGGAGATCGACTCCAGCTGGCGGTCGATCTTCGACAGCTCCTTCGTCCAGTCGCGCTCGGCCATCGTTAGGCTCCTCGGTCGGCGGTCACGCGGCCGTCTCGCGGGTCAGCCGGTAGCGCTCGATCTTCTTGTAGAGATTGGAGCGCGGCATGTCGAGCGCGCGCGCCGTCTCGGAGACATTCCAGTCGAACGCGCGAAGCTTGGCAAGCAGAAACGCACGCTCCGCGGCATGCTTGAACTCCTCGAAGGTCGTGCAGTCGAGGAGCGAGCCGAGCCCCGCCTGCTCCGGGTCGCGCTGGCCGACGAGACGCGCGACGTCATCCGGGGTAATGCGCGGACCCGACGCGAGAATCAGCAAACGCTCAATTGTGTTCCGCAGCTCGCGCACGTTGCCCGGCCAGTCGAGCTGCTGCAGCCGCTCGATGGCCTCGTTGGCGATCGTCCGCGGCGAGATGCCCTCGCGCTCTGTGAGCTGATTGAGAAAATGCACGACGAGGAGCGGGATGTCCTCTCGACGCTCGCGGAGCGGCGGCACGTGGATCGGCACGACATTGAGGCGATAGAACAGATCCTCACGGAAACGCCCCTCGGCGATCTCCTCTTCGAGCCGCTTGTTCGTCGCCGCCAGAACGCGCACATCGACCTGCGTCGGCTTCGATCCGCCGATGCGCGTCACGACACCGTCCTGCAGGACGCGGAGGACCTTCGCCTGAGCGGCAAGGCTCATGTCCCCCACCTCGTCGAGAAAGAGTGTGCCGCCGTCCGCCTGCTCGAACTTCCCCGTCCTGTCCTGCACCGCGCCCGTGAAGGAGCCCTTCATGTGCCCGAACAGCTCACTCTCGATCAACTCGCTCGGAATCGCCGCGCAGTTGACCTCGACGAACGGACCGTCGGCGCGCTGCGATTGACGATGAATGGCCCGCGCCACCAGCTCCTTCCCCGTTCCGTTCTCACCCGAGATGAGCACGCGCGCCGGCGACTTCGCCACGCGCTCGATCTTGTCGATCACCGCCCGGACGGCGTACGATCGGCCGACGATCTCGTATCGCGATTCGATCGTCTCTCGCAGCCGCGCGTTCTCCTCGTGCAGATCGAGATGCTGGAGCGCATTCCGGAGAGTGACGAGAATGCGATCCGTGTCGAGCGGCTTCTCGAGGATGTCGTACGCGCCGAGCTGGGTGGCTTCGACGGCGGTCTGGATGGTCGCGTGACCGCTGATCATGACGACGATGGCGCCGGGATCGTGCTCCCTGATCTTCCGCAGCGCTTCGAGACCGTCGATGCCGGCCATCTTCACGTCCATGAAGACGAGATGCGGCTTCCACTTCTCGTATTGGCTGATGCCGTCGACCGCGTTCGCGACCGCGTGCACCTCGTACCCCTCGAACTCCAGCAGCTGTCCGAGCGCGGCGCGAATCCCCTGCTCGTCGTCGACGATGAGGATGCGCCTCACGAGTGCCTCGCGGCATTCACGCCGGCGTGAAGCGGGGGCGCTGAAGTGGATTCGAGTGTTCGCATCTCGTGGCGAAAGCTAGGCGGTGCCGGGGGTGGCGCAACGCGGCAAGCTGTCGTCATTGCGGCACCGTCTTGTAGAGTGTGACACGGCCATTCGCGATCCGGACGTCGCCGAGGTACTTCGGCACGACGATCGGCAGCCCGTCCTCGGAGAGCCCTTCGGGCCGCGAGCCGCGCTCGGTCTGGCGCAGGACGCGGGGAATCATCGCTTGCGGAAGGCTCAGGTCCCGAACCTTGATGTCCTTCACCTGGAACTCGGCCAACTGCGGCCTGACGATCTGGAACGTGCCACCAAACTGCATCTGCTCGCGCTCACCGAGCATTCCCGCCAGCGGCCCGAGCGACGACGTCCCACCGAGATCCTGCAGCCGCACGGAGGCGCGGATGTACAACCGGTCGCCGATCACGGCGGCCTGGATGCTGTCGGCGGACGGTGGCAATTGCTTCGCGAGCGACTGGTAGACGTACGACGCGACGTCACCACCGGAGAGATTGCCGAAGACGGGACCGGACGGCTGGCTGAGACGCGTCAGGAGTTGCCGCGTGCGCTCCGCGCCCTGTACGGTGAGGGGTTCCCATACCGGGCCCGTGGAAACGGTTCTCGTCGCGTGACCCGTGAGTCGCCACCACCAGCGGTCGCTCGTGAGCCACGCGATGACCGCGATAACGACGATCAGAAGCAGACAGCCCAGTCGGGAAAGGCAGCCCATGCGCATGGTCAGTCTCTCAGCGGGATGGAGGCGAGCAGGCGATAGCGCGAGCCCGCGGTCGTGAGCTCGCTCGCCATCAGGTCGACCCCTGTGATGATAACTTCCTCAACATAGTCGACATCCGGCGCGACGCGCGCGAGCTCGCGCAGCATCCGCGGATCGCCGGAGCGCGGCTTCACGCGCGCGAGGGTGAGATGCGGGCGAAAGGGCTTCCCGTCGACGGGGATGCCAAGCGCCTCGCAGGTGGACTCGACGTCGTGATGGAGCAGCTCCAGCTTGGGCTCGGGCGTCACACCGATCCATACGACGCGGGGCCGCCGAAAGTTCGGAAAGGCGCCAATGCCGCCAATCTCGACGTCGATGGTGCGATTGCGCTCGCCGACGCCGCGCAACGCGTCCGAGAGGGTCGGAGCGAGATCGTCCGGCTGCTCACCGAGAAATTTGACGGTGAGGTGCAGCTGTGGCTCCCTCACCCAGGCGAGGTCGGGAGCGACGGCGCGAAGCGGAGCCGCCGCCTCGACAATGGCGCGGCGGACGGCAGGATCGAGATTAATCGCGAGAAAGAGACGCACGATTGGTCGGCGCGTGCCCCGGCTCCCGCAGCTCCACGGCGAGATGGGAGAAGCCATGCGTCCGCGCGAGCTCGATGGCCCGGCGCCGGACATTGTCCGCCTCGAGACGCCGCTCGCCTGGCTCCAGCACGGCGACGGCGAGCGCATCGTAGGCCTCGACGGAACACCGCACACCGAGCTCGCGAAGCGCGCGCTCGAGCTCCTCCGCCGAGCGAGCGCTCATGCCGCGGGGGCCTCGTTAGGCGCGGCGTCCGGACGATCCGTGCGGACGCCGCCGAGGACATTGAGGGAGCCCGAGCGGAAGCCGCGCAGATCCAGTGCGACGCGCGAGAATCCGGCGCTGGCCACCGCGGCCCGCAGCCGCTCGGCGGCGTCCGGCGCGAGCCATCGACCGACATCCCCCGCTGGCAATTCGACCCGGGCGAGGTCTCCGTGATAGCGGACACGCAGGTCACCCTCGATGCCTAACGAGCGGAGCGCCGCCTCGGCCGCCTCGACGCGCCGGAGCCGCTCCGGCGTGACCGCCGTGCCGTACGGAATCCGCGACGAGAGGCATGGGGCCGACGGCTGCCGCCACGTTGGTAGACCGCGGAGGCGCGACAGCTCGCGGATCTCGGCCTTCGTGAAGCCGAGCTCCGCGAGAGGAGACAGCACGCCCCACTCCGATGCAGCGCGGGCACCTGGCCGGTAATCGCTCAAGTCATCGGCATTCGATCCGTCCACGACACACGCGAGGCCGCAATCCCGAGCAAGGGGGGCCAGGCGCGACCAGAGCTCGCTCTTGCAGAAGTAGCAGCGATTCGTAGGGTTCGCCGCATAACGCGGATCCGCGAGCTCGTCGGTGTCCACCTCGAGCACAGGCACGGCGAAGCGCCGCGCCACGTCGCGCGCGGCAGCCCACTGCGCCTCGGGGTACGAGGCACTCTTTCCGATGACGGCGAGCACATTGGCACTCCCGAGTGCATCGACGGCCACGCATGCGAGGTATGCCGAATCGACACCGCCGCTGAACCCGATGAGTGCCGAGCCGTGCGCACGGAGCCACAGAACGAGCCCGCGTTCCTTCTCGCGTAGCACTGCCTCGGCGTTTCGGTTCTGCTCATGGTCCATGCCGAAACGTAGTGGCGGCGGAAAATGGGTGGCAGGGCTGAAACGTGAAGCTCAGGCGGATTGGGCGGCAGCCGCGCTCGCGGTCGCGACGTGTGTGGTGCCTCTACTAACTTTCATCCATGACGCACGCCTCAGCTGAACGACCACGTGCGCGCGGACCGCGCGAGTGGGCCCGCGCGTTCACCGGCTTCTATCCGCCGCTCGCCGAAGATCTCGTCGAGCTCGATCCGATCGCGCGTTTTCTCTACTCGGCGCGCAGCGTCATTCTCGTCATCTCCTTCCAGGCCGCGCTCCTCGCTGGGCTGCTCGCCGCGACGGATCGACGATTCAACACGCTGCCGTTCGTGCTCGTGCTGGTCGGCTACGTCGTGCTCCACGCGATCAGCAACTTGTCGAACGACTACTTCGGCGCTCGCCGCGGCCACGATACCGACGACTCGCCGCGCCGACGCTACACGGTGCATCCGCTGCTCAGCGGCGCCGTGACGTCGCGCCTGCTCGTCACCGGCCTGCTCGTTCTCGTCGCGATCGCCGCCGCGATTGGTGTCTACTTCATCCTGCTCCGCGGCTGGCCGGCGGTCGCGCTCATCGTCGTCGGTGCGCTTCTCCTCTGGGCGTACGACGCCGCGCCGCGCGCGCTCAAGGAGCTCGGCCTCGGCGAGGTTGCCGCATTCATAGTCTGGGGACCGCTGATGATCGCCGGCGGCTATTACGTGATCACGGGTGTCTCCTCCTCCGTCGCGCTGCTCGCGTCACTCCCGTATGGTCTCGGTGTGATGTCGATTCTCGTCGGCAAGCATATTGACCAGCGCGATTTCGACGAGCGGAAGCATCAGCGAACGCTCCCCGTGGTGCTCGGCGAACGCCGCGCCCGCTTGCTCAACCGCGCGAGCGTGATCGCGATGTACGTCGTGATCGCGGTTGGCGTGCTCCTCGGCGCAATCACGCCATTCGCCCTGCTCGTGCTCATCGCCGCGCCGCGCGCGCTGCGCGCCGTGCGTGTGATGTCCGTCCCACCCCCGGCCGAGCCGCCGGCGGGCTATGTCGGTTGGCCGCTCTGGTATCACCGCGTTTGTCTGGTACACAATCGCGCTTTCGGCTGGTTATACGTCGCCGGCCTCGCGCTGGGAGCAGTGTTCCCGACACTTCGCGCCTAACCACTCACCCATTCACACGAACTGAGATGGCTGCGACCACGTCTGAGCTGTATGAAGATCTCGAGCTGGAGCTGGCGGCAACCCGCCGAGTGCTCGAGCGCGTTCCGTTCGAGCATTGGACCTGGCGGCCGCACGAGAAGTCGATGGCGCTTGGGCGGCTCGCGACGCACCTCGCCGAGCTTCCCCGCTTCGCGCAGATGATCGCGAGCACCGACGAGCTGGACATGGCGGCGTCGCCGAATCCACCGGCGAAGGTGGAGAACAGCGATCAGCTACTCGCGCTCTTTGACGGTCACGCTGCGAAGATGCGCAGCGTCGTCGCATCCATGGACCCTGCCGCACTGAAGAAGAACTGGCGCCTGCGCATGGGTGACAAGGTATTCCTCGACGCCCCGCGCGCGCTGCTCCTGCGTCAGCACGGCATCAGTCACCCCGTACATCACCGAGCGCAACTCACGGTCTACCTGCGATTGCTGAACGTGCCAGTTCCGGGTATGTACGGCCCCTCGGCGGACGAGATGTGAACGTGCGGCGTCTGTCGCCTAACGACGATACCGTTCAACGACTCGTCCACTGGTGTATCCAATAGTGATATGGGGACGGCTCGCGTTTGATGCCGTCGTTTCACGCAAGGCTACGGCGGGTTTCCTGTCTTAGTGCTTGGAGGGCTAGCGCTTTCGTTGCATCGGCGGCATGGTGAGGAGATGGTTTGGAGCCGTAAGGCTTCTCTGCCGTGATGTCCATGGATCGTGCGAAGGACGAATCACCGCCGCGGGACGGCTCGCCGACGAGTCACGGCACGGACGTGCTCGACGGGCTACGCGTGCTGTATGCGGAGGACCATCCCGCGATGCAAAGAGCTGTGGGGAGGCTCTTGACGGCTGCTGGAGCATCGGTCACGATCGCCAACGATGGTCTGGAGGCGACGGTAGCGGCGCTGGCTACCCCCTTCGACCTGATTCTGATGGACCTGCGCATGCCGCGCATGAATGGGTTCGAAGCTGCTCGCGCTTTGCGCGCCGCCGGCTGCCGCGTGGCGCTCGTCGCCGTCACCGCCGATGCGTCCCCCGCGGTCCGCGCAAATGCCCTCGCTGCCGGCTTCGACGCGGTACTTCCAAAGCCGTTCGAGCTGAGTGACCTGATCCCGCCGCTGCATCTTGGGCGCGAGCGCCAGAAAATGCAGCGACGAGGATCTGACTCCTGATGAAAGCACTCATGGTACGTCGGTCGATGTGGCTTGCCGCGGCCCATATGGCGTTGCCCTCGCTGGCGTGGTCACAGGACTCGTCGCAGCAGAAGCGCGTGCTCATGCTCCGCGGCCACGATCCAAACGCACCGGGCGTCGTGGCTTTCAGCGACGCGCTACACAACGTCGTGAAGGCCGAGTCACACACCCGGGTTGTCTTCTACGACGAGCTTCTCGACCTCGGCCGCTTTCCAAATACGCGCCGGGTGGAGTTCCTCGAGTACATCGCGCAGAAGTATCGAGGGATCCACTTCAACGCCCTCCTGACGGACGGAACGCAGGCCCTGCAGTTCGCCATCGAGCGGGTGAGCGGTCGTTTTCCGAACGTCCCTATCGTGTACGGCCTCGCCTTCGAGCCGGTGGTCGACTTCTCGACCCTGCCATCGAACGTTACGGGAATACATCATCGCCTGCCGTTTGCCGCCACGTTCCGGATGGCCCGCGGCCTTCAACCCGATGCGAACAGAGTCGTCATCATCGCCGGCTCATCGCCTAACGACTCACTCATTCTCGCCACCGCCATGCGCGAACTGGCCCCGCTCCTGGGCGGCATGGAGCTCGTGGTGTGGCAGGACTGGACGTACGCCTCGCTCCTTCGTCGCATGCGCACGCTGCCGCCGCACACCATCGCCATCCTCGGCTCTTTCACGCGCGACCGCGCCGGCCAGGAATTCAACTCCGGCGATCTCATCGCAAGTATCACGCGGTGGGCCTCCGGTCCAGTGTACGGCATTGCGCGCAACTGGGTCGGCGACGGCGTCGTTGGCGGCGTGACGATGGATTTCGGAGACGATGGCGCTCGCACCGGGCGGCTCCTCCTGCAGGTGCTGGAGCGGGAATCGACAGAGGCACCGCTACCTGAGCGGGAGGTCGCCGAACCGGCACGGGTCGTCGACTGGCGCGCGCTGCAGCGCTGGGGTCTCTCCGAAGATCGGGTCCTACCCGGAACCACGGTGCTCTTCCGCACGCCGACGGTTTGGGAGCGCTACAGGACCCTCTTTCTTGTACTGGCGGTCATCATCGTCGCGCAGTCGGCGTTGATCGCGTCGCTTCTCGTGGAGCGGCGAAAACGGATGCGCGCCCTACGCGAAGTCCAGGAGAGAAGAGCTCAGCTCGCACACATCGGACGCGTCGCGACGTTAGGCGAGTTGACCGCCGCCATTTCGCATGAGCTGCGTCAGCCACTCGCGGCCATTCGTGCGAACGCCGAGGCGGGCCGAATGCTGCTGGATCGCACGCCGTCCGACCTGAGTCAGGCGCGCGAGGCATTCCAGGACATCGCCAGCGACGACGTGCGAGCCCTGGAAGTTATCGATCACATCCGGGCGCTGGTGCGAAAGGACGATCCGATCGCCGCGACGGTCGATCTCAACGACGTCTGCGTGCGCTCCTCGGAGCTCATGATGTCCGAGGCCGTTCAGCGCGGTGTTCACCTACGTCTTTCGCTCGAGCCGCGCCTTCCACCGGTGATCGGGGACCCAGTGCAGCTTCAGCAGGTCGTGCTGAATCTTGCCCTCAATGCCATCGACGCAGTTCAGGCCTCGCTCGACGCTCGAGAAGTCGTCTTGGGAA
>JAJKIR010000217.1 GCA_021154325.1 Gemmatimonas sp.
GAGACATTCGCGCAAGGTATGAGTGCCCAGGAGCCGTCGCAAGCAAACGCGAAGCACGCGCCGAACTCGCCGACCGTGACGTCGCAAATGGCCCCGAGTGATCTGCGCGCACTGCTCGCGACATGCGTCGCCGCAGCGGTGAAAGGCGCGGAGGCGGTGCGCGGACACGCACAACATCTCTCCGATCTCGCGTGGGAAGAGAAGGCGCGCGCGGACTACGTCACTGCCGCCGATCGCGATTCGGAGACTGCCATTCGTGAGATCGTGCGCACTCGACACGAGGGTGCGGTCGTTCTCGGAGAGGAGCTCTCGCCCGAAGTCGCCGCCGAGACGGTAAAGAAGGGACTCGTCTTCGTCGTCGATCCTCTCGACGGCACCACCAATTTCCTGCACGGCTTTCCCTGGTACGCGGTATCGGTCGCGGCGCTCATCGACGGCGCGCTCGCGGCCGGCGTCATCCTGAACATTGCCACGGGTGAACTGTTCACCGCGGTGAGTGGAGGCGGCGCGCGCCGCAACGGCCAGCCCATTCGCGTGTCGAAGATCGAGGAGCCGCTCAAGGCACTGGTTGGCACCGGCTTTCCGTTCAAGTACGGCGACCAGGTGGACGATTACCTTCGCGGCTTCGGCCAGGCTATGCGCGAAGCGGCCGGTGTACGACGTGTGGGATCGGCGGCGCTGGATCTCGCGGATGTGGCCGCGGGCCGCTACGAGGCCTTCTGGGAATTGATGCTCGCTCCCTGGGACGTCGCCGCTGGGATCCTCCTCGTGCGCGAGGCCGGTGGTGTCGTGACGGATCTCACCGGCGCACCGGCACCCGTCGCGCACACATCCATCGTCGCCGGGAATGAAAAGATGCACGCGTGGCTCCTGGAATTGATCACGCGCACCTAGCACCTAGCACCCACTCCCCATGCGCCTCGTCGAGTGCGTTCCAAACTTCTCGGAGGGCCGCCGCTCCGAGATCATCACTGCGATTCGCGACGCCATCGCGGCCGTCGATGGCGTCGCGATTCTCGATAGCTCGTCGGATCTCTCGCACAATCGCACCGTCATCACCTTCGTCGTGCCGGTGGAGCAGGCCGTCGAGGCCGCGTTCGCCGGGATTCGCGCCGCTCAGGAACGGATCGACCTCACCCATCATTCCGGCGAGCACCCGCGCATGGGCGCCGCCGATGTTGTCCCCTTCATCCCGCTCGAGGGGACGACGATGGAGGATTGCATCGTCCTCGCCCGCTCGTTAGGCGAGCGCGTCGGACGCGAGCTCCGCATCCCCGTCTTTCTCTACGAGCGCGCCGCGACGCGTCCCGATCGGGAGAATCTCGCGGACGTCCGGCGCGGCGAATTCGAAGGGCTGCGCGAGCAGATCGGGAACGACCCGGCGCGGGTACCTGACTACGGCCCGAACCAGATCCACCCGACGGCCGGCGCCGTCGCGATCGGCGCGCGTCCGTTCCTCGTCGCGTACAACGTCTACCTCGGGCCGGCGACGAATCTCCAGGTGGCGAAGGATGTCGCCAAGGCGCTCCGACATTCCACGGGCGGCCTCCGCTACGTGAAGGCGCTGGGACTCGAAGTCGACGGACAGGCGCAGGTATCGATGAATCTCGTCGATACCGAGAAGACGCCGCTCTTCCGCGCGTTCGATATGGTGAAGCTCGAAGCTGCGGCGCAGGGCGTCGTTCCCACCTGGAGCGAGATCGTCGGCCTCGTTCCCGAGCGCGCGCTGCTCGAGACTGCGGCGCGACACGTTCAGCTGCGCAATTTCTCTCCAGAGATGGTGCTCGAGCGCCGCGTTCGCGATGCCGTGCAGGGCGGTCAGTCCCTCAGCGGCTTCGTGAGCAGCGTCGCCTCGTCGGCACCGGTGCCGGGCGGTGGAAGCGTCGCGGCGCACGTCGGCGCGCTCGCCGCGGCGCTCGTGCAGATGGTGGCCGGCCTCACCGCGGGGAAGAAGAAGTACGCGTCCGTCGACGCGGAGATGCGCGCCCTCGCCCTCAACGCGGCGGGTCTCGTGACGGAGCTCTCGGCGCTCGTGAGCCGCGACGCCGCCGCTTTCGCCGACGTCTCGACAGCCTACAAGATGCCTAACGAGCCAGCGGACGCCGCGGCGCGTCGCACCACGGCAGTGACGAAGGCACTCCTTGGCGCCGCGCAGGTGCCACTCGAGACGGCCCGCGCCTGCGTCCGCGCCGCCGACCTCGCCGTCGTCGTCGCGACCAAGGGCAACACCAACGCCGCGTCCGACGCGGGCGTCGCCGCCCTCCTCGCCGAAGCCGGCTGCCGCGGCGCCGCCCTCAACGTCCGGATCAACGTGGCGTCGCTCGACGACAAGTCGTTAGGCGCTGGCCTGTTGGAAGAGGCTAATCAACTCGTGAGGCAGGCGGGCGAGCGCGCGCGCGCCGCTATGGAGAGCGTAGAGCGTACTATCGGTTGACCAAACGAAGGTCCGCCGGCGCACGACTTTAAACGGCAATAAACACGGACACGGCAGGACGAAGCACGGACACGTCGCGGACGCGAATCGGCAATGATTCGCGTCCGCGACGTGTCCGTGCCTTGTCCGGCTCTGTCCGTGTTTATTGCCGTTGATCTCTACTAAACCCGGAGATTTCGCGGCTAAACGCTCATCACGGCACCACCGCCGTCTTGTCACCGCCGCCATACAGCCCATTGAACAGGAACTTGAACGTCCCGTGTGGCTGCGCGCGGAAGGTGATCTCGGGTCCGAACATATAGAGATGCCCGCGGCCGACGTTCGCTTCGGCGATCGCGACCGCGCCCTCGAGATAGTTCTGTCCCCACGCCCAGCCGCTGCGCAGCGGCTTGTCGGAGTCGAACCACGCGATCGGACGCACACCCTTGAGCGCTGCATCGGGCCCGAGTCGGAATGCCGGGCTGTTGTCATAGAAGACGTCGAGACGCGACGGCAAGCCCGCGGAGATGCCCGTGGAATTGTCGACCGCCACGCTGAGAATCGATCCGGGCACGTAGAACTTCTCCGCCGGCAGCGCGCGCTCGTCGCCAGTCGGCGTGCGCTCCACGAGCGCGTTGTAGACCGGCAGGCCGAGCATGTCGCCCAAACGAGCCGATGTGCCGATACTCACCACGTTGCCACCCTGATCGAGGAACTCCTTGATCGCCGGGATCGAGCGCTGTTCCGTGATGTTGCCGAGCATGTGCTGATATTCCGTCGGCACGGTCGGACGTGCGTTCCCTTCGCCACCGCGACCGAAGCCACGGCTGCTCTGGCCAACGATCCCAGACGGAACGATCAGCGCATCGAACTTCGACTTGAGATTCCCAGCATCGATGTCCTGCGGATACACCAGCGCATACGGGAACTCGAACTGCTCCAGCAGCCACCGGATCTGCCCCGACGGCATCGAGCCGCCGTAGACGTCGACGAGCGCGATGCGGGGCGCCGAGAGCTTGGTTGCGTCGCCCGACGGCCGCGTGCTCGTTCCATCGAAGCTCACGCCGAGATCGGTCGCCGCCTTTTGCAGGATCGGCAAAACCGAAGGTTTTGCCGCTACATAGAACGAACCGGCCGGATACGACTTGCCGTTCGCGGTCACCGGCGCCTTCAACCAGAAGACGTCCTCGCCCGCCTTGAGCAGCCGGTTGATCGCGGTGAACGCGTCGTTCTCTTGATGAGAGAACACATAACCCGCGGCGCCGCTCGTGCTGGCGACGGTGCCGGGAGGAACGGTCGCCAGACCGTTCACTATATCAAATGGGCCGTCGAACCCATCGAGCACGCGGTCGAACTGTACGCCCATCTGGTAGGCGAGCGTCCATCCCGCGTTGTCGTACGGGCGCTTCGGTGGACCGCCTGGATAAGCGAAGTCGTTCGGGTGATCCTGCGGCTCGAACATGTCGAGGACGTAGGGCCGGAACGCCTGCGCCGTCTTCACAACAAAGGAGCCCGTCGGATACGACTTGCCGTTCACTGTGAACGGGCTCGTCGCGCGGAGCACGGTAATGCCGACGTGCCGCAGCGTGTTCACGAACTTCGTCGCCGTCGGGAAGTCGGGCTGGCTCGCGCTGATGATGTAGCCACGCGCATCGCGCTTCGCCGGATCGCGAAGGACGGTGTTGAAGAACTTGAGGTCGGTGCCTTCACCGAACGGAGCGACAGGATTGCCGACGGCGCCCGCGCCCGCGGGCCCGGTAGCCCGACCGCGTCCGCCACGACCACCGCGCCCACCCGCCGGCTGCTCGCCCGCGGTCTGCTCGCCAGCGAGCTGCGCGCCCGCGCCGCTCTCGGCGATCGCGCGCTCGACCTGCGCGATCTCGCTCGGGGTCGTCGTCCACGTGTCGTGGCTGCCCTTCTCGATCTGGTTGCGGCCCATGTGATAGATGTTGAGCAACAACTCATCGCGCTGCCGCGACGCGTAGTCCAGCACCGCGTAGTTCGCCGTCACCGAGTAGTCGACCGACTGCCGGAAGTGCCACACCGGCTGCGGATCGATCGGGTACATGAGATCCGCGCGCGGCAGCGTCATCTGGGGAATGAACGGAACGCGCTGCGGCGTGGGATTGCCGATCGTCTCCGTGAGGAGCCCGATCATGTTGTGGAAGTACACCGTCGTGCGCAGGCCGCCGTTCCACCAGGTCGAGTAGCTCGAGCCCGAACGGATCGTCACGCCCGGCTTGTGCTCCATCGCGAACCGCGTCTGCATTGCCGCGCCAACGGCGTCGATCCCCATCGGGATCGCGGGGTCGAAGTTGTAGTTGAACGGATCCCGGAATGGCGGCGCGAACATCACCGCGCCGGCGGGACCGGTCTGGTGATGGTTGTAGACGATCTGTGGGAACCAGTCCCAGTACATGACGTGGTTGTCGTTCTTCGTCTCGTTCTGGTTCGACATGTAGAAGTCACGATTGTCGTCGTGACCGATGTACTTCTGGTAGAGCCGCGGAATGTTCATGTTCCGCTTCAGCGAATCCTTCTCCTGCATGTACCAGTTCGACACGAGCTGCATGCCGTCGGGGTTCACGTGCACGGCGAGGATGATGTCGTCGTTCAGAATGCGACGCGTCTCGTCGTCGTTGCGACTCAGCAGCTGATAGACGGTCTCCATGAGCTGCGCGGCGCCCAACACCTCGGTCGCGTGCAGCCCACCGTCGATCCAGACGACAGCCTTCCCTTCCTTCGCAAGCGCACGCGCCTGGTCCTCGGGGAGGCCCTCAGAAGTCGCGAGACGTCGCGAGATCTCCTTGTAGCGATCGAGCTTTTTGATGTTCTCCGGCGATGAGATGATCGCCATGAGCTGCGGCCGACCCTCGGCCGACTTGCCGATCTCGACGAGCTTCATGCGATCGGACTCTTTCGCCAGCTTGCGCCAGTATTCCTGGAACTGGTCGTAGTTGGCGAGCCAGTAGTCGTCGCCGATGTTATGACCGAACTGCTCCTTGGGACTCGTGATGTGGCCTTGACCCTGCGCGACCGCCGCAAAGAACAGGAGCGGCAGAGCAGCAGCTCGCCATGGGCGAAGACTGCGCTTGAGCATCGAGAAACCTCCAGGTGGGACGCGCGCTCCACGGCACTGTGCCGCGTGCGCGCGCTGGGTTGAGCTTATCAGAGGGATGTACGCGTCGACAGGCCAAAATGCTGGACGTCCCGCATCCCGCGTCCCGCTACAGTGCCGTTAGAACCCTCGGCCCAGCATCCGTGATGGCCACGGTGTGCTCGAAGTGCGCCGACGGCGAGCCGTCCACCGTCACGATCGTCCATTTGTCCGAGAGCGTCTTCGTGCCGGGCCCGCCAGCATTCACCATTGGCTCGATCGCGATCGTCAGGCCAGGCACCAACTTTTCCCGACGCTTCGGCTTGCCATAGTTCGGCACCTGCGGCTCTTCGTGGAACTCCGTACCGATGCCGTGACCGACGAGGTCGCGAACGATGCTGAAGTGCGCGCGCTCGACCACCGCCTGCACCGCCGCGCCAATATCGCCGACGTGATTACCAGCCTTGGCTGCGGCGATACCGGCCGCGAGCGCCTCCTGGGTCACGTCCAGGAGCCTTTGCGTCTCGGCCTCGATCCGACCCACGGGCACCGTCACCGCGCTATCCGTGAAGTAGCCTTTGTAGCCGACGCCAACGTCAATCGAGATCACATCGCCGTCCTTCAGCACGCGCTTGCGCGACGGAATCCCATGCACGACCTCGCTGTTGATCGACGTGCAGATGCTGCCCGGAAAGCCATACAGCCCCTTGAACGCCGGCGTCGCGCCGTCGTGCGAGCGGATGAAATCCTCGGCGATCTGATCGAGCTCACCCGTCGATAGTCCCGCGCGCACGACGCCGCGCAGATGCTCCACGGTCGCGGCGAGGATCTTTCCGCCCTGCGCCATCAGCTCGATCTCGCGAGCAGACTTCAGCTGAATCACTTGCCAAGAGCGCGCAGCACGCGCTTGGTGACGTCGCCCACGGCTCCGTTCGCGTCGACCACGACGAGCCGCGCTCCGTTCTGGCGATACCAGTCGAACACCGGCGCCGTTTGCGCGGCGAACACGTTGAGCCGATTGCGCACCGCCTCCGGCTCATCGTCCGTCCGGCGCATAACGACACCGCCACAGTTCGGGCACCGATCACCCGGCTTGAGGTCGCTGTATGGCGTCTGGCAGGTCGAGCAGACGGTCCTCGTTCCCATCCGGCGCACGATCTCCTCGTCGGGCACTTCGAGCGAGACCACCGCGTCCACCTTCCGCCCGAGAGGCTTGAGCATCGTCTCGAGCCCGATCGCCTGCGGCACGGTGCGCACGACTCCATCGAGGATGACACCGCCGGCGTACTCCGGACGCGACATCTCCTCGGCGACCATACCCAGGATCACGGAGTCGGGAACGAGATCGCCGCGATCCATGTAGCCCTTCGCCTCGAGACCGAGCGCGGTCCCCTGCTTCACAGCGGAGCGCAGCACGTTGCCAGTGGCCAGCGTGGGCAGTCCGAGCTGCTCCGCGATCTTCGGCGCCTGCGTGCCTTTGCCAGCGCCTGGCTTCCCGAACAGAACGATGTTCATAGGGCACTCCTGTCATCCTGAGGAGCGCTGCGCCTGCCCTGAGGAGCGCAAGCGACGAACGGGACGAAGGATCTCCTCACCAGTGTTAGTAGTGCGCTTCCAAGAAAGGATGCTAGATCCTTCGCTTCCCTCAGGATGACAGGGGGCTATGAGCCAATCGCTGCTAGCTCGTAACTAATAGCCGCCGGGCGCTCCCTGCCGCCCGCGGAATCGGACACGCCCCTTCTTCATGAAGCCGTCGTACTTCCGGAGCAGCAGGTGCTGCTGCATCTGCGTCAACGTGTCGAGCGCGACACCGACAACGATGAGGAGCGACGTACCGCCAAACGCGAAGGGAACGTTGATCAATCGGCTGATCCAGATCGGAAGCAGAGCGATGATCGTCAGGAAGATCGCTCCCGGCAGCGTGATCTTCGAGACCACGTCGTCGATGTACTCGGCCGTGCGCGCACCGGGCTTCACGCCTGGGATAAAGCCGCCTTGCTTCTTCAGGTTCTCGGCAAGGTCGATCGGGTTGAAGATGATCGACGTGTAGAAGTACGTGAAGAAGAGGATCAGGATAGCGGACAGAACGTAATAGAGCGGCGTTCCCGGCTGGAACTTGTCCGAGAAATCACGCAGGGCGGAGTTGCCGGAGAACTGTGCTGCCGCGCCGGGAATGACGATCACCGATTGTGCGAAGACGATCGGCATGACGCCCGATGAGTTGATGCGGAGCGGGATGAAGCTCCGCGATGCCTCGCGCATCCGCCCGCGCGCCATCGTGCGCTGCGGGATCTGAATGAGAACGCGCCGCGCCGCCATCGTCACCGCGACCACCGACGCCACGACAGCCACCATCAGGACGATGAGGATGAGCAGGTTGAACGTCCCGATCGCGCCCGAGCTCACGAAGGTGAACGTCTGGCCGATGCCGGGCCAGATCCGCTCTACGATCGAGAAGAAGATCATCAAGCTCGCGCCATTGCCGAGACCGCGCTCGGTGATCTGCTCGCCCAGCCACATGACGAACAGCGCGCCCGTGGTGAGGAAGAAAGTCATCTGGAGGCGGAAGCCGAACCCCGGCGCGTCCACGACGCCCGGCAGCGACTCCGTGAACAGCGCGAAGCCCCATGCCTGGACGGCTGCGAGAATGACCGTGGCGTAACGCGTCCACTGATTGACGCGTTTCCGGCCCTCTTCATCCTTCTGCATCTTCTCGATCTGCGGCAGCACCGCACCCGCGATCTGCTGGAAGATGCTCGCCGAGATGTACGGCATGATCCCGAGCGCGAAGACCGTTGCGCGGGACAGCTGGCCGCCGGTGAACAGATCGTAGAGCCCGAGGAGGCCGCCGCCGTTGCTCTGCTGCTTGAAGAAGTCGACGAGCGCGGCTGGGTTGACGCCGGGCGCCGTGACGTGCGCGCCGATCCGATAGATCAGCAGGCACAGGAGCGTGAAGAGGATCTTTTCCTTCAGCTCGGTGGTGTTCCAGATGTTGCGCACCGCCGTCGTCGCGGCATTGCTCTGAGCCATAAGACGCTACCGAAAGGGAGAGCCTAACAAGTGGTTGGTGATTGGTGGCTGGTGGTTAGTAGGCACCAGCCACCAGCCACCAATCACAGTCCGCTAATCTTCCACCGTTCCGCCGGCCGCGACGATCTTCTCGCGCGCCGCGGTACTCATCTTCACCCCGCGCACCGTGACGGCGCCCGCGACCTTGCCGTTGGCGAGGAGCTTGATCTTGCCATGGTTGCGCCTAACGAGCCCGGCCTCGGCCAGCGACTCCGGCGTCACGTCGCCGCTCACCTTCCTGAGATCGTCGAGGCGGATCACCTCGGCGTCCTCGCGGAATGGATTGGTGAAGCCGCGCTTCGGCAGCCGGCGCGTGATCGGCATCTGGCCGCCCTCGAAGGCAGGTTTGCCACCGCCGGGGCCATGGTGGCCCGAACGCGCCTTGATGCCCTTGTGTCCCTTGCCGGACGTCTTTCCCTTGCCCGAGCCCGGCCCGCGCCCGATCCGCTTCCGGTCGCGATGCGAGCCCGGCGCGGCGGCCAGGTTATGCAGTCCGATCTTCTCGACCTTGGCGGTCGTCTCGACGTTCTTTGCCACGGTTTAGTTACTCCTCAACCACGGACACCTGGATCAGGTGTCGCACTTGCTTCAGTTGGCCGATCAGCGCCGGGTGAATGTCCTTCACGATCTCGTGCTGATGATGATGCAGACCGATCGCCTCGAGCGTTGCGCGCATCCGCCAGGAATGGCCGATGCCGCTCCGCACCTGCTTGATGCGCACCTTGCCAGTCTCCGGAAGCCGGAGACTCGGCGTCTTCTTGGGACCGCGCGTGCGGTGCCATACGAATGTACGCGGCATCAGACCGCCTCCTTCGACTTGGCGCGCGACCGATACTGGATGTCGGACACCTCGATACCACGTTCCCGCGCGACCTGTTCCACCGTCGTCAACTGGGCCAGCCCATCCATCGCGGCGCGCACCATGTTGTGGGGATTGGTCGAGCCGAGGCTCTTGGTGAGAATATCCGAGATACCCGCGCATTCCATGATGGCGCGAACGGCGCCACCCGCGATGACACCCGCGCCAGGCGCCGCCGGTTTCATCAGAACCTTTCCGGCTCCGTGCTGGCCGACGATCTCGTGGGGAATCGTGTGGCCCGTGAGCGGGACCTGCGTCAACTTGCGGCGCGCCGCGTCGACGGCCTTGCGGACCGCCTCCGAGACCTCGTTCGCCTTTCCCGACGCGAAGCCGACGCGACCCTGGCCGTCGCCGACCGCCACGAGGGCGTTGAACGAGAACCGGCGACCGCCCTTCACGACCTTCGCGACGCGATTGATCGCGATCACGTTCTCGATGAGATCGCCGCCCTCGCGCGAGCGCTCATCGCCCCCGCGCGGCGAGCGTCCCTCGCGACCACCCTGACCACCGCGATCGCCGCCACTGCGCTCTCCCCCTGGTCCACCGCGACCACGGCCACCGCCGCCGCCCGGGCCGCCGCGACCGCCGCCACCGCGGCCGCCGCCGCCACCACGGCCACCGCCGCCGCCGAAGCCGCCTCCGCCGCCACGGCCACC
>JAJKIR010000218.1 GCA_021154325.1 Gemmatimonas sp.
ACGCTCTCCTCAGCAGTGACGCTTCCTATGATCGTGGAGGCATCCTGAGGTTTGAGCAAAGCAAAATCAGACGATGGCGCGAGGGACTGTCCCCTACTGGGAGCCCGTCAGTGGTTTCAGTGCCGTGTCAGTGGTCTCAGGGGCCATCGCCGTAGTGCGCCGCGGATCACGCAGAAGGCTCAGCACCCCTGCCCCGATAAGACCAACCACCAGCATCCCCGACCAGAGCGCGAAGCCCCCGAACATCTCGAGCGCGATCGTCCCCGCCCATGGCCCGACGAGAATCGCGAGGCTGAACGCCGAGGCGTAGGCGCCCGCGTACTCGCCAGCACGTCCGGGCGGCGCGATGTCGGCCGCGTACGCGCCGCTCGCCGGCATCGCGATCATCTCGCCAAATGTCCAGACCACCGCCGCGAGCAGGAGTCCCGGGACGCTGTGCAGCACTGCCATGCTGCCGAAGCCTAACGCGAAGAGGGTCGCGCCGAGCACGAGTGTCCAGCGATGCGACCACCGCTGCATCGCGAGATTGAGCGGAACCTCGAGGATGACGATGAGGACCGTGTTCACCGCGAAGAGGATGCCGTAGAACGACTCGCGGTAGTGCAGATCCCGGACGAGAAAGAGCGGCATCGCGCCCTCGTGCTGATAGAACACGACGGCCATCAGGAAGACGCCGGTGAGGAAGATCACGGCGCGTGGATCGCGGAGGACGCTCCCCGCCTTCCCGCGCTCGTGCGCGGCGGCGCGCGGCGACCCGTCCATGCCTAACGAGGCAATCGGCCGCCACGCCATCAGGCTCGCAAGGACGAGACCCGCCGCGATCGCCGTCGCGCCGTCGGCCACGAAGAGCAGCGGAAAGGAAACCGTCGCCAGGAATCCGCCGACCGCCGGCCCGACGCTCATCCCGAGATTGATCGCGAGCCGGTTCACGGCGACGGCTGCCTTCCGCTGCTCCGGCCGCACCACCGACGTCAACGCCGCCAGGCTCGCCGGCCGCACCGATTCGGCCACCAGAGACCAGACGAATGTGATAGCGAGGAAGACGCCGAAGTGTGTCGTTAGGGGAAAGGTGAGGAGAATGAGCCCCGAGAGGACGAGCGACCCGCGCAGCACCGCGAATGGTCCGATGCGGTCGCAGAGGCGGCCCGCGACCGGCGCGCCGAGCAGACCGCCGATCCCGTAGACGGTGAGCGCCGCCCCCGCAAGCGCTGGCCGGACGCCGAGGTGGCGCGTCACGTACAGCACCATGAACGGCACGACCATGGCGCCCGCGCGATTGACGAGCGTCGTCGCGAAGACGAACCAGACCGATGCCGGCAGACCGCCGACGCCGCGCCATGGATTGAGCATGGCTAAGAGTAGAGAGTAGAGCGTAGAGCGTAGAGAGTGAGGCCGTCTGTAGTTCACTCTCTACTCTCTACGCTCCACTCTCTACGCTCAGACCCCTTGCATTTCTATGTGAGCGCCACAATGATTGCTTTACATAGAAACTCTATGGGAGCGACATGCCCGAGCCGACCGTCGAAGTCCTCCGTGGCACCCTCGACATGCTCATCCTCAAGGCGGTCAGCTGGGGACCAGTCCACGGCTACGCCGTCGCGCGATGGATCGAGCAGGCGACCAACGACGTCCTCCGCATCGAGGAAGGCTCGCTCTACCCTGCCCTCCACCGCCTCGAGACCCGCGGCTGGATCGCCGCGGAGTGGGGCACCTCCGAGAACAATCGACGCGCGAAGTTCTACACCCTCACGCCCAAGGGTCGCGCCCAACTCCGCCTCGAGACGGCGACGTGGACGCGCTTCGCCTACGCCGTCTTCGCCGCCCTCGAGGCACCACCGCAAACGACATGACTCCCATCCCAGCTTGGCGTCGCTATCTCCGCTTCTGGCGGCCGAACGTCGTCGAGGACGTCGACGACGAGCTCCGATTCCACACGGAGATGCGCGTCCGGGAATACATGACGCGCGGCATGAGCGAGGCGGAGGCGCGGCAAGCCGTTCGCGACCGGCTCGGCGACGTCGATGCCGCGCGCGACGAATGCATCGAGCTCGGCAAGGTGCGGGAGATCCACGCGCGGAACGCCGACTTCCTCGACGGCCTGCGCGCCGACCTGCGCTACGCGCTTCGCTCGTTAGGTCGAGCGCCGGGGTGGACGGCGGTGGCGCTGCTCACGATCGCGCTCGGCGTCGGCGCCACGACGAGCGTCTTCAGCGTTGCCGACGCGCTCCTCGTTAGGCCGGTTCCCTATCCGAACGGCGGCCGCGTCTACTTCGCGCGTCGCCAATTCATGATCGATTCACGCAGCGTCCCGTCGCCGCTGCCCATCGCGGCGGTCGGAGCGTGGCGCACCAACGCCCGATCGATCGAGTGGGCGGTCCCGTATCGTTACACCAGCGCCGACCTCGGGGGCAGTCAGACCGCGGTCAACCTCAACGGCGCGATGATCGACGATGCATTTCTCGGCTTTGCGGGCGCGCATCCACTCATCGGACGCAATTTTACGAGAGAGGAGCTCGTGCCAGGTGGGCCACGCGCGGTCCTCCTGGCCGAGCCGTTCTGGCGAAGCCAGTACGGCGCATCGACGGACGTGATCGGCAAAGTCATCTCGCTCGACGAGCACCCGTCTACGATCGTCGGTGTCGTCCCGGCTTCGGTGGCCATCCCGGATTTTCGCCTTCCGCCCGCCGACGTGTGGCTTCCACTCGTCGCCTCGCCGAACTTTTTCGTGAATGGGGTCCTGGTGCGCCTTCGGCCGGGCGTATCGGCAGAGGCGGCGACCGCAGAGCTGGACGCGATCCTTCAGCAGGAGCATATCGGCGATCCACCGGGGATATCGCGGATGCGGCGCCCCGGTCAGGCCGCGATCGTCACGCAGCTTCACCTAACGAGACCGGGGAGCGACCTCGCGATTCGTCAGGCGCTGCTGATGCTGACGGCGGCCGTCGGGCTGTTGCTCCTCGTCGCGTGCACCAACGTCGCGCACCTGCTCCTCGCGCGTGGCGCGACACGGCAGCGAGAGCTCGCGGTGCGTCACGCACTCGGCGCCGCGCGCAGACGTCTCCTCCGTCAACTCGTGACTGAGAGCGTCGTGCTCGCGCTTGCCGGCGGCGCGCTCGCGGTCTTTGTCGGATGGGGAGGACTGACCCTCCTCGCGGCGGCGCGTCCCGAAAATCTCACGCCGCTCGCGTATGTCTCGAATCATCGCAGCGTGCTGACGATCGCGTCGCTGCTCGCGATCGGATGCGGGCTCGGGATTGGCCTCCTCGCGGCGCTGCGAACGGCGCACCGCGACCTAGGAATGCAGCTCCGCGCCTCGGCCTCCTCCGTCCTCGGGACGAGTCGCCGATTGCGGGCATCTCTGGTCGTCGGCGAGGTCGCGCTCTCGGCGATCCTGCTCGTCGGTGCCCTGCTGCTCGTCCACGCCGTCTTCGATCTGCAGCGGACGAAGTTGGGGTTCGACGCTCGCGGTGTGTACGAGCTCACCTTCACGGCGCGCCAACCGATGCCGCTGGCGGAACGTGTGTCGTCAGGCGCGACGCTCCGTGCGCGCGCGACGGCGGATCCGCAGATCGAAGGCGTGACGCTGGCGGGCAACGCGCCCTCGCCGCACGGCTGGGTCATGCTCTCGGTGCTCGAGACGCCGGAGCGGCCGGCAACGAGCGCCGACGTACCGTCGGGGACGGCGATCGATGTGGCCGCGCCCGACTACTTCTCGATGCTGCGCATGCCCTTCATCGCTGGACGGACTTTCGATGGCGGCTCGTCCCCGCGGCACGAGGTCGTCATCAATACCTCACTGGCGCGGCAGCTCTGGACCGGAGGCTCGGCAGTCGGACAGCGGTTTCGCAACGCGCTGATGAAACGCGACGGCTCACACGAGCCCTGGGAGACGGTGATCGGCGTTGTCCCGGACGTCATCGTCGATCTCACTGGCGGCAGCGCCCATCCCACGATGTATCTACCGCTCGAGGGTCAGGACCCGGATGGTCCGGCCGCGAGCTCCATCGTGCTCATCGTTAGGCTCGCCCCAGGCACTTCCGCTGCGCGACTCGCATCGTTCGCGAAGTCCGTCGCGCCGCCCGGCACGGAGACATCGATCGGCAACGTGCGCGAGCGGATCGATCGGACACTCGCCGAGCCGAGGTTCATGATGGGGATCCTCACGACATTCGCCGCGCTCGGCGTCGTGCTCGCCGCCATCGGCCTGTTCGGCGTGATCTCGTACACCGTCGGCCAGCGCACGCGAGAGATCGGCATCCGGATGGCGCTTGGCGCGAGCCGCGGCGCGGTGGCGCGGCTCGTCGTCGGAGACGGCGTACGACTGGCGCTCGCGGGGATCGTCATCGGGCTTGCCGGCGCGGTCGCTGCCACGCGATTGATTGAGAATCTGCTCTACGGCGTCTCGCGCTTAGATCCCTTCTCGTTCGTCGCCGGGGCGACGGTGTTGCTCGCCGTCGCGGTCGTCGCCTGCGTCGTACCGATGCTCCGCGCTACGGGCGTCGATCCCGCGATCGCCGTACGTGCGGACTAGCCTCGGCGCGTTGCTGCTTCCGTTCGCGCTCGGCTGCGCGGACGCGGCCGCGCGCGATGGCCGTCATCTCTGGCTGCCGGTGGCAGGCGATTCCCTCTACCGGATCTCGATCGACACGAGCCGGATCACGAGGCCAACGTATCGGACGTATCTGATCTGGTATCGCACCGATCACGCGATGACGCATCTCTACAAGGGTCAGCCATTCAATCTCGAGGTCGTCGGCAGCCTCCTCCGCTGCGGCGATCTCGCGTACAAGGTCGTGAGCGTGGACATGTCCATGGGGTCGGAGTCGCCAATCTCACAGCAGCGCGCGGACGCGAACGATGTCGCGCTGCAGCCGTGGCGTCACGCGGAACGAGGGACGATCGAATGGAGCGCGGCGCGGCGGAGCTGCGATCTTGCGCGCGAACGCGGGCTCTGAGCCAGGCTCACCCGCCACTCTGCTCAACAGGAGCCATAACAAGGGTGAGCCGGTTGGCATTCGTCGGCTGGACAGTCTCGGGCTCGACCTTCACGTTAGTTCGCCGGTCGCGACCTCCTACACCCTCGGAGATCTCCAGTGGAACGCCTGCTCCAGGACCTGAAATACTCGCTGCGCGTGCTGCGCCAGCAGCGTGCATTCACCATCGCCGCCATCGCGGCCCTCGCGCTCGGCATCGGCGCGACGACCGCCGTGTTCTCGGTGGTGAACGCGATCCTGCTGCGGCCATTTCCATATCCGGATCCCGAGCGGATCGTGATGTTCATGAACGTCACGCCGAACGGATCCGGGCCCGGCGCGTCGCCCGCTAAGTTCGCGCACTGGCAGCGGCAAACCGAGGTCGTGCAGAACCCCGCCGCGTTCCGGAACGTCCTCCTCAACTACACCGGCGGCGAGCTGCCCGAGCAGGTCAACTCGGGTAACGTCACGGAGCATTTCTTCAAGCTCTGGGGCGCGACGACCCTCCTCGGCCGCACCTTCTCCCACGAGGAGGCACTGCCTAACGGGCCGCGCGTCGCCGTTCTCTCGTACGGCTGGTGGACGCGGCGCTTCGCCTCCGACCCGTCGATCGTCGGCAAGACGATCCTCCTCAGCGGCGATCCCTACGTCGTGATCGGCGTCGTCAATCGGGGCTTCGATCCGTCGGAGTTTCTCGACGCGCCGGAGGTGTGGACCGCGTTTCAGATCGATCCGAACACGACGGACGGCGCGCATTACTTCCGGGCGGCGGCGCGACTCAAGCCTGGCGTGACGCTCGCGCAAGCGCAGGCGAAGCTCAAACAGTCCGCCGACGAGTACCGGGCGCGCATCCCGAACGGGATCGGGCCGCAGGCGAGCTTCAGCGTCGAGCCGATCGAGAAAGTCTTCGTTCGCAACTCCCAGTCCCTGCTGTTCGTGCTGCTCGCCGCGGTGAGCGCCGTGCTGCTCATCGCCTGTGCGAACGTCGCCAATCTCCTGCTCGTGCGGTCGACCGTGCGCAAGCGCGAGATGGCGATCCGCGCCGCGATGGGCGCGGCGCGGAGTCGCATCATCCGGCAATTGATCACGGAGAGCGTGCTCCTCTCGGTCATCGGCGGCGCGCTCGGGCTCGCGTTAGGCTTGTTCGGCATCCGGTCCCTGCTCTCAATCAATACCGCTGGGCTGCCGCGCGTCGGCGAGAACGGCGCCGCGGTGCAGCTCGACTGGCGGCTGCTGCTGTTCACGGCGGTCGTCTCGATCGGCACGGGTCTGCTCTTCGGGGTGGCGCCGGCCCTGCATGCCGCGCGCGATGATCTGAGCGGAACCCTCCGCGACGGGACGGCGGCATCGGGGACGCGGAACGCGCGCGTTCGCTCGGGGCTCGTGGTGCTCGAGATCGCGCTCGCGCTCATGCTCGTCATCGGCTCGGGGTTGCTGATCCGGACGTCGATGGCGCTGCGGTCCGTGGCGCCCGGGTTCGACCCGAACAATGTCCTCACGATGAGCATGTCGTTCACTGGGCCGCGGTTCCAGACCGCGGCCTCCGTCGAACAGGCCATCCGGGCCGGAGTTGAGCGTTTGCAAACCGTTCCCGGAGTCGTCTCGGCGAGCGCGGCGTGTTGCGTGCCGCTGTCCGGCGGCTACGGACTCCCGTTCAAGGTTGTCGGCCGGTCGCTCGATCAGGGGCCGTTCCACGGCGGTGGCGACTGGACGACGGTGTCGCCGGGGTACTTCGAGGTGTTCAGGATTCCGGTGATTCGTGGCCGCACCTTCACGACGCTCGACGACGCGGGCTCGCCGCCGGTCGTGATCATCAACCAGGCGATGGCGAAACAGTACTGGAAGACCGGCGACCCGCTCAACGATCGTCTCGTGATCGGCCGCGGCGGGATGAAGGAGTTCGCGACGGAGCCCGATCGCCAGGTCATCGGCATCGTCGCCGACAGCCGCGACGACGGACTGAATCAGGAGCCGCAGCCGAAGATGTTCGTGCCGCAGGCACAGGTGCCGGATCCGGTGAACGCACTCAACACGCGGATCTCGCCGATGGTCTGGGTGATGCGAACGAAAGTGACGCCGCTCTCGGTGAGCGCGCAGGCGCAGGATCAGCTGCGGCAGGCGACGGGCCTCCCCGTCGCGGACATCCGCTCGATGAGCCAGATCGTCGCGCGATCGACGTCGCGCGAGCGATTCAATACGCTGTTGATGACGGTGTTCGCTCTGTCAGCGCTGGCGCTCGCGTCGATCGGGATCTACGGCGTGATGGCGTACGCAGTGCAGCAGCGCACGCGCGAGATCGGCGTCCGGATGGCGCTCGGCGCCGAGCCGGGAGTCGTTAGGCGAATGGTCGTGCTGCAAGGGATGCGGCTCGCCGCGATCGGCGTCGTACTCGGCATTGTGGGCGCGTACGGCCTCGCGCGCTACATGAAGAACTTCCTGTTTGGCGTCGAGTCGCGCGACCCGCTCGTGTTCATCGGCGTGCCGCTGCTGCTCGCGTTGATTGCGCTCGTCGCGGTCTGGGTCCCGGCCGCGCGCGCGAGCCGGATCGACCCGCTCGGCGCGTTGCGGGCTTCATGAACGGTGAACGGTGAACGGGCAACCGTTCACCGTTAATATATGCCTTGACAGGCATATGCCTGTGTAGGCATATTAAGTCCATGCCGACAGCGCTATTCGAGATCCTCGCTGAGCCGAACCGCCGCCGTGTGCTCGATCTGCTCAGAGAGCAGGAGCACACAGTGGGCGAGCTCGTGGACGCGCTCGACATGAACCAGCCGGCCGTGTCGAAGCATCTTCGCGTGCTGCGCGACGCGGGGCTCGTCGAGGTGCGCGTCGACGCACAGCGACGCGTCTATCGGCTGCGCGCCGAGCCGCTCGCCGATCTCGATGCGTGGCTCGCGCCATATCGGAAGTTCTGGCGCGGCAAGCTCGCCGCGCTGCAACGGCATCTCGCCAGCGACAACTGACCATCTTCCGGAGCGTACACAATGACGACCATGACAAGCGACATGACCAGCACCGACAAGATCGA
>JAJKIR010000219.1 GCA_021154325.1 Gemmatimonas sp.
ATGGTGTACCGCTCCGACGGCTCGGCGACGTTCGTCGGCGTCGAGCGCGTCACCGGTCGCGTCGCGGGAAAGTCCGGCAGCTTCGTCCTCCAGCGGCTCGGCGCATTCGAGGCCGGTCAGGCGAAGGAGTCGTATTCGGTGATTCCCGGCTCCGGCACGGGCGAGCTGCGGGCGATTCGCGGTGAGGGTACTTCGTCGGTCGGCCACGGAATGGAGCATCCCTTCACGATGAGCTACGAGCTGGATTAGCCTCGTCAGGCAGATGAGCATCGTTCGCATCGCGCGCCTCGGCGTCTTCGCCGTTGCCTTCATCGCGCCGCTCGCGTGCGGCGGAGGGGGCACTATCGACTGGCACCGGTTCGTGCGGCCGGAGGACGAGGAGTTCGCCCGCGCGTTCTTCGATAGCGTTCGATTCGAGCGGGTCGATTATGCCCTCGGTGAGCTCTCGCCCCTTCTAGCCGGGATGCCTGGCATCCGTGACAGTCTCGTTTCGATGGGCAGGCAGTTGCCGCATGGTCCACTCGACTCCGTGCATCTCATTGGCGCGAATCGCTTCACAAGCTCGTCCACGGACCGCTCGGATTTGACGTTCGAGTTTCACTCGGCGAGTGGATGGGGCGCGGTGGAGATGGTCGTTCTCAGGGAGGACGGGCCGCGTGTCATCCATGGATTTCATGCCGACAGGCTGCCAAGGGCGCTCGAGGTGACGAACGCGTTCACACTTCGGGACAAGAGCTTCGGGCACTATCTGATGATCGGCCTGATGGTGGTCTGCGTCGTGGTTGCCATCGGGAGCGCCGTCCTCGCGCTCTTCACGCCGATGAAGCGGCGTTGGGCCTGGGCGCTGCTGGCGCTCGTCGGCACGGGGACGTTCGCCTTCAATTGGACGACGGGACAGGGACGGTTGATGCTTCTCAACCTGCTCTTCTTCGACGCGGGCTACTGGAAAGGAGGACCTGCCGCGCCGTGGGTTTTAAAGGTCGCCTTTCCAATCGGCGCCCTGCTGACGATTCGCCGTGTTCGTAGCGCGCGTCATGAGCCCGCGGCACCGACCGCGCCTCTCGCACCCCCCGATCCTGTCGCGCCGATCGGGTCAGTCACACCACTGACGGAAACGCCTAACGAGGGAGCTGAGCGGTGAGCACGGATCTCGAGGTCCACGAGACCACCAGTCACGAGCGGGAATGCGACGAGCTCGAGGTCGTCGGCGAACCCCCCGTGACGCCGGACATCCAGGAAGAAGAGAATAACGTCTTTCGCGTCCTCGGCACCCAGGCGCGCTCACGGTCGCTCGCCCAACTCTGGGTCGCGGCGCTCGGCGGCGCCGTGGACGCGGGTCTACTCTGGTGGCGTCACCCGATGCTCGGCTGGCTGGCCGCGGGGTGCGCCGCCGTGGCCGCGTACGGTGTTTGGGGGCTGCTCGACCGCGGCATCGAAACGCGGAGCACAGACCCAACCGCCTCACGCGAATCGCTGGGGAAGATCAGCGGTCTGCGCGATCTCACGGCGATTGTCGGCACCGCGGCGGCGCTCTGGGCAGTGCTGTGGTTTATGGCCGTCGCGCTCGGTAACTGGAATCACTGAGCGGCGGCGCCTAACGAGCGTCAGCGCACGTTGCGTGTGCCGCGCGTGTCGGGCAGGTACGGCGTTTCGGGGCAGAAGCGGTCGAGCAGCAGCTGCGCCTTCTGCGTCGTCACCAGCGAGACTTCCTGCCCTGTATCGAGCACGAGCGGATCGTCCTTGGCCGCTTCAGTAAGCGCGGCGCGGAGGCGCGGGACGTCCTGCTTCCAGTGGACGAGCAGCTTCTCGCGCATCACCGGCGATTCGCTCGCGCGATAGCGGCGCAGCAACCCGTCGATGATCGCCTGCACGCCAGCGTTGGAGATCACGAACGTGTCCTGCGACTCGAAGAGATCTCTCAGCATCACGCCAACCTGCTCGGCGACGTCCACGCGTCCGTTGGTGTTCGGTTGCTGCTTCTCGGCGTCGAGCATGGCTTCTGGTGACGGTGGGGATTCGGGCGCCGGAGGCGCCGGGGGCGGGGGCGGGGGCGGGGGCGCGATCAGCCTCGGTGCGCTCTCGGCCTCGGGTGGCGAGAACAGCGAGCGCACGAAGCCCTCGAGCTCCTCGCGAATCGTCGGCGTGCGGGACGCCGTATCTACGTGTTGGTCGTTGTCCATTCAGGGCTCCGGATCGGCGAATCTATTCGCCGGACGCACGGACCGCGACCACACCTGCGCGCTATTGCCGCTCGAGGCGCTGCTCGCCCGACGTACCGTCATCGTTCGTCACGGTTCCGCGGAGCACGTTTCGCGACATCAGCGCGCCGTCGAAGTGACTGTGGAATGGGGCACGCGGGTTCGCGCTGCTCGTGACCACGAACGTGAGATCGAGGTGGATCGAGTCACCCGCGATCGTGCCGGTGAGTGAGATCGTCCCCGCACAGCACGCCTCGCCCGACCAGCTGCCTGTTCCGGAGATGCCGGAGCCCTGGACCCCGAGGTCCCAGCTCTCGCCGGAGCCCGGAATGTTGTTGGCGGTCGCCCAGCGCCCTTGAAGCCTTTCGGGGGTGGGTGCCAGCAGATCGGAACCGCCGCAAGCCATTGCCAGGCACGCGACGCACAGCATGCCAGCTCGGATGAGATGTGAGGAGTTCATACCTGCCAAACTGCCGGGCTCACCGCTTGGTCACGGGCCACTGCCACGGGCGAACTGCCCTGGAAGTGCGGCCAATGCTCTGGCGTCGCGTTGCAGCAGGAGATAGATGACGGTCGTGGAGATCGCGATTGCCGTACAGGGAGCCGAGGCGCTCGACGTGTATGCATCGATCCCGATTGCGTATGCGTTCACCGAGGTGCTCGATCCAGATATCGCGTCGAGTCCCGGCAGTCTGTTGCCTTTCGGTTCGAGAACGCTCAACGAGCCGCGGGCCAAGGACTACGATCGCGAACCCGGCAATCACCCCTTGGACTGGCCCAAGCGATTCGACCTTCGCGACTGGGCGTTTGTGACGGCGAGAAGTGGCGATCATCTCGTCGGTGGCGCGGTCGTCGTGGCCGGAAGCCCGAACATCGAGATGCTCGAGGGCCGCGATGATCTCGCACTGCTCTGGGACATTCGCGTCGTGCCGGAAGCTCGGGGCCACGGCGTCGGTACCGCGCTTCTGGCCAGTGGAGCAGCCTGGGCCCGCGCGCGTGGTGCTCGCCAACTGAAAGTGGAGACGCAGAACACGAACGTGCAGGCATGCCGGTTCTATGCGTCTCACGGATTCAGATTAAAGTCCGTGCGCCGAGGAGCGTATCCGGAGCTGCCAGACGAGGTGGAGCTGCTCTGGTACAAGGATCTCGAAGAGTCGCCGCTGGGCCGCGCGTCCGGCGGCAATTGACGACATGCGGCAGCGTGACGTATCTCAGGCATGCCCCTACCTCTTCGATTCGTTCGCAGCCTCGCCGGAGCGCTGGTCGTCACCGCGCTCGCTGGGACCACCAGCCCGGCTCAGCAGAGCACGTCCTCCGCGCCGACTCGCCTCCGCTTCGCCATCTCCTTCCCCGCGGCGCGGAGCGCGCAACCACTCGACGGCCGCATCATCCTCGTTGTCTCGAACAACGACAAGCGCGAGCCACGCTTTCAGAACAATGTCTACGAGGCCGACACTCAGCTCGCCTTCGGCATCGACGTCGACTCGTTAGGTGCGGGTCAGGAAGCGTACGTCGACGGCACGACCTTCGGCTATCCGCTCAAGAGCATCGCCGACATTCCGCCCGGTGAGTACTGGGTGCAGGCGGTGTTGAATCGCTACACGACCTTCCATCGCGGCGATGGGCATACCGTCAAGCTTCACATGGACCAGGGCGAAGGCCAGCAGTGGAACAGCTCTCCCGGCAATCTCTACAATCGCCCGATCAAGGTGCGCGTCGATCCCTCGAGCGACACGACGATCCATCTCTCGCTCGACCAGGAGATCCCGCCAATCGCGCAGCCGCACGACACGAAATACGTGAAGTACGTGCGCATCCAGAGCCCACTGCTCACGAGGTTCTGGGGTCACCCGATGTATCTTGGCGCGATCGTCACCCTGCCCTTCGGTTTCGATGAGCATCCGAACGCGCGCTACCCGCTGATGATTGACCACGGGCATTTCACGCGCGAGCTGCGGAGCTTCCGGGAGACGCCGGCGCCTAACGCGAAAGGCGCCGACCCCGCGTACGACTTCTACAAGCAGTGGACGTCGCCCGGATTTCCGCGAATGCTGATGGTCACGATCCAGCACGCGAACCCGTACTACGACGACTCCTACGCCGTGAACTCGGAGAACGTCGGCCCCTACGGCGACGCGATCAACCACGAGCTCATCCCGTACATCGAGGAGCACTTCCGCGGACTCAGGAAGGGTTGGGCGCGCGGGATGTTCGGCGGCTCGACAGGCGGATGGGAGGTGCTGGCGACGCAGATGTTCTATCCCGACGACTACAATGGCGCGTGGGCCGCCTGTCCCGACGCCATCGACTTCCGGATGTACGAGGTCATCAACATCTACGACGACAAGAACGCGTTCTACAACAACGGCGCGTGGAAGAAGACGCCGCACGCCGACGGCCGCGACTACTACGATCATCTTCTCGCGGTCACCGAGGAGGACGTGCATTGGGAGCTCGTGCTCGGCACCCATGGCCGCTCGGGCGACCAGTGGAACATCTGGCAGGCGGTGTACAGCCCCGTCGGCGCGGACGGCTACCCGAAGTACATCTGGGATCCGATGACGGGCGCCATGGATCACGCGGTCGCCACCTATTGGCGCGATCATTACGATCTCCGCTTCATCCTCGAGCGCGACTGGGCGACCTTAGGCCCGAAGCTCACGGGCAAGATTCACCTCTACGTCGGTACGATGGATACGTGGCACCTGAACAACGCCGTCTACCTGATGGAGGATTTCCTCAAGAAAGCGAAGAATCCGCCGGCGAATGCCGTCGTGGAATACGGCGATCGGAAGCCGCACTGCTGGAGCGGTCATGACAACGCGTACTGGTTCCGTCAACTCGACGAGCGCATTCACAAAACGGCCCCGAAGGCCGCCGACCTGACGAGCTGGCGGTACTGAGTCTCGGGCCTAACGATGACATCGGTCGCTTCGGAGATCGGCTATCTCCTCGACTACACCGAATGGGACCGCGCGCAGTGGGAGGCGTGGTTCCAATCGCAGGGCCGAGACGCACTCGCCGTGGACCTCGGCGCCAACGCTGACGGACGCATTGGGAACGTCGGTGAGCTCGTGCGGCACATCTTCTCCGCCGAGCAGCGCTACGTCGACCGGATCCAGGAGGTGCCGATCACGGATACGAGTGCGGTGCCGGCGGACGAGGTCGAGCGTCTGTTCGATTTTGGAAGGCAGACGCGCGGGAGGTTGCGCCATCTGGTCGACTCTTTTCCGGCAGAGCGATGGGAGCTCGGGCGGGAGCTCACGTTCGGGCCGCACACGCGGACCATCACACCGAAGTCGATGCTCGTGCAGTCGGTGACGCACGAGATCAGACATTGGGCGCAACTCGCGACGCTGCTCCGCCTCGTTGGCCGGCCAACAGGTGTCCACGACTTCCTTCTCAGCGGTGTCTTCGAGCGGAGGCTCGGGCTTACCTCCTGAGGCGCACGTTCGTCTATGGACATGCTCTCCTCTCGCTGGACGTACTTCCTCAAGTACATCGTCGGTCCGTTCTGGATCCTGTGCTTCGGCGTCGCGGCCTGGATGCTCGCGCTCGCGCCGGATGGTGCATTCACGGACGGACGCGGCGCATCCCCGCCACCCGGAATGCAGTGGCTCCTCGTCTTCATCTGGATTGTCATGAGCATCGGGATCCTTCGCTTCACCTTCCCGATTAAGCGCCTGGAGCTCCGCGGAGACCGTCTCTTCGTGTCGAACTATTTTCGCGAGTGGGAGATCTTCCCGAGCGACATCGAGTCCGTGCGGCAGAATCGGTGGGTGAACTCACGGCCGATTCGCGTGCGGCTGCGGCGGGAGATCGATGGCGTCGGCTCCAGCTTCGTGTTCATTCCGCTGCAGCGCGCGATGCTTCGATTCTGGCGAGAGGATCCGCAGGTCGAGCAGCTACGGCGCTTTGCCGACGCGCGCGCTGGCGGCAAGGCTGCCTAACGAAGACCGAGCACGAGCCGCGTCGTTGCCCTCGCCCGGCAGGTGATCGAGAGCTCGTAGTCACCCCCGCGGTCGCTGGACGGAATCAGCCGGGCGCCACTCGTGACACGCGTCTCCCGCGGTCGCGCTCCGTGCTCGAGCTCCGGGCGAAACGTCAGCGTCAGCGGCGCACCGGAGTTCTCGATCTCGAGCTCGATCTGCTCTGGTGACCGGCGCATCGTGAGCGCGACGTTCTCGCCACCAACCCGGATCTGGCGCACGCGGATCGTATCCCATTCTGCGGGAAGCCGGGGAGCGAAGCGGAGCGCGTGCCTCGAGCCATCTACCGTGAGGCCGAGCATCCCGCGGACGGCACTCGTGAGAAATGACGCCGCCGACCAGCTCTGATCAGGCACCGATTCGCGCTCCGGCGCGAAGACGTCGCCGCGCAGCACCTCGTGCATGTGGCCCGGTGCATCGAGCGCGAACCAGGACACGAGATCGCGCCAGAGCGCGGTTGCCATCTCAGCGTGGCCAGCCTCGTAGAACGCCATGATGGCGTCGGCAGTGCCGAGCGCCCAGACGCTTCCACGCGCATACGAGTCCGGATCGTAGAGAGGCGAGTCGATCGGCGTGCTGCGGATACCCCACGGCGCGCGATACGGGGAGGACGCGAGCTCGTCGAAAAGTGTGCGCTGTTCGCGTTCGCTCAACATGCCCTGATGCAGGAGGGCGATCGCACTGCTCGTGAGCCCCTCGACCGATGCGCCGGAGCGCAGGTGCCCGCTCACCCAGGCGCCACGGCTCGCGTCGTAGTAGGCGGGGCGAATGGCGTCGCGGGCACTGGTGCTCGCGCGCGCAGCCGCGGCAGCGAGGCCGGCGTGATTCGTTAGGCGCGCCAGCGTCGCGAAGGACTCGGCGGCGCTCACCCAGGCGAGGGAGAGTGTGAGCTCATCGCGCTGGGGATCCTGCTCGTCCCTTCCCTGCTGGCCGGCCGGGATCTCCGGCAGCACGCGGCCGCTTGAAATGGTCGACCGACAGTAGTCGTACGCGGCGCGAAACGAGTCCCAGCGCTCGGTGGCGAATGCCACGTCACCAGTGGTCTGGACGTAGTCGCGCACCGAATTCAGGAAGTCGAAGCTCACGTCGACGTGAACGAACATGTACGGGTACGCGCCTTCCCAGTCGAGAAAGCCGGCGCTCTGCGACAGCTCGTGCCAGATCGCGCCGGTACGCTTGTTCTGCCGGCGCATGATGAAGGCAAGCTCCTCGCGCGCACGCGCGTAGGCGCCCTCGCGGAGGAGCGCATCGATGGCGACGAGACCATCGTTGGCAAAGAACCAGGCGTACTGCGGGCGCCGCGCGCCGCGGGACGGTCCGTATCCGGCGACGAGACCGCAGCCGAGCTGGGGATTGCAGACCCACGCCTGCTCGAGCGTGACCTGCGCCCAATGAAGCGCGCGATTGACGGCGGTGTCCGGCGTTTCGATGTCGATCAAGCGGAGCCGAGCATACCGATCGCGCGCTCGAGCCTCCTCCTGATTCACCCGCGCGGCGAGCGACTCGGCGACGGCCATCACGTCCTCGCCAGGCGAGCTCGCCCCAGCCAGCGTCACCCGAGCCGCTGGCGGCCCGCCCGGCACCACATGGAGGGTGAACGTCACCTCACGCTCGAAGTCCGCGCCCCGTGTGTTGTTGAGTGGATACTCATGAGAGCCGCTCGGCCGCCATATCACGACGCCGCGAAAGCGATGCGAGGGCTCGTCCAGGGTGTACGCCGAGTGGGCCGCGTCCCAGTGGATCTCCTGGCCGCCGATCGCGCCTGGCCACATCAGGTTGAGCGAGGGCGTGAAATGCACGCCGATATCGACCGGTCTGCTCGCCTCGACCGAATAGCTGATGGTGGCTCCAGGCTGGTCCACCGGCACGAAGATGCGCTCGCGCACGGTGATCTCACGCGCGGTGTAGACGCGTGTCGTTACTGTCGGCATCTGTTCGATGCGCTGGAGCGTCGCCCGTCCATCGATCTCGGTCGTGTCGCCCGAGAGATGAAAGGAGATCCGATAACCACGCACGAGCTGCAGCGGATACGTCCACACCTCGAGGCCCGGCACGTTATAGCCGCCGACAAAGCCGCGCTGGCCGGGGACGATCACGAATCGTCCGGCGTCGGTCTCGTTTGTACTCCACTGGAGATCGGCGAGCGACGTTCCCTGTGCCAGTGCCCCACGCGTCAACGCGCAGAAGAGCAGCGCAACGCGGCCCAACAACAGATGCATCGGCGAGGAGGGAATGCTCAACCGACGCTCACGGCCGCTCCGTGGATCGGAGGAACGCCCGCAGCAGGCTCACGTATTTGTCCGGCTCGTCCTGCATCGAAAGGTGGCCACTCTCCTCGAAGACCGCGACGCGCGATCCCGGGATGAGCGTTTGATACTGCCGTGCACTCGCCGCTGACACGTCGTCGTACCGGCCGATCGTGAGCAGCGTTGGCGCCTCGATCGCGCGGAGCTCCGGGCCGTGTCTGTAGCCGCGCATCCATCCCGTGACGTTGGTTGGGCCCGCACCGTAGATGAACGCCGCCATCGGTCCGCTGAAATGCGCGACCGAGCTGTCGAGATCCGCGCTCCATGGAAGCCGACGCGCGTAGTGACGCCGCATGAACTGGAGCATCGCCCGCTGATAAGCCGGTGAGGACGTCGTGCCATCGCGCTCGTGATCGACGATCGATCGTCGCGTGGAATCGGGCAGCGCGGCGAGCAGCGGCTCGAGATCAGCGCCGCCGCGAGACATGTCGAGTTGCGCGCCCGCGATCACGACGCTCCGCACGCCGCGCGGCTTCGTGAGCATGTAATCGGCGACGATCGCGGCACCGAAGGAGTGGCCATAGAGGTGAATCTCGCGCAGCCCGAGCGTCTCGCGGATGCGCTTGATCTCCTCCACGAAATGGGCCATTCGCCAGTACGTGGTGTCGTTCGTGCGATCCGAGCGCCCGTTGTCTATCTGGTCATAGAAGATCACGGGGCGATCGTCTGCGAGGGCGGCGAGTGGCGCCAGATAGTAGCTGCCAACCCCACAGCAGCCGTGCACCACGAGCAACGGGGTGCGCCCTCCCTTACCAACGACGCGGTACCAGAGCCGGCCGCCCGGTACGCTGACGTAGCCTTCCCCGTCCTTGAGCTCCGGCTTCTGCGCCGGGAGCGCCGCCGCGCCGCTCGCGAGGAACGCGACGAGCATTACGAGTGTTCTCATGGCGATCGCCCTCCAGGTGGGCAATCAGGGATCGGTCGGGAGTGGATCCAATGTGTCTCTTTTTCCCAAACCCGCAATTGTTTCTTCGGGACTGCTATGCGCCTAAAAGGCGGGGGACGTGAGACTGAGCTCTCAGTTCTCAGACTTGAGATCGATCTTTCCCAGAGTGGCGGGCGGTCATCTCACCCACGACCGGGTGAGATGCTCGCTCGGTGCACCGAAAAAGGCCTGATCTCAGATCTGAAAACTGAGAGCTCAGTCTCAGGATGACGCCGCGGTCCTTCTCTGTTCAGGCCGCGCCCCGGGACATATCATCTGGGCCATGACCCCAGTCTCTCGCCTCATTTTCACCTCGATCGCCTTTCTGGCCACGGCCTGCGCTAGCACTCCCGCGCCCTCGAAGAATGGGAACTCGGGGATCGATTCGTTGAACGCTCGCCTCGTGAGCGCTTATCGCGCGCGCGATCCCCAGTCGTACGCTGCGCTCTTCACCGACAGCGCCGTCTTCGAGTGGCCGGCGTTCAACTCCGTGCGCGGGCCGGCGGAGCTCGCGGCGATGGCGCGCGACAACTGGGCGGCGGAGCGCGATGTCGACCTCCGGCTCAGCGTCGCCAGCCGACGCCTCGGCGGCGATCACGCCACCGAGTTCGGCGCCTTCGAGCAGACGTGGACCGACTCAGCCGGAGTGCGACGGACGGAATACGGCCGGTACGTCTCCTACTTGCTCCGGCAGTCGGACGGGAGCTGGCGCATGGACCGCTTCTTCGGCTTCGAGGACTCGACCCGCGTCGCGTCCACGAAAGGCCGCGCCTAACGATTCCATGACTGCCTTCGTCTCGCTCCTCCTCGCGCTCACCCTTCCGAACGCGCCGCTCGTCTGCCCGCGAGAGAAGGTGACAGTACGCGACGAGTATCGCGGAAGCGACGTCGTCGTGGTCGGCACGGTCGTGCGGGCGACCTCCGTGCCCCTCTCGCGCGACTTTCAGGAGGGCACCGCCTACCTGGTTCGCGTCAACGAGACGCTCAAGGGAAAGGCGCCGGCGCAGCTCCGCCTCTTCAGCGAGAACAGTGGCGCCCGTTTTCCGATGCGTAGCGGCACGAAGTACCTCCTCTTCATCGACCATCTCGAGCGGAGCGTCATCGACAACTGCGGCAACTCGGGAACGGTCGCGGCGCGTCGTAAGGCACTGGCGACCGTACGCCGCCTGCGGCAATCACGGGACCGATGAGCCCACCCGCGTCCGCCTCGCGTCTCTCGACCTTTCACGAGTCCGCGCGCTCGCTGCGCGTGCTCTTCTGGATCGTTCTTCCCTTCGCCGTGGCGCACGTGACCCTGGCGTCGATCTCCGGATATCGCGCCATCGTCCAGGTCTACCGCGCCGAGCTCACCACCGATTCCCCGACGCTTCACACCGGGAGCACAGTTGACGTCGCCGTCACCACCTCCGGTCGCGCCACGGTCGACGCGGAGATCGAGCTGATCCAGCCGGCCCACGCCGAAACGCTGGCGGTGCTGCTCGTGCCGGGTCACACGAACGCGTCGTACGACCCCCGGCCCATTCAAGCCGCCCGGCGCGTGACCCTAACGAGTGAGCAGCTCGCGCATTTCCGCCCTGGTGCCGCCCGCCTTCGGGTGACGGCGAACGGCCGGTCGCAGTGGCTGCGCGTGCCGCCTCCAGTCATCCGGGAACGAGCGGTCGAGATCGGTGCGACCGCGGCTGCTATCGCGTCGCAGCGTGCGCCCGCGTTACCTCCGGCAGCACCTGCTCCCCGAACGCCTCGATGAACTCGCGCTGGTTGCGGTTCACGTTGAAGACATAGACGGCGTCGATCCCGAGCTCGACGTACTCGTGCAGCCACGCCGCATGGCGCGCGAGATCGCCCGAGACGCGCACCCCGCGCGCCACGTCGTTAGGTGTCACGAACCGCGCGGCGGCCTCGAACTCGGCCGGCGTTCGCAGCACCGGCAGCAGCTCGCCGCCGAGAGCGCTGAACCGCCACTGCTCGTGGGCGCCGCGGCGTGCGTCGTCTTCGCTGCGCGCCCAGGACAGCGCGTGCTGCACGAACACCGGCTTCCCTTCGCCGCCGACCTCCCTGAAGGCCTCGACCACCTTTCGCACTTTCTCAACTGGTCCGCCGAGGGTCATGAGACCGTCAGCCCAGTTGGCGACGAACGCCGCCGTTTCCGGACTCAACGCCGCGGCGAAGAGCGGCGGCAGGGACTCCGGAAGCGTGTACAGCCGCGCGTCCTGCACCGTCACCCGTCCTTGGCGCGTCACCGTCTCTCCACGCCAGAGCGCGCGCATGACGTCGGCGCACTCGCGCAATCGTGCGTTGCGCTCCGCCTTTAGCGGCCATGGCTCACCCGTGATCGCCTCGTTGAGCGCTTCGCCGCTCCCGATCGCGAACCAGAACCGGCCCGGGAACATCTCGGCGAGGGTCGCGGCGGCCTGGGCGATGATCGCCGGGTGATAGCGAGCGCCGGGCGCGTTGACGGTGCCGAACGAGAGTGTCGTCGCCTGGAGGGCCGCGCCGAGCCAGGACCAGGCGAAACCACTCTGGCCCTGCGCCTCCGTCCACGGATGAAAGTGGTCGGAGCAGGACGCGGACTCGAAGCCTGCTGCTTCGGCGAGAATGACGCACTCCAGCAGGTCGCTCGGCGTGTATTGCTCGTGGGAAGCATGATATCCGAATCGCGTCATGTCTTACTGGAGGGCACCGCTCGTGCCATCGCGCAGCGTGCAAGCTCGACGTTATGAGCTTGCCTAAGGCGAGGACGCGCGACAACATAACGAGCATGTCCTCCTTCGCTTCCGCCAGAGCTCGTGGCGCCGCGATTGCGACGCTGTTGGCGATTGTGGCAGCGTCAGCCGGTGCGCAGGACTCGGCTCGTGTGACTGCCGCGCCCGATTCGCTGGCGTCGTGGTACCGCGATCCACGCACGGCCCAGACGCTCGGAAGCTTCATTCCGGGTGCTGGACACATCTATGCCGGCGAGAAGCTGCGCGGATTCGGTCTCGGCGCCGCCGCGCTGATCGGCGTTGCCAGCGGCATCGCCTTTCTACAATCTCGCGAGTGTGAGCTCGTGAACGTCGACGTCGAGAGCTGTAAGTCGGGGTTGTCATCCGTGGACAGGATCAACGGCATCACGCAGATCGCCGTCGGCGTCGCTGCGTGGGTCTTCGGCGCGATCGACGCTCCTCGCGCGGCGCGTCGCGAGAACGAAAAGGCTCGCCTCCGCGTGTCCGTAAGACCGGTCCTGCATGACGAGCTCGTTAGGCACGCGACACTCGGACTCGGCGTGACGGTCGGCTGGTAGCGAGAGCTATCGACTTCGGATCGAGCTCCGGTGAGCACCCGGTGGGCTCCTCACCAGTAAATCCTAACTACGCGAGAATAGAAACTCCTCGAGCTTGCCGTCCGGCGTGCGATACATGAGCCCCTGGGCCGCCGTGGTGCCGACGTTGAACTGGACGCTGGCGACCTCCATCCCGCCGCGCTCCCGCAGGCCCACCACCCGGACGTTGGAGATCGGACCGAGCGCGTTCAGCGACTTCTGCGCGGTCGTGATCTTCTCCGCCGTGAGGTACGCATCGAAGTCGGCGGAGATCGTCGAGCGGTCGACGCGCCCCTGTTCGAGCTCGGAGAGAAACTTCTTCGCCGCGTCGAGTGCCGATAGACCAGCCACCGCAGGGATGTCACCGGTCTTCGGCATCAGCTTCGCCAGGAGTTGCTGATTCAGCTCGCCCACCGGCGAGAAGTCGCTGTTTGATAGAACTACGAGCGCGGATTTCGTGCTCGGGATGAGCGTGTTCTGGGCGACGAATCCCGAGACCGCGCCGCCGTGTGAGAGCGTAACGGCGCTGCCACGCTCGTTGATCGACTGGCCGCAGCCATAGCCGCTCGAGCGACCGTCGGTGAGGCGCTGCGGCGTCGCCAGCACGGCGTAGGATGCGGGTGAAATCAGGGTGTGGTTCAGCAGCGACAGATCCCACGTGAGGAGATCGGTCGGGGTCGACCAGATCGCGCCCGCGGCGCCGGCCCATCCCTTTGCCTCCGGCACGGCGTCAATCGGATCGGAGAGCCCGAACGACGTGTATCCCCTGGCCAACATCCCGTTTGGCGCCGGCTCGTAGGCCGTGTGCGCGAGCGTCAGCGGCGTGAAGATGTGCGACTGGAAGAACGATCCGATTGGCTGGCCGCTCACCTTCTCGATCACGCGGCCGAGGATGAGAAATCCAGTATTGCTGTACGACCAGCGCGATCGCGGCTCGAAATCGAGGGGACGCGTCGCGTAGCGCGCGATGATCGTGTCCGCGGGCTGTGACGTCGCCATCTCGCGGTCGACGTAATCGAGCGGATAGTAATCACGGTAGCCGGAGAGATGGCCGCCGAGGTCCTTGAGGGTGATGCTGCGGGCACGCGTGAGGCGCGGAAAGTACTTCGAAACGGGATCGTTGACGGAGAGCTTGTGCTGTTCCTGCAGCATGAGCATGGCGCTGCAGGTGAACTGCTTGGTGACGGAACCGATCGCGAACATCGTCGCCGGCGTCACCGGGGCCGAGCTCTTCACGTCAGCGACGCCGTAGCCCCGCGTGAAGACAGTCTTGCCGTTCTGCATGATGCCGACGGAGACGCCGATGATGTGCTTGTCCGCGATCTGCTGGCGGATGATGCTGTCGATCTGCGCCGGATCGATGGGTGTGGTCTGCTGCGCCATGGTGGGAATGGCGCCGGTCAGCACTGCGAGCAGGGCGGTGAGTGTCGTCTTCACGGTGCGTCGATTAGAGAGTTTTAAGAAACTGAGTTCGGCGGTCGCCGCGGATAGAGTAGCCCGCGAAGCGCGGCGCGGCGACGAGGGTGTATGAAATTAGACATCTTGCGTGTTGGCCCGTCGCGCTCGATTATGGAGCCCCACCTTCCTGGAACGCACAATGTACCCGCGCGCGCGGCAGCATGGTCTTCTCGTGGATCGGGTCGGCGACGAGACAATCGTCTTCGACGTGGAACGCAAGGAAGCGCACTCACTGAACCGCATAGCGAGCATCGTCTGGCAGCACAGCGACGGCGCTCACTCGCTCTCCGAGATCGCCTCGGTGCTGACAAGGGAGCTGGACGTCCAGGCCAACGAATCGATCGTGCTCTACGCGCTCGACAAGCTCTCAAGCGTACATCTGCTCGAGGGCGACGAGACGACGGAGCTCGGCCACTCGACGACTCGTCGCGACGTCATGAAGCGGGTTGCGGCGGTTGGCGTCGCGGCCATCGGTCTCCCGGCGGTGCTGACGATGACGGCACCGACGCCCGCGATGGCGGCGAGCGGTGGCGACACGCTGCCCGTCGATCCAGGACCGGATTGAGCTGCGGCGTCACGGCGCCCGGGGCCATCTGCTTCGAGGCCTACGGCGTTCCGATCGAGCTTCGGGCGTCTGACGCGGAGCTACTCGACGCGCTATTGCGGGTCGTAACGCCGGGCGCGTCGATGTCCGCGGTGGCAAGCCCTGAGATCGGCTACTCGCTCTTCGCGGCCGGTGAGCACTATGCGATCTCCCGGGGCGTCCGTCGGGTCGCGCAGGGTACGAATGTCGAAGAGCTGCTCGATCTGCTCGAGAGTGAGCTCCACTTTGAGGTCGCGGTGGCGGCGCGCACGCGGCTCTTTGTCCACGCGGGCGTCGTCGGCTGGAATGGTGGTGCGATCGTCCTGCCCGGACGCACCCACGCCGGCAAGAGCTCACTGGTCGCGGCGCTCGTGCGCGCCGGCGCCACGTACTACTCGGACGAATACGCGGTGCTCGACGATGATGGCTTCGTGCATCCATTCGCCCGCGCCCTCGGGATGCGCGACAAAACCGGCCGCACCAATCGCGTCGATCCGCGCACTATCGGCCGCGTCGGTGACGCGCCGCTCCCGGTGACCCGCGTGATCGCGACTCGGCACGTCGCCGGCGGCGCGTGGCGTGCCGTGCCCATGTCGCGCGGTGAGACAGTGCTCGCCCTCTTCGACAACACTCTCGCGGCGCGCAGCCGCCCCGCCGACGCGTTGCGGATTCTGAGCGTGGTCGCCCGCCACGCCGACGGATTCCGCGGCGAACGCGGCGACGCCGCCGCGGCTGTCGAGCAGATACTCACCCTCGATCCATCGGATCAGTCGATCCCACGCTGAACGAGAATCGAATGATGCCCAAGGCTGCCAATCGATCATCGCAGGAGGACACGCCACGCGCCGCCGAAGCACGGCTCGAGGAGTTCGTCGCCAAGTTCTCTCCCGAGCACCAGCGCATGATTCGCGCGGTACGCAAGCGACTCAAACAGCGGTTCAAGGGCGCGAACGAGCTGGTGTACGACAACTACAACTTCTTCGTCATCGGATATTCGCCCACCGAGCGCCCCTCGGACGGGATCGTCTCGATGGCGTGCGGCTCGAACGGTGTTGGGCTCTGCTTCATTCACGGCGCCAAGCTCCCCGATCCCACCGGCATTCTCACCGGCTCCGGGAAGCAGACGCGGTTCATCCACCTCGACACGCCGGATCTTCTCGGTCGCGCCGACGTCGAGGCGTTGATCGCCGAGGCGATCGCGCGTGCGAAGGCGCCGCTGGCGCAGGACGGGACCGGGCGTCTGATCATCCGGTCGGTGTCCGCGAAACAGCGCCCGAGGCGGGCACGGACCTCCGCAGGTTAGCGCTCTCTAAAGAGCTCGCGACAGAGGAAGTGTGGCGCGCGCGCAACACATCAAGTCGGACTTGCGCGCCTAACGCTCGCCACCGAACTTGGGGATCCTCGAACACGATCACCCACCGGGATCGCCTAACGAGGGACAACCTTGTTTTCCGATCGGAGGTCGTATGGCGCTCTCGCAGCTGCTGCACCCCAAGTCACGGCAGACCGGCCTCCTCATCGATCACGTCGGCGACGAGACGATCGTCTACGACGAGCAGCGACAAGCGGCGCATTCCCTGAACCGCACGGCGAGCATCGTCTGGGAAGCCAGCGACGGCCGACGCACTATCGGTGAGCTCGCGACCGTTCTCGGTGAGACACTCCACATCGAGCCGAACGACTCGGTCGTCGAGTACGCGCTCGACGAGCTCGCACGCGTGAACCTGCTCGAGAACGGCCCCGATGGCGGCGAGCAGGTGAGCCGGCGAAACGCGCTGCGCCGGATGTCCTTCGCGGGCGCGGCCGCGGTCGCGCTCCCCGTCGTCCTCTCCCTCGCCGCGCCGACGCCCGCCATGGCGGCAAGCGGCTCGTCGAACCAGAACGGCCAGGGCCAGAACAACAACAACCAGGGTCCGAATCAGCAGTAGGCCGCTGGTCGGTGAACGGTGAACGGTAAACCGTTCACGGTCCACCGTTAGCCGTTCACGGTCCACCGTTCACGGTCCACGGTTCACGGTCCACCGTCCAGGCCGCGGGAAATCGACAGCGCTCGCTGGCGCGATATCTTTCCCGACCATGCCGAATACGAAAGGAACCATTGCCATCCTCACGGGTGGCGGCGACGTCCCCGGTCTCAACCCCGCGATCCGGGCCATCACGATTCGCGCGCTGCGAGAGGGCTACCGTGTGGTCGGCATTCGCCGAGGATGGGCGGGGCTCGTCGACTACGCGCGCGAGAAGAACGCGGATAACGACGACAATATTCAGGAGCTCTCCGAGGCGGAGGTGAACCGTGCTGGCCGAACGGGCGGCACCTTCCTCCACACGTCGCGGACCCGGCCGAGTCACATGCCGAAGGCGCGCGTGCCGGCGCATATGAGCGGCTACGACGACAAGGTCAACGACATCACCAAGGACGTGCTCAAGAATCTCGAGCACCTCGGCGTCGACGTCCTCATTCCGATTGGCGGAGACGACACCCTGAGCTACGGCAA
>JAJKIR010000220.1 GCA_021154325.1 Gemmatimonas sp.
TGCACCGGCGTCGTGACGTGCCGGCGCGTCTCGACGACCTGCGCCATCCGCTTCCAGAACTCCACGTCGCGCTCCATGTCGCCGCGCTTCACGGCGGCTTCCGGGAGCTCGCCATCGAGCCAGGCGTGTATGGCCGGCGAGAGGACGCGCGCCGTATCCGGCTGGGGAAGCGGGACCTCGCGATCGCTGAGGGGGCGCTCGACTGGCACGCGCCGCTCCTGTTTTCGGCCGTCGATCTTCTGGCCGTCGTTCGAGCGAATATCGTCAAACATGTTAGGCGTACTTCTCCTCGAGTAAGGCCTGGAGTGCCTCACGAGCGCGGTGCACGCGCATCTTGAGCGCTCCAACCGTGGTGCCGAGCAAGTCGGCCATCTCCTCGTACGAGCGTCCCTCGACGTGCTTCATGATGAACGCTTCGCGCAGCGACGATGGTAGGGTCGCCAACGCCTTGTCCAGATCCGTGCGCAGCTCGCTGCGATCCAACTCCTCGTCAGGCGTCGCGTACGACGACGGCTGATCGTCTTCGTCGTAGCTGAGGTGCGAGCGGCGGATGTTCTTTAGCCAATCCTTGCAGCCGTTCGCCACGATGCGGAAGACCCACGCGTCGAAGCGGCCGCGCACCTCGGCAAGGTGCTGATAGGCCTTGATGAAGCTCAGTTGAAGGATGTCTTCCGCGACGTCGGGGCTTCCCGTCATGCAGAGCGCGTGTCGATACAGAGGATCACTGTATCGTGTAATCAGCGTCTGGAATGCGTCGCGTTGTCCCGCGAGAACGCGTTGAATGATGAGCTGATCGGTATCCTGATCGGCAATCGGTGCGGGCTGCTCCGTCGTCTTCACGACAACAGAGTAACGCGAATCCCGCGCTTCGGACAGGGCCGCGGGCGCGCTCCCGCAGGCGGTCCTTGGTTTCACGGCTGTCGCCACGGTGTAGGGGACGAGGAAGGGTGAATTGAGGTAACAACAAACACGGAGCGAGCGTTCTAGGTCGCTCGATCCGACTAATCACGATGCGATTCGTCTCTTTGACCTCAGCGTCCGTCGGTTTGCCCGAACGTCGCATCAAAGACGCGCCAACCGCTGTGACGTATCACACCCCCGTGTTCATCGAGCCGCGGCGGTGGAAATCGAAGGCTTTTCTCGCCGCTGATGCTCGGCGGCATCCCGGTCACGGGTGAGGCTTCGACTTCCATAGTGACCTCGCGCACCGTTTTCACGACTCCCGCGGGTACGCCGGCGGCGTGCAGGCGCTCGAGCCAGGCCGCGGCCGACGCTCCAGCCAGTGTCGATGAGAACTCTTTAATGATTCGCTCTCGCTGCGCGAGGCGGCCTGCGTTCGTCGCGAGCGCGGGGTCGGCCGCGAGCGAGGCGAGTCCCAGCGCGCGTGCGCAGCTCAGCCATTGCGCATCGCTGCCGACGGCGATCACGAGCGGACGGTCGGCGGCGTCGAAGAGCTGGTACGGCACGAGATTCGGATGCGAGTTGCCCCATCGTGAGGCATCGTGCCCACTCACGAGCACATTCTGCGCGACGTTCACGAGAGCCGCTCGCGCACTCTCGATGAGCGATATGAAGAGTCGGCGTCCCTTGCCATCTCGGGATCGGGCGACGAGCGCGGCCAGAATGGCAGCGAGCGCGTCCTTGCCGGCTACGACATCCGCCAGCGCGACTCCAATCTTCATCGGAGCGCCCGCCGGCTCGCCGGTGATCGCCATCCAGCCACTCTCGGCCTGCGTGACGAAGTCGTAGCCGGGCCGGCGGCTGCCACTCCCAAAGCCCGTGATCGTGCACCAGACCAGGCGCGGATTGCGGCGCATCAGGAGATCCGGGTCGAGACCGCGGCTCTCCAGCGTCCCGCGCCGAAAGTTGTCGACCACGACGTCGGCATCGAGCGCCAGCCGTTCGATGACCTCACGATCGCTGGACTGCTCCAGGTCGAGCGCGGCGCTCAGCTTGTTTCGATTGACCGACAGATAGTAGGCGCTCTCACCCCGTGCGTCGAACGGCGGTCCCCACCCGCGGGTCTCGTCACCGGAGCCAGGACGCTCGACTTTGATGACGTCGGCGCCGAGGTCTCCGAGCATCATGGTGCAGAGCGGGCCGGCGAGAACACGCGTGAGGTCGAGGACTCGAATGCCATTGAGCATAGTCTTGCGTTATGGTGGCTCGATCGTGACACCGGTCACCTGCGATATGGCGCCGGATGCGTGAATGCCGCGTGGTGCCGGTGCGCGCTTGCGCAGGAGCACCCGTCATCTATACTTCCGCCACGACGAGCCGGCCCTGGCGCGCGAAGATAGCGCGGCTTACCAACACTCGAAAAGCGCGTCGTTTGGACGATCCTCCCTCCCGCGAATTTCGACTCTCCCATGGCGGATAAGCCGCACCCAGCCTCCGGTTTCGCCTCCACGCCTGGCCAATCGCCGGCCACCGGTGGCGACGCCAAACCCGTAACGAGCGAATCGGCACCTGGGGGAGCGTCACCTCGCGCGATGGCTCAGCGCGGCTCCGACGCCCGCGACGCAATGGCGGAAATGGCGGAGCGGGCGCAGCTGATCAGCCAGGAAGCAGGGACCAAGATCGCAGCCGCGATGAAGGACGTGATCGGCACGGCCGCGGGGATCGCCGGCTTCGCCGTCGAGAGTGCGCGCGATCTCGTGCAGTACATGGTGCGCCGCGGCCAGATCACCCAGGACGAAGCCGAGAAGCTGATCAGGCAGGCCGAGGACGCCCACGGTCGGCAAGCGCGTTCCGCGGGCGGGGGCGGAGCCGGCACCAAAGCGGGGGCGGACCGATCGCAACCGAAGGCGGAGCGCCCCTCGCGCGAAGTCGCACGCGAGGAGACGAAGCCGGCCGCGAGCGCGGCGAAGCGCGCCTCCGGGGCAACGGCCGCGGCGAAGCCGGAGAAGAAGCAGCCTGCGAAGCGTTCCGGCGGCGCGAAGAAAAGCGCGGCCAAGCCCTCCGCGCCGAAAAAGAAGCGCTGACCGCTCGTTAGGCGCGCGCGAGCGCCTGCTCGCGACTCGTCGCCAGCCATTCCAGAAAGTCGTGCACAGCGTCGGGATCGTCGAGCAGGAGCTCGGCGATCGTGCGCTGGCCGTCGGGCAGCTCCGCGCTTCCAACGTGGACCGTAACGGCGTGCGCGGGAGGTGCCGGCAGGACGCGGAAGGCATCTTCGTCCGTCCGATCGTCCCCCGCATAGAGCAGAGAGCCCGTCATGACGTCGCCGTGAACGACGCCAAGCGATGCGGCGAGATCGAGCAGCGCGATGCCTTTGTGGATGGCAATCGGCGGACGCAGCTCGAAGATCTTTTTCCCTTGCAGCTCCCGCAGGCCGAGCTCGCGCGCCATTGCCGCGACTTCGCGCTCGACGTTAGGCACCACGTCGTCCTCCGCGAGCCGGACGTGAACACTCACCGTCCACGTCTTGTCCTCGACGAGCACGCCTCGGTAAGCTGCCAGACGATCGCGCAGGAGCTCGACGGCGCGCGCCACCGCGGGCCCGTAGGCTTCGGCCGCGGCGTTGACTCGTAAGGCGCCGTCCGGATCGACGAGCTCCACGCCGTGATTGCCGATCGTCCAGCTGTTCGGGACGGCGACGAGCCGTCGGCCGTCGGCCGCCGCTCGTCCCGTGACGAAGGCAACGTGCACGTTAGGCAGTCGCGTCAGCCGCTCGAGAGTGCGGCGCGTGGCAGGTGGAACCGCCGCAGCGTCTGGGGTGGGCGCGATTGGCGCGAGCGTGCCGTCGATGTCGAGCGCGACGAGGAAGGGCGAATGCGAGAGCCGATCGGCGATGGCCTCACGCATCGGACCCGAGAGCGAGGCCGCGCTCACACCGTCGCGTGCTGCTGCGACATGATCGCCGTCGCCCGCGCGAGGATGGAATCCAGCCAGTCGAAGATCGTCGAGTTGTGCAGCTGGCGGCGCATCCGGCGCATCCGGCGCCGGCGTTCGTCCGGCGACATGTCGAGCGACGTGCGGATGGCGCTCACGAAGCCGTCCACGTTGAACGGATTGATGAGGCACGCGCCCTCGATCTCTTCCGCGGACCCGGTGAAGCGGCTCAGCATCAGCACGCCCCGCTCATCCACCTGACACGCGACGAATTCCTTCGCCACGAGATTCATCCCGTCCTGGAGCGACGACACGATACAGAGATCGCCCGCGCGATAGACCGCCGCGAGGAGATCGGCGTCGACGTTCTCATTGATCAGAACGATCGGCGTCCAGTCGCGCGAGCCATACTTCTTGTTGACGGCGATCGTCGTCTCCACCACCTCGCGCTCGAGGGTGTTGTACGCCGGCACGTTCGATCGCGACGGCGTCGCCACGAAGATGAAGGTGAAGCGGCCACGCAGCTCCGGCGATTCGTCCCACAGCGTGTCCAGCGCCCGCAGGCGTTCGGGGATTCCCTTCGTGTAGTCGATCCGGTCCACACACACGCCCAACTGGCGTCCGTCGCGCGCGTACCGCTCGCGCAGGGTGCGCACGCGGTCCACCGTTTCGGGCATGCGCGCCATCGCCTCGTAGCGCTCGACGTCGATGCTGATCGCGAACGCGCCAACGTGAATCACCCGATCGCGGAAGGTGATCATCTGCCTAACGGGATCCACCCGCGCCTCGGGGATGAACTGCTCCACGCAGTCCATGAAGTTCTCGGCGTAGCGGTCGATCTGGAACTCGGCGAGGTCGTTGCCGAGCATCCCGCGCAGCAGCGACTCGTGCGTCCCCGTCGGCAGGAGTCTCAGGATGTCCGGCGGCGGAAACGGGATGTGCCAGAATTGATGGATGAAGAGCGATGGCCGCATCGCGCGGAGAAACTCCGACGCCAGGGCGAAGTGGTAGTCCTGAATCCAGGCCATCGACCGGCCCGTGCACCGCTCCGCTTCGTCCGCGACTGCATGCGCGAAGCGCAGGTTCACGGCCCGGTAACGCTCCCAGTATTCGGTACGAAACTCGAAATGCTGGATGAGCATGTGACAGAGCGGCCACAGCGCGCGATTCGAGAAGCCGTGGTAGTAGCCTTCGATGTCCGCGTCATCGAGCCACACGCGGTGAATCGTGTACTGCGGATCCTCCGGCGGCACCTGAACGCGACCCGCCTCGTCGCTCACGTCGCGGTCCGCGGAGCCCGATCCCCAGGCCACCCACGTGCCGTGCGTGTGGCGCATCGTGGGATCGAGCGCGGACACGAGTCCACCCGGCGGCTGCTTGATCTCGATCCCGTGCGCGCCGCGCATGTGCTCGTACGGCTCGCGATTCGAGACGAGGATGAACTTGCAATCGTTCAGATAATGAACAAAGTCGAGCATGGCGTCTCGATGCTGGCAACTGGTATGCCCCGTCGGTACGTTACCGTCTCGTGCAAGCTAGCCCACTCCCACCTTCCATCGCCCCATCCATCTGACGCGCGTCGCGACGATGGCCCGTACGATCGTGCACTCCGGCACACGAGCGCCGACACGAATCGACTTCGGAGGCGGATGGACCGACGTGCCGCCGTATTCCGAGCGTGAGGGCGGCTTCGTCTGCAATCTCGCGATCACGCGTTATGCAACCGTCCTCGTCGCCCCCGCCGCGCGCAGTGACGACTTCACGCTCTCCGCGGATCGAGCTCGCGACCAGCCGCTCGTAGAAGCCGCGGTTCGGCGCGCCGCCGTCTCCGGAGCCGATGTCGCACTATATAATGATTTCCCGATCGGTGCCGGCCTCGGCGGCTCGTCCGCCGCTGGCGTCGCCCTCGCCGACGCGCTGAGTCGATGCTGCGGCGAGGCCCTCGATCCAGCGACCCTCGCAGAGCGCAGCCGAGCGACGGAGGTGGAGGAGCTCGGAGTTGCCGGCGGCCGACAGGACCACTACGCGTCCGCGTTCGGTGGCGCCCTCGCGCTCCGCTTCTCCGATCGAGGAACCGAGGTGCGACAGATCCCGCTCACTCGTGAGGCGGTTGAGGAGATCGAGCGGCGATGCCTCGTCGTCTACACCGGCGAATCGCGCATCTCTGGCGACACGATCACGGCGGTCACGAGCGCGTACGAGCGCCGCGACACGAAGGTCCTTTTCGCGCTGCAGCGAATGAAGCAGCTCGCGGAGGGAATGGCGCGCGCCATCGAGATGGGGAACGTCGACGAGCTCGCGGCGCTCGTCGGAGAACACTGGGCCCATCAGCGCTCTCTGCATCCGGCGATTCCGACGAGCCGCATCGACGCGATTATAGAAAAATCGCGCCGGGCCGGCGCGCTCGGAGCCAAGGCACTCGGCGCGTCAGGCGGAGGCTGCGTCCTCGTCATCGCGCGACGCGGCCAGGAGTCGAGCGTCGCTGAGGCAGTGTCTTCGCTCGGGCCACTCCTTCCCTTCACCATTGCGGAGCGCGGCGTCGAGACGATGCGGGGAGACGAATAGCTCGTGAGTATCGCGATTGGTGACGCCGTTGCCCTGACGCGCGAGCTCGTACGCGTCGACTCGCGCAATCCCACGCTCGTCGCCGGCGCGCCGGGCGAAGGCCGCGTGGCGCGCGTGCTCGCCGACGTCCTCGAGGCATGGGGTTTCGACGTCACGGTCCGTGAAGCGGCGCCCGGACGGCCGAACGTCGTCGCGCGACTTGGGGGCCGTGCCGGCGGACGTTCATTGATGCTAAACGGCCACATCGACGTCGTCGGCGTCGAAGGGATGACGCACGCGCCGTGGGATCCCGTCGTGCGCGAGGGACGCATCTACGGTCGCGGATCCTCGGACATGAAGGCAGGCGTCTCCGCGATGTGCGCCGCGGCGGCCCGTGCCGCGGCCGCGAGCGGCGGCGCGCTCGATGGCGAGATAATCATCACCGCTGTCGTCGACGAGGAGTACTCCAGCCTTGGCACCCGTGCGCTCATCACGGAGGGCGTGCGCGCGGACGCCGCGATCGTCACCGAGCCCACCGGCCTCAGGATCATGCCGGCGCACAAAGGATTCGTGTGGGTCGACGTGCTCGTTCACGGGCGCGCCGCACATGGCAGCCGATGGGATGTCGGCGTCGATGCGATTCGCAACGCCGGTCTGCTGCTCGCCGCTCTCGATGCCCTGGACGCGGAGCTGCTTCCGTCACGCGAGCATGCGCTGCTCGGACGGCCGTCGCTCCACGCGTCGACCATCGAAGGGGGAATTGGTTTGTCGACCTACCCCGACAAGTGCCGCTTCACCATCGAACGTCGGACCATTCCCGGCGAGACGACAGCCGCGGTGATGGCGGAGATCGAGGAGGCATTCACGCGCGTTCGCGCGCGTCGTCCGTCACTCGACGCCAACGTTTCGATGATCTTCGAGCAGCCGCCGAGCGACGTCTCGACAGAGTCGCCGATCGTACGTGCGCTCGACGGTGCGCTGCGAGCGTGCGGCGAGGAGGTGAACATCATGGGAATGAGCGCGTGGACCGATGCGGCGATTCTGAACGAGGCCGGCATCCCCGCGATCTGCTTCGGTCCTGGCGATATTGGATTGGCGCACGCCGCCGAAGAATACGTGCGCGTCGACGAGATCGAGCGGGCGACACTCGTCCTCGCCGCACTCGCGATGGAGTGGACTCGGAAGGGAGCCTGAGTTGGCCTATCTCTCACATAGCGACTACGACGCGATCGAGCACGCGATCCGCATCGGTCAACGGATCATCGTCTGGCGTCGCGGCGTCGAGTACGTCGTCATTCCCGTTGAGCTGCACCTGCGCGGCGGCCGCGAGGCTATCGAGGCGCGTCGCCCGACCGGCGATTCCTTGACGCTCTTCCTCGACGAGATCGATACGATCGAGATCGTCGCATGAGTGACGCTGGTCACACCGAGCGGCCGTTGATCGCGATCTTCGCCGACGAGTCGTGCTTGGGAAACGGTCGCGAGGGGAGCAACCCTGGTGGCGCTGCCGGTGTAATCGAGTACTGGAACCCGGCGACGGAGCGTTTGACTCGTTTCGATTACTGGGTTTCGGAGCCGGCGACGACGAATAACCGGATGGCGCTGCGAAGCGTGATCGAGGCGTTCAACGCGATCTCTCGCAAGGGAACGCGGTTTCGCGTCGTGTTCACGACGGACTCGCAGTACCTCGTGAAGGGGATGACAGAGTGGGTGCACGGGTGGAGCGCGCGAGGCTGGAGGCGAAAGGGTGGCGAGATCGAGAACCTCGAGCTTTGGCATGGTGCCGTGTCCGCCGCGTCGGGGCACTCAGTCGAGTGGCGCTGGGTTCGTGGTCATGGGGGCCACCCGCAGAACGAGTTCGCGAACTTTCTCGCGATCCGGGCTGCCCGGGAGCAGACTTCCTCGAACGGTGTCGTGGCTTCGGGGTTCGACGAGTGGCTCGCGACGGAACGTGCCAAGGGACGCATGTCCGCCGAGCCGGACCCGTTCCCGCTGCAGCGCCCGTTTCGACCGGCCCGCGCCTTGCCAGTCGTGACCAAAGCTTCACTCACGTCGTGATAAGGGGAAACGTGAGCGAGAGTAAATATGAAGCCCCTTATCGCAGGTCTGTTACTCGGTCTCGCCGTCGGCTACTGGCAGGGATTCGGCGACGGGAGAACCGGCAAAGACAATGTGGCAGTTCGAGCGCTGAACGCATTCGGCGTCAGCAAGATCAAAGCAGCGGAAGAGTCGCGGGCGCGAAGCAGAGACGAGGCAGCGCGGCCCTGAGACGTCCGCGCTAGCCCTGGAGCAACGCCCAACGATGGACGCACTCGATCGCACATTCAGACATCTCCTACAGACGATCCAGGCGCGTTATCCAGCGTACCTCACTCAGCCGTTCGAGGTCGCGGAGCTCTATCAGAATATCCTGCCGTACCGCCACCACCGGCGCGAGCTCGGGCTCGATACCAATCAGGACTACGAGCTCGTATTGCTCCAGCTCCTGTCCGGCGCGCGGGATTATCTCGTCGTGGGCGACGAGATGCGTGAACGGTTGGCGCGCGAGCTGGCCTCGCCGAACCCCGACCCTGGGGTGTTTCGCGAGTACTCAACTTCCCAGATCGCTCTCTCGCCTTCGGCGGTCCGACGATTCCAGAGCGGCGTGGCCGACACCGAGCCGGCCCTCGCCACCGCCGGATCCGTGACGAGCGCCGAAACGACCGCACGTGCGACATCGCAGCGGGCGTCGGCCGCACCGGTGACAACGTCGCCGCGAAGCAGCTCCTCGGCCGCCACGGCGCCGAGCTTGATGGCGCAACCCGCGCCGCGGCGTCCGGCCGGTGCCGCGCCGGCCGCCTCGACAACGACTGCCTCCGCGACGCCAACGCCGACGCCCCGCGCGCCGGCCGCTCCCGCCTCCGCACGGCCAACCCAGACGATCGTTCCGCAGGCGGGCGAGCACTGTCGCTACTGCAATGGCGCGCTGCCGGGCGGCCGCCGGATCACCTACTGTCCGCACTGCGGCCAGAACCTCACTGTCGTCAACTGTCTCGCTTGCGGCACCGAGCTCGAGCTCGGGTGGAAGTTCTGCACCACGTGCGGTCGTCCTGTGACCACGCCCTGACGTCGCGCGATTCGCTCGTTAGGCACTCCACGTTGGGAAAACCATGACGACGTCCACATCCTCGGTCGCGCGCCGGGCGCTGGCGGCGGCGCTCTGCACCGCCCTCGCCGCGTGCGCCACCACGATGGGCCAGTCGGCGAGCGGCAGCCCGGCCGCACCCGGCAGCATCTCCCCGGACGACAGCTGGCCGGTCAGCACCCGCGAGCACGTCGATCTCTGGCTGCATGGGTATGCGCTGCTCACCGGCGACACCGCGCGCGTTCCATTCTTCCGGCGCGGCTATCGCCAGACCATGCGCCAGGTAAAGAGCTCGCGCGGCGCCTACACCCAGCTGGACGCGAACGCCGACCAGCTCTCCGCGCGCTTTCGCGTGAATCCGGGGCTCGTGAACGGGCAGTTCCTCCCGTTCTATTTCTCATCCTTCCAGCAGATGCAGCAGGTCACCGATCTGTTCCTCCAGACAGGTGGTGATCCGCGCGCGACGAACGATCCGCTGACGCGACAGCTCCTCGCAGTCCTCGGCAGCACCTTCGCAAGCGGGCCCGATCGGGACTGGCTGCGACTCTTCGTCCAATCGCTCGCGGACGAGAACACCCGCTTCTACCAGGCGTACTGGACGTCGGAGCAGACGAGCCGCGCCCCCACGCGCCAGGCCGTCGACTCCATCTGGCAGCGGGTCTACCGGCCGAAACTTCAGCGTTTTCTAAACAACAGCCAGCAGAACAACGGGGAGCTCATCCTTTCCCTCCCGCTCGACGGGGAGGGACGTACGATTGCGTACTCAAAGCAGCAGAATTCCGTCGCGGTGGAATTCCCCGACACTCCGGCTCAGGCGATTGAGGCCGTGTACGTGCTCGCCCACGAAACTGTCAACGCGATCACGACCACCGCCATCAACGACAACATCACGCCGACGCAGCAGCGCAGCGGCGTCGGCGCCGCCTACGCCGCAAACGCGAACGTGCGCGCCGGCGCCGTCCTGCTCCAGCGAGCCGCCCCGGAGCTTGCCGCCGGCTACATGCGGTACTATCTCCGCTCCGCGGGGATCACGCCGCCCGCCGGTGATCCGTCCGCGCTCTTCACGTCGACGTTTGCCATCCCGGACGCCATTCGCGACGCCTTCACCCGGCAGCTCGAGGTCGTGCTCGGCGGAATCTGATCGCGGCGTGTGGTCGTATATTTCGCCGTATGGCTGGCGAATCGAATCTTCCATCACAACCGCCCACATCGGGGCTGGACCGCGGCGCGCTCGAGCGCGTGCTCGCGCGCGCCGCCGAGCTGCAGGTGGGCACGGGCGAGCCGGAAGAGGTCCTCACCGAAGAGCAGATCCTCGAGCTTGGAAAGGAGGTCGGTCTCTCGCCGCAGCACCTTCGTCAGGCGCTCGCGGAGGAGCGCACGCGCGTCGCGCTGCCGCCCGACGAGGGCGGCGTCAGCGCCAGGCTTCTCGGCGGGGCGCGTGTCGGCGCGAGTCGCACCGTTCCCGGCAAGCCGCGCGACGTCCTCGAGGCTGTCGACCAATGGATGCAGCGCCAGGAATGCTTGCAGGTGAAGCGTCAGTTCTCCGATCGCATCGTCTGGGAAGCGCGGCGTGATCTCCTGGGCACCGTGCGTCGGGCGTTCAACGTCGGCGGCCGAGGCTACGCCCTCTCACGCGCGCACGAGGTCGCGGCGACTGCGGTGGCGGTTGACGGGAACCGCACACTCGTCCGCATCGATGCCGACCTCGCCCCGTTTCGCACGACCCTCGCCCGGCAGTCGGCGGGCGCGACCGCGTTAGGCGTTGCCGCCGTTCCGGCCCTCATCGCGCTGCACTTCGCCGCCGCGATCGCCGTCGCGCCCGCCCTGCTCGTCGGAGCCGGCGCGTTCTACGTGGCCCGCGGCGTCAACGCACGCACGGCGAACGCGGCGCAGCTCGCCCTCGAGCAACTGCTCGACCGGCTCGAGCGCGGTGAGGTGGCGAAGGGCCAGCCGTCACTCCTGAGCGCGCTCGCGGCCGCGGCTGCGGCGCTCCCTCGGAAGTACTGACGGCGCCCGCCGCCTAACGACAACAGACGCCCGCCGCCCCTCGTGCCCCTCTCGCCACCGCCTGGCTTCCGCGGCGTCTTCCGCACCGATGACGGCGCACGCGCCGTGTACTCCGAGGCGGCGGGCATCGCGCGTGTTCTTCCCCGCGCCGTCGCCGTGCCGAGCAATGAAGCCGACGTCGCGGCGCTCGTCCGCTGGGCGCGCGAGTCGTCGACGCCTCTCATTCCGCGCGGCTCCGGCAGCAGCATGCCCGGTGGCGCCGTCGGCGATGGGGTGATCCTCGACCTGAGTCGGCTCCGTGACATCGAGAGCGTGAGCGTCGCCGAGCGCGCGATCGTCGTCCAACCGGGCGTGCTGCGGGCCGAGGTGAACCAGGCCGTGGCCGCGCACGGGCTCCGCTTCCCCGTCGATCCATCGAGCGGCGCTTTCTGCACGGTCGGCGGAATGGTGTCGACCAATGCCGCGGGATCGCATTCTCTTGCTTTCGGTGCTACGCGGCCGTGGGTGCGCTCGCTGCGCTGCGTCTTCGACGACGGAACGATCGCTCTCGTGCGGCGGGGCATCGAGCCGCCTCGTCACGTTCCCGCGATCGAGCGATTTCTCTCCGGTGCGCATCCGGCCATCGTTGCCGCCGAGGAGGTCGATCGCGCCCGTCACCGCGGAGTGCGCAAGGAATCGTCGGGCTACGCGACCTTCGAGTATGCACGCTCGTACGACCTCGTCGATCTGCTCGTGGGGAGTGAGGGTACGCTCGCCATCATCGTCGGCGTCGAGCTGTCGCTGACGACGACAGCGGAAGCGACGAGCAGCGTGCTCGGCGCGTTCGCATCGCTCGAGCGCGCTGTCGACGCCGCCGTGCGCGCGCGAGAGAGTGGTGCCGTTGCTTGTGAGCTACTCGACCGAACATTTCTCGACGTCGCGCGCGCGGGCGGCACTCACGATGTTCCCGCGGACGCCGAGGCCGTCCTGCTCGCCGAAGTCGAGGGGCAGAGCGCATCACAAGCCGCGGACGCCGCCCGCGAGATCGCGTCGCTCTTCGAGCGCGCCGGCGCGACGATCGTGCGCGTCGCACTCGACGAGCCGACGGAGACGGAGCTCTGGGAGCTTCGCCACGCGGCGAGTCCGATTCTCTCCCGCTTGGACCCATCGCTTCGCTCGATGCAGTTCATCGAGGACGGAGCGGTTCCGCCCGACCGTCTCGCCGATTACGTGAGGGGCGTGCGCGAGAGTCTCGCGCGCAATGGGATCCGCGGCGTCATCTTCGGGCATGCCGGCGACGCACATGTGCACGTGAATCCGCTCATCGACGTCGCCATCGCCGATTGGCGCGATCGCGTCGGCCGCATCCTCGACGAAGTCACGACTCTCGTGTCGAGCCTCGGCGGCACGCTCACGGGCGAGCACGGCGACGGCCGGCTGCGTACGCCGCTGCTCGAGCGCGTCTGGTCGGACGAAGTGCGCGAGCGATTCGCCCTCGTGAAGCGCTGCTTCGACCCCACGGGGATTTTCAATCCCGGCGTGAAGGTGCCGAGCCGCGGCGAGCGCGCGCTCGGCGAGATCAAGTACGATCCGTCGCTCGCTCCGCTGCCCGCGGCGGCACGCGCCGCGCTCGCGCGGGTGGAGCGAGAGCGAGCATACGCGCGCTCCCGTCTCGAGCTGCTCGACGAGGCATCGCTCGAGTAGCTGCCCTGGGTTGACGCCTCTCCTCGACGCGTCTTGCTTTGTCTGGCGCCGTCGTCGACTCGCTTCCCGCATCTCCCACCATGTCGCACTTCTTCTACGAGCCCACGGTCACGCTGCTCGCCCGGCCGACCTTCACGACGCCCGAGCATCTGCCGGTGAACTACATCGGTGACAGCACCGACGGCGAGCGTCTCGCCGAGTTCGCGGGCCGCGTCTGCTACATGAGCCAGCACAATCCGGCGAAGCGCTCGACGCGCGAATATCTGGACAACATCAAGAAGCAGGGGCATGGCTCCGTGCTCGAGCATGCGAACTACACGCTGCTGCTCGAGGGCGTGAGCCGGTCGCTGACGCACGAGCTGGTGCGACATCGGGCGGGCTTCGCGTACTCGCAGCTCTCTCAGCGCTACGTCGACGAGTCCGAGGCGAGCTTCGTCATTCCGCCGGCGGTGATCGGCGACGAGGGTCTCGAAGGTCAGTGGCGCGAGCAGATCGAGCAGGCGCAGCGCGCGTACGTGGCGCTGGTCGAGAAGCTGATGGAGCGCTATGGCTGGGTCGCGGACCGCGTGCATCGGCGGAAGATGGCGCGCGAGGCGGCGCGGGCCGTTCTTCCGAATGCAACGGAGACGAAGATCGTCGTGACCGCGAACGCGCGCGCGTGGCGAACGATGCTGGAGCTGCGTGCGAGCGAGGGCGCCGAGCTAGAGATCCGTCGCGCCGCCGTCGCGATTCTCCGTCTTCTCCAGTGTGAAGCGCCAGGATTCTTCTCCGACTTCGAGATCTACTCCGCCGACGATCGGCGTGAGGCGGCGCGGGTGATCTACCACAAGGTGTGAGCGGTGGTCGGTCGTCGGTGAATTCTGATTGCGACGAGCTGCGCTCGTCGCTTTTTCTTTTCACCGCTCACCGTTCACGGTCCACCGTTCACCGATCCGAAAATTTTCATTGCGCGAAAAATTCGCAGTTTGTATTTTGCGCCCGACTCGTACATGGCACCGCTCTTGCGCGACTCATGAGCGCAGCGTCGACCAACAACGAGTGACGTGATGCACGCAGGACTCGGCACACAAGAGCGGCGACTCCGCGCCGTGGTCGACACAACGAGATCGGATGACGCGCATCGGATTCGCGTACAATCAGAAGCCTGAGCAGACCGCGGCGCTCGCGATCGACGAGAGCGAGACACCGCGTCCGGAAGAGGACCCTCCCAGTACGGGCCGGGACGACGCGTCCCGGATCACACAAGCGCCGACGGCTGCTGCCGCCGCCAGCGCCGCGTCTTCGACCGATGATCTCTATGCCGAATGGGATTCCGCGCAGACGATCGATGCGATCGCCGGCGCGCTCGCCGCATATGGCGAAGTCATTCGACTCGAGGCGTCGCCCGATTTCCCCGAGCGGCTCCGCGCCACGCGCCCGGACATCGTCTTCAACATCGCCGAGGGACTCGAGGGCGTGAATCGCGAGTCGCACATCCCAGCCATCTGCGAATTCCTCGGCGTGCCGTACTCGGGGAGCGATCCGCTCACGCTCTCACTCTGCCTCGACAAGTCGCGCGCGAAAGAGATTCTCACCTATCATCGCGTGCCGACCGCGCCATTCCTTCTAGTCGACTCGGCAAAGGATCTCGACCATCTCCTCGCTGGCGCGCTGCCGCTCTCGCCGCCGTCCGAGATCGTGCCGCTCTTCGTGAAGCCGGTGCATGAGGGCTCGTCGAAGGGAATCACCGAGCGCAACTTCGTGAAGAACGCCGACGAGCTCGAGGCGCAGGTGCTCTTTCTCCTCGAGACGTATCAGCAGCCGGTGCTCGTGGAAGAATTCCTCCCGGGCGCGGAGTTCACCTGCGGCGTGCTCGGGAATGGAACGGATGCGCGCGTGCTTCCGATCGTCGGAATGAATTTCAGTGCGCTCCCCGGCGGCGCCGTTCCGATCTACGGCTACGAAGCGAAGTGGATCTGGGACCGTCCCGAGCAGCCGCTCGACATCTTCGCCTGCCCCGCACCGGTGAGCGACGCGATGCGCGTCGCCATCGAGCGTGTCGTCCTCCGCGCGTATCGAGTGCTCGGCTGCCGCGATTGGGCGCGTGTCGACGTGCGCCTCGACGCCGACGGCGTGCCCAACGTCGTCGAAGTAAATCCGCTCCCCGGCATTCTTCCGGATCCGGCGGACAACTCCTGCTTGCCGAAGGCGGCGCGCGCCGCGGGCCTGTCGTACGACGAGCTCATTCAGAGCTGTCTTCTCCACGCGGCCGAGCGCAACGGCATCTCGATGCGCCGGCGCTCCGCGCGCTCGCGACGTCAGGCGGTCGCGTGAAGATCGCCATTCTCTTCGACGGCGCCTCGGCGCTCGCTCGCTCACCGGACCTGCTCATTCTCGGTACGGTCGAAGCGATCGAGCGCACGCTCGTCGCCGAGGGGAATCACGTCGTCCGCATTCCGGTCTTCCTCGACGGGCGCTGGATCGAACGCATCCGCCGTGGAAAGTTCGACCTGGCCTTCAACGTTTGCGAGGGCATCGACGGCGTCGCGAACTACGAGCCTCCGGTCATCGGCGTGCTCGAGCTCTTCGGTGTGCCCTACACGGGAAGCTCGAGCTACACGACCTCGCTCTGCCTGCGCAAGCATGTCGTGAACGGGCTGCTCGAGCGGGCCGGTCTTCCGATTCCCCAGTGGGCAACGGTCCGGCGGGGTGGCGCGCTCACGTCCGTTGGTTTCCCGAGCATCTGCAAGCCCGCGGCGGAGGACGCCTCGCTCGGCGTGGAGCAGCGATCCGTCGTGCGAACGATGCGCGCCCTAACGACGCGCGTCGACGCGATGCTCGAGCGCTGGGACGAGGTCCTCGTTCAGCGGTATGTCAATGGCCGCGAGATCAACGTCGGCATCCTCGGCGACACCGTGCTCCCGATCTCGGAGATCGATTTCGGCGCGATGCCGCGAGGAAAGTGGCGCATCGTGACGTACCAATCGAAGTGGCTCGTCGGCAGCGAGGAGGACGTCGGCGCCGCGCCGCGATGTCCCGCGGATCTGCCACCGAAGCTCGCGGCGGAAGTGCGCCGCATCGCACTCAGCGCATGGAAGCTCGTCGGTGGTCATGGCTATGGCCGTGTCGACATGCGCATCGACTCGGCAGGAAGGCCGTGGATTCTCGAGGTGAACGCGAATCCCGATATCGCGCCTGACGCTGGTCTCGCGCGGATGGCTGGCGTCGCCGGCATCGAGTATCCCGCTCTTATTCGCGGGCTGTGCGAGCTCGGACTCGATCGCACTCGCGAGAAGATCTCGATCGAGGAGGGCTGGGCGCTGGCGCAGCGGCTCTCCGGTGTCACGGAAGACGAGTTGCATCCAACTCCGGCGCTCGATCTTTTCGGTACTGCGCTCGAGGACGGCGGCGAACGCACGGGACGCGCTCCATACAATCGCAGGGCGCGATCCGGCGAGCCGACCCAGCAAGCTGTCGGCGACCACTGAATCAGGTGACCGGAATGCGGCTCGGCGCGCTGCAGCGATCTCACCGCGAACGTCTGCGGGAGATCCTCGACGCCACCGCCGTCTTCCGCCCCGCCGAAGTAGCGGTTGCGCTCGAGCTGTTCGATGACGCGCAATCCGGAGACTACGAGTTCCTCGGCGGATTCGACAGCGAGGATCTCATCGCCTATGCCTGCTTCGGCGCGACGCCGGGAACGGATCGAACGTTCGATCTCTATTGGATCGCCGTGCATCCGAGCGCTCAGGGCAACGGCGCGGGCTCTCGTGTGCTTTCCGGAGTGGAGGAGCAGCTGCGCGCGCGCGGAGCGCGGCTGCTCGTCGTCGAAACCTCTTCCCGCGCCGAGTACGCACCAACGCGGCGGTTCTATACGGGTCGCGGATACCGTGAGGTTGCGCGCATGCGGGATTTTTACGCGCCGTGCGACGATCGCGTGATCTACACCAAGTCTCTTCTTCCGTCCCCCAGGTCTTCGTACCCCGACCCTAGCCCATCTCGCCATGAGTGACTGGCAGAAGATCCTGCACGAGAGCATCGACTCGCTGGACAAGCTCGCGACCAAGTTCGGCACGGACGCGATCGATGTTGACGGCCTGAAGCCGGCATTCGACAATTTTCAGATGCGCATCACGCCGGCGGCACTCGCGCAGATCAAGGAAGTCGGCGATCCGATGTGGAATCAGTACGTGCCGACCGTGCAGGAGCTCGATATCGTCGATGGCGTCATCGACTCCCTCGATGAAGACGGAGACTCACCGGTCCCGAACATCACCCACCGGTACCCCGACCGCGCGCTCTTTCTCGTGAGCCCGGTCTGCGCCTCGTACTGCCGCTTCTGCACGCGCCGCCGCAAGGTCGGTGATCCTGAGAAGATCCCGCTCAACCAGTACGACTCGGCGTTCGAGTACCTCGCCGCGCACCCCGAGATCCGCGACGTCATCCTGTCGGGCGGCGATCCGATGATGCTCTCGGACCGTCGACTCGAGTACATCTTCCAGCGGCTGCGCGCGATCCCGCACATCGAGATCATCCGCATCGGAAGCCGCATCACCTCTCATCTGCCGGAGCGCATCACGGACGAGTTCTGCCAGATGGTGCGGAAGTACCATCCGGTGTACATGAACACTCATTTCAATCACCCGAGCGAGCTCACGCCTGCCGCGGTCGCGGCGCTATCGCGACTCGCGGACGCCGGCGTCCCGCTCGGCTGCCAGACCGTGCTGTTGCGCGGCGTGAACGACGATCCGCAGGTGATGAAGGAGTTGATGCAGAAGCTGCTCAAGGCGCGCGTGCGGCCGTACTACATCTACATGGCCGATCAGGTCGCGGGCGGCGAGCACTTCCGCACACAGGTCGAGAAGGGACTCGAGATCGTGAAGGCGCTGCGCGGGTGGACCTCCGGGCTCGCCGTTCCGCATTTCGTGATCGACGCGCCCGGGGGCGGCGGCAAGGTGCCACTCCTTCCGGAGTACGTCGAGGAGATCAACGAGGACGAGGTGGTCTTCCGGAATTACGAGGGGAAGCGCTTCGTCTACAAGCAGCCGCGTCAGCCGATCACGGTTTCCGGCTGCGGTGACCCGCTCGCCCCCGCGGCGCAGAACGACGTCGTCCCCATTCAGATCGGGAAGAAGGCCGCCGCGCGGCCGCGCCGGCGTCGGAAGACCGGATCGTAGCCATGAACCGTTGTCGGTGAACCGTGAACGGTGAACCGTTGGCGGTGAACGGTGGACGGTGAACGCTGATGGGGTGGCGAGAGCATTAGAGCTCCGCCACCCCATCAACGTTTATTCCCAATTCACCATCAACCGTCAACGGCCAACCGTCAACGGTTCACTTGCGGATGACGATGATCACGCCCGAGCCGTGTCCGGTTCCGTAGCGCTGTGTTGCGTCCGTTCCGCTTAGATGCTGGATCTCCTTCACGTCCGTGATCGGAATCTGCGAGAGGGTGCTCGGTCCTCCCATTTTCGTCTGATCGACGTAGACGACCACGTCCTGGGGACCTTGGGTGATCGACGAAGACGCACCGCCGCGGTTCTGCAGGAAGCTCGGGCGCAGCCGCTGCACCGCCTGCAACGCGTTCTGGACATCGATCGTCGCCAGCTCTTCCTGGCTGATACGATCGGGAGAGCCCCGATGCTGCGACGCCTGCGACGCCTGCTGGCTCGCGCCCGCGCCGGAAGTCGATGAGGCACAGCCCGGCGCGGCCAGGGTGACGAGCGCGGCGACGAGATGGAACGAGCGAATCTTCATGGTACCCTCTGCGAGCGACTGTAAGGTTGAGAAATTGATAAACTTCGTCCCGGCGCGCTTCAGCGCGAGACGACCTGGATCGCACCGGCGCTGTGGCCCGTGCCCCACTTCGTCGTCGCTTCCGACGAGTTGAAGTAGCGGATCTCTCGGATATCGGTCGTGGAGATCTGGCGCAGCTGATCGCTGCCCCCCAACCGATTCTCGTTGAGATACACCACGAGGTCCACCATCTCCATCGCGTTCGTCGCGCCCGGCGTGCCGTGGACGGCGCCGCGAGTGCGCAGGAAGTTCGGGCGGAGCCGCTGGATCACCTCGTACGCATTCGACGCAGAGCTCTCCACGATCTCTTCCGTCGAGATCAGGTTCGGGTTCTGCGTTGCGGCCGAAGGACCCCCACCGCCGGAAGCACAGGCAGTGAAGGCGACCAGCGTCGTGGCGAGAACTCGACGTGAGAATTGGTGCATGTCGCCTCCGTGTCTGAGCGATCTGGCATTCGCGACCAGACAATTCTGGGCCGCGTGCCCATGCACGGCAAGTGGAGGGACGAGCCGGCGCCGCGCTGTCGCACGGCGCCGCTCCGATCGCTCAGTGTACCGCTGCCTCCTCCTGCTCCTTCGAGGCTTCGTCGATCACGCGCTGCGCGACTTCGTTTGGAACTTCCTCGTAGCCCTTGAAGCGTTTGGTGAACGTCGCCCTCCCCTGCGTCATCGACTGCAGCGTGCCCGCGTAGCTGTGCAGCTCCGCCTCCGGCACGATCGCGTGCACTCGCGTCCCGCTCGCTGGTGTTTCCGAGTCGATCGCTTCGGTGCCGAGGATATGGCCGCGACGCGACGAGAGATCGCCGAGCACGTCACCCAGGTACTCGTCCGGTGTCACGACGTCGATCTCGGCTAGCGGCTCGAGAAGCACGGGCTTGCACTTTGGCGCCACTGTCTTGAAGGCCTGAATTCCGGCCATCTTGAAAGATTGCTCATTGGAGTCGACGGTATGGAACGAACCGTCGAACACTTCCACCTTGAAGTCGACGACCGGAAAGCCGGCGAGCACGCCGCGCACACACGCCTCCTGAATGCCGCGGTCCACCGCCGGGATGTACTGCCGGGGAATCGCGCCACCCACGATCTTGTCGATGAACTCGTAGCCGCCGCCGCGCGGCGCCGGTGCGATGCGCACCCAGCAGTCGCCGAACTGGCCGCGCCCGCCCGTCTGCTTCTTGTGCTTGCCCTGCCCCTCGGCGCGTCCCTTCAGCGTTTCTCGATACGCGATCTTCGGGCGCGTCAGCTGCGCCTGGACACCATACTTTCGCCGCAGCTTGGCGAGTGAGATCTCGAGATGCCGCTCGCCGACGCCGCTGATAATCGTCTCGTGCGTCTCGGAGTTGTAGTGTGTCTGAAAGGTCGGGTCTTCCTCATGCAGCTTGTGCAGACCGGCCTGGAGCTTCTCCTCGTCCGCGCGCGCCGCGGCGTGCACCGCCATCTCGATGATCGGCTCCGGGAAGTTGATCTGCGGTAGCCGCACCGGATGCTCTCGCGTGGAGAGGGTGTCGTTCGTGTGCGTGCTCTTGAGCTTCGCCACGCAGCCGATGTCGCCCGCGCAGAGGCGATTCACCTCGATGCGTTCCTTGCCCTGGGCGATGGAGAGGTGATTGACCTTCTCCGGCGTGTCACGCGTCGCGTTGAACACTTCCTGTCCGTTCAGCACGCAACCCGAGTAGACGCGGAAGAAGCTCACATCACCCACATGCGGCTCGGACATCGTCTTGAAGACGAGCGCGGTGAACGGCTTCGTGTCCTCGGCGTGGATCTCGACCGTGGCGTTTCCCTCCGCGCCCTTGAACGCGTGCACTTCCTCCATCTCGAATGCATTCGGCAGCAGCTCGACGATGGTGTTGAGTACGGCCTGGACGCCGTAATTGAGCTCGCTCGAAACGCAGAAAAGCGGGAAGAGCTCCATCCGCTTCATCGCTTCTTTCATTCCGGCGATTGCTTCGTCGCGACCGATCTCGCCGCCCTCGAGATAGCGCTCGAGCAGCGTGTCGTCCGTGGAGGAGATCGATTCGATCAGCTCCTGGTAGTAGCGGTCGAACTGCGTGCGATAGTCCGCCGGAATATCGACTTCCTGGAATTCCCCGCTCTTCGAACCCTGCTTGAAGAGCAACGCTTTCTTCGTGAAGAGATTGATGACGCCGTGGAAGTCCGGGCCCTCGCCCAGTGGAACCTCGACCGGAATCACCTTCGCCGTGAGCCGCGTCTTCACCTGCTGATAGATGCGATCGAAGTCGGCGTGCTCCTTGTCCATCATCGAGACGACAAAGAGGACGGGGTCGCGTCGCTTCACGGCCTCGCGGAACATCCGCTCCGTGCCGACCTCGACTCCGCTGGCCGCGCTCACCACGCAGAGGGCGCCGTCAGCCGCGGCCAAGCCCGCGACCGAGTCGCCCTGGAAGTCGAGGAACCCCGGCGTGTCGATGATGTTGATCTTCGTGCCCTGCCACTCGGCGAATGCGAGGCCGAGGTTGATGGAGTACCCACGCTCGATCTCTTCGGGTGCGGTATCGGTGAGGGACGTTCCCTCCTTCACCGCTCCGTGACGCTTGCTGGCACCTGACACGAAGGCGAGCGCATCGACCAGACTGGTCTTGCCGCTCGCCCCGTGTCCCACCACCGCGATGTTGCGGATCTCTGAGCCCTTGAACTCCTTCATGAGTCGCGCTCCTTCCGCCTAGCTGAGTGAACCGATTCTGGGCGCGGCGCCGAGCCACGCCCGGAGAGTTTCATCTCCCGTCTCATCCTCTCGCACGGTGTCTTCGATCGCGAGGGCGCGCCCTGACTGTCGCGCGTCATTGATGCACGTGAAGACAATGGCGCCCGGTGCGCGGACGGCGCTCCACAGTCGGCCCGCGTCATCCGAGAAGACGCGGGCTTCTGCTGGAATTGATTTGGCCGGGCGGCGAGTGGACTGCCGTGACATGCTCCCCCTCTCTCTTGTCGATAGCCTCGCGTTCGGAGCGATTCGAGTCAAGAGGGGAAAGGGCGGACTCGAGCGGAGGGTTGCGGGTTGCGGGTTGCGGGTTGCGGGTTGCGGGTGAACGCAAAAAGGGCCGACGGTTTTCGTCGACCCTCTACTCTCTACTCTCTACTCTCTACTCTCTACTGTCTGCCCGCGACCCTCTACCCGAAGTTCAGTCTCCTTCCGCCTCGAACGTGAGGCCTTCCGCCTCGCGCATGCGGTCGAGCATGGTCTCGAGCGGTGCGAAGACTGGCGCGGTAAGCCCGACGATGGGACCGATGGAGACCGTGATCGCGCGGCGAGCACCTTCTGGCCAATCGGGCATCGACAGCCCAGCCACAAGACGCCGAATCAACTGACCGCACTCGGCGAGCAGCCGTCCAGCGGTCGAGTTCAGAATCTCGAGTGGTATCTCGAGGTCTCGCGTCATGAGCTGACCCGTGGTCACATCGCGCCACGCCGCGTCACCAATGGCGCCGCGTTCCGGCCAGACGCCGAGATGGCGAATGGATTCCATGTTGGCATCGGTCGAACGATGACACTCCACCGCAGCCGCAAGCGCGAGCGCGAGCGATTCGGCACTGGGCGCTCCGTAAAGAGTCACGATGTCGCGCGACGGGCGCTCCGCGGAATTCAGCGGAGACGGCACCGAGTTGACGTGCGCGAGCACCGGTGAGTGATCAGGGTTTTCCTCGAGCATGACGAGAACGTCCATGCCCTCCTCCTGAAGATGGTACTGCTCGATCATCGCGTCTCCCCTCCCCACAGCCTCACGACACTGTGCAGCATGACTCCGGTGCGCGAGCAGAGCGACACCAGATCGAACCCGCTGACCTTCGCGATGTTCCAGTGAAACTGCTGATGATACGTTTGCAGTCACATCGCGGTTGCAACTCTGTCACGTTGCAAGTGCGGTCAGGTCTTTTACAGACGGGTAGGGGCAAAGCGCATGCCGATCGGCAGCGTTATGGCGATGACCACGCCGATCGCGATCAGATTGCCCGGCGTGAGCACTAGGGCGATCGAGCCGGCGACGGTGCGCACGACGAGAAATGCGATTGCCGACGCCGCGGCGCCGATCGCGATCGCCCACGCAATGCGATGATCCTCGCCCTCTCGCGCGAACGCGGCGTAGGCAACGCCGCAGGCCAGTGTAGCGACAACGTGTAGCACGATGCCGACACTGATCGCCATCGCCGACGACTGGCCGCTCGCGCTGTCGCCCGCGCTGCCGAGCAGCACCGAGCCAATTGCCTGGAAGACGCGAGACGCCGCGCCGAGCCGAATCCCGTAGCCAAACAACATCCCCGTCGTCGCCGCGGCGGGGATGATGCCCGTGGTGATTCCCGTTACAAGTCGCGGTCGCCGCACGGCACAAAGGAAGCCGCGTATCAAGGTCCACTCAAGTGGTGAGCGGCATCTTCCGTCGCAGAGAGCGGGCGCGCCGCGTAAAACGCGAGAGTCCTTCCGACCCGTGTCGCGCGTGCTTTCTCCTCGCGGCCGCCCGAGCCTCACGCGAAGATTGGTCGCGGTCCCTTGCCCCCGCTTGAGTCAGAACTAATTTGGCGTGGCGATGTTCGCCGTCGTGCAGGCTTCGAAAATTCTCATCATCGAGGACAGCGCCGAGGTTGTCTCCCTCCTCGAGCGGGTTCTCGGAGAGCAGGGCTATGATGTCACGGCGGCGATGGACGGCGAATCGGGCCTCACGCGCGCGCTCGACCAGCAGCCCGATCTCGTCATTCTCGATCTCGGGCTTCCCGGCCGCGACGGACTGCAGATCGCGATGGAACTGCGGCGCGGCGGTCTCACCGCGCCGCTGCTGATGCTCACCGCTCGCGGTGCCGTCGCCGATCGGGTCTCGGGACTCGAGGCCGGTGCCGACGATTACCTGGCGAAGCCGTTCGATGCCGAGGAGCTGCTCGCTCGTGTTCGCGCACTGCTGCGGCGCTCGGCGCTGCGCACGCGCGCGGCGCAGCTGAAGGTTGGCGACGTCGTGCTCGATCCCCTCACGCGTGAGGTGTGGCGTGACGGACGACCGATCTCCCTCAGTCCACGCGAGTTCGCGCTGCTCGAGTACCTGATGCGGAACCCCGGGCGCACGTTGACGCGTTCGGCGATCGTGGCGCAGGTCTGGAAGCACGGCCCCGAAGATCCGGACGCGACGAACATAGTCGACGTCTACATGGCGTATCTGCGGAAGAAGCTGGAGGCCGAGGGCGGGTCGTCGATGATCCGTACGATTCGGGGCGTCGGGTACGTCTTTCAAGCCTCGGATCACACTGCGAACGAGTGAGTCCGTCCGGCACGAACACAAACGGGGCGCCGCATTGCGGCGCCCCGTTCGTGTCTTGCACAACCTTGACGATGTCTACGGCGTCGTCGTCGAATCGTTAGGCGTCACGATCACCGTCGAGAGCGAGAATCCGCCGATCATGAGGAAGTTCGAGCTGCCGCCAACCACGGTTCCAGTGCCGCCCAATCCACCGTCGTCGACCTGACACGCGCCGTCGATGCCGGTGACCGTCGGATCGCACTTCGCACCGAGGTTCACGATATATCCGCTGAAATGCTTCACGCGGCGCCATACGAGCCCGGTGCCCAGATCCACATGCGTCAGGAGAGACTGATCGCCGGTCGAGCGGAACTCGTTCAGCGATCGGCCACCGCCCGTAGGGGCGTACTGAATCGAGAAATTCTCGAAGAACCCGGATCGAGGAGAGAGCTGACGGACTGCGGGGCTGGTGAGCAGCGTGCTGAATGCATTCGTCTGGATGACCACCCATCCGGAGGCTGGCCGGAATCGAAGATCGGGCTGGAAATCCACGCTGACGCCATTGCCCTGCTTCTTGGCAATCACGTTCACAGTGACGCTGCTCGCCGCGGGAGTGCAGTCATCGTCCCAGTGGCGCGCACCGTACTTCGTCGTGGCGGGATCGCAAACGGCTCCCGCGGGCATCACGATTTCGAAGTCACCGACATGATACGTGCCCCCGTTAGGCGAGAGCTCGATCGTGCCGATCAACGTCCGGTTCTGATTGTTTCCGCCCGCGGAAAGCGACGGAGAGGCTGCAGCAGAGAGAGAAGTGGCACTGCGTGCTGGAGCAACTGACGAGTCCCGGCACGCGACAGCGAGCGCCGCCACTGCACCCACGAGCAGATAGAGGGTATTACGTCGCATAGTCGTCGTCGACCAATGTGGGTGAGCCCGCCCCACTGATAGGGCGAGGGTAACCTTGGGCGCCAGCATCGACACCAAGCTAAGGTGACGTCACAACCTTCGCCAGAGTCCAGACGAGCGCCGTGAGGTGTGTCACCCCGCCACTAACTCATTGAACCGCTTCGCAATACCGGCGTAACCGAATTCTTCGACGTGTGACCTGAATCGCTCGATCCACGTGCGCATCTGCTTGGGAGCATGCGGCAGCAAGGTCTGTCCGCAAATGGCCGTAAGCCACGCTGCTGTATAGAGATCAGACGACTCAGCGAACGAAGCGGCCTTTTCGTACTGATCAATCGCGTCGGCGCTCTCTCCATCCGCAACCAGGAGCGCGACGCTCAAGGCGACGGCGAACTCGCGCCCTTGGAACCAGTCCGACCGTTTCTTCAGCAGCTCCTGAATCTGCTCGCTCGCCTCGCGGGCCTTCTCGACGTTGTTTCCTTCGAGGTGGCAGAGCCCGACGGCCGCGATCGCGCCGATCTGCACATCCGACGCACCGATGCGCTGGGCAAGGGATGCAGTTGCCTCATATAGCTCAGCCGCTGATTCCCAGCGGTCGTTCTCCCACTCGATGTGTGCCAGGTTGTAGAGCGCGTAGAGCTGGATCTCGCTGTTCTTGACCGCGGCAACAAGCGCCAGCGCCTCACCGAGCAGCTCGCGGGCGCGATCGTACTCGCCGGTGCGGTGGTGGGTGACGCCAAGGTTCAGCGCCGCCACCCCCCAGATATCAGGTATGCCGGCGCCTCGCGCCAACGCGATGGCGTTCCGAAACGACGTTCGCGCCTTTTGCCAATCATTCCGGCGAATCGCGATGTTGCCAAGATTGTTGTGCGAGCGCGCCTGTACCGCGGCATCACCTGTCTGTTGGCCGATCTCGAGAGTTCTGAAGTAAATCTCCCCGGCGCGATCGGGATCATCGATCTGCAACGTTACGGCGAGCCTGGTGAGTGCCTGAGTCAGAAGCATGAGATCGCCATGTCGCTCCGCCGTCTCGACACACTCCTTCGCCGTCCGCTTCGCCTCTTCGAGATCGCCCAAACGGCCATAGGTCTGCGACAGCATCATCATGATCTCGATTCGCTCGCTCACGAAGCCAAGTGAACGGGCTTCCTGCTCGAGCTGCAACAAGGTCTCGAGGCTGAGATGAGGCGGCCGTCCCAGTTCCTTGCGCGCCCGCTCCCGCATACGACGGAGCGTCAGCGCACGCTTTACGTCGCCTTTGCCGACGAACCATTCGATTGCGAGATCGCAAAGCTCTTCCGCCTCATCGAATCGGCCGGTCACTTCTGCCAGCGTCGCGAGGCGAAGTCGCACTTCGGCGAGCTCGGCGGGCGTTGACGCGTTCCGTCCAGCGACGTTCAGAAATCCGCTTGTCGCCGCATATGCGTAGACACGCTCGGCATGTTCGGCGGCGATGAGCGCGTAGAGATAAGCCGGCGCTGCACTGCCCGCGGCATCATAGTGGAGCGCAATCTCGGCGATTCGTGTCTTGTCGCGCAGCTCCAACGCCTCCGCAACGCGCTGGTGCGTCTGTCGTAGCCGGTCTTGCGCGAGTGATTGCACGAGCGCGTCGACGATATGGGCGTGGCTGAACGCATAGCCGCGCCCGCCACGCTCGTACGATGGCTTGAGGACGCCGGCCGCGAGGCCTTCGGAAAGCGCGAGCTGCACGGCAGCCTCGCTCCCGGCGCCTGCTGCCACCGCCAGACCCACGTCGAACTCACCGCCGATCACCGCGGCAATGCTCAACACGGCTTGCGTGCTTGAAGAGAGCCGGCCCAACCGGCGGGCGATGAGCGCGGGTAGACCGATCGGGAGCCGTAGCTCGGAGACCGGCGTCCACTGCCAACGCCCCTCCGCATGCCACAGAGCACCCTCCTCGACGAGGGTTCGCAGGAGCTGCGCGATGAAGAAGGGATTCCCCTCCGTGTGACGGTAGAGGAACGCCAACAGCTCGCGGCCAACCTCCTGCCCGTGCATTGCGCCCTCGAGCCACCGCTTGGCTTCGTCCCGCGTCAGGCGCGACAGGGCGACCTCGCGGTAGACCGCGCTTCTTGTCAGCGCCTGCCGGCGCTCCGCGGCTTCGGCATACGCGGCCTCCGTTCGGAACGTCAGCGCGATCAGTAAACGCTCATCAACGAGCTGCTGGCACAGATGTTCGAGAACGTCCCACGCCGCGGTGTCGGCCCACTGCATCTCGTCGAGGAGGAGAACGAGGGGGCGCTTTTGCGCCACGACGCGGATGTACTGGCCCACTTCATCGAGGAGACGATATTTGCTCCCCCAAGGCGTGGTCGTCGTTGACGCATCCGTGCCGACGGCGCGCACGAGATGATGTAGCTCCCGCCAGGGACCCGACGGAGCAGCGGGCAGCCGGTGCAAGGCCGCGATAAGGGAAGCCCACACGCCGTACGGTTCCCGCACGCGTTGCTCGCGCGACCGACCGACCACGAGCGATCCCCCCCGCAGCCGCACCTCGGGCTCGAGTCGCCGCACCAACGTCGCCGTTCCCGCGCCCGCCTCGCCGAGAATGGCAACGGCCCGGGGTGAACCGGCGACCGCTTCGTCGAGATGGCGGACGAGAGTGCGAAACTCCTCCACGCGTCCGGCGAATCGATCGATGTCGAGGGCCCGTCGAGGAACCTCGTGGCCCGGAAGCGGAGCGACAGCGACACCATCGCGGCCTTTGGTCTTGAGTCGCACCCGGGCGCCGTCGGCCGCGGCGTGAAGAACCTGATAGCTCAACCCGTGGTCCGGCGCGCTGGCAACGCCGATGGAGATCGTGACGCGCGGCGCCGGTCCGCGGTCCGTCTCGGGAAAGAGGTGCCCACGAACCGCGGCGCAGAGCCGCTCGGCGACGTCCCGCGCCGCCGACGTCGACGCGCGGAGCAACGCCACCAGCTCGTCTCCTCCAGGATGCGCGACCAGCTCTCCTTCCCGGAGATTGGCGCGTGCGAGATCGAAGATGGTGCGCAGCACACGCTCGGCATACGCCTCACCGTAGTCATCGGCGAGGTGCCGGTAGTGGTCGACGTCCGCGACGAGAAGGGCTATTGGCCGCTTGACGGCGCTCGCCTCGGCCACCGAGACCGTGGCCGTGTCGACGAAGGCGTCGTAGCTAGCGAGCCGCCGCTGTTGATCGAGAAGAATGGGATGCTCCTGCGGGCAGGAGCCACCGGCGATCTGGTGGCTCGGACAACCGTAAGATCGAGGGGCCGAATGGCGCAAGAGAGAACGCCAAGTTCCCGCCGCAAAAGCCGATACGAGCCAGCAAAGGCAAGCTGACGAGCCTTAACGGCTGCCCCACCGCTTCGTCTACCAATGGCACGTTCCAAACCTCCCTGCCTGGTGTTCTCTGATGCGTTCATCGCTTTCCATCACGCTCGTCGCTCTGGTCGTGGCCGGATGCTCGGCCGCAGTGCCCGCATCGACTCAGACGCGCTCGGCGCCGGTCGCCCAGGCGGCGTTTGCCGTGTCCGAGCCTCGCGAGCTGCTGCCGGACGAACAGGTGCAGCAAGTCCTCAATCGCCTGGCGTTCGGAGCTCGGCCGGGTGATGCGGAGAAGGTTCGAGCGATGGGCGTGGATCGGTGGATCGCTCTGCAGCTCACGCCCGATCGCATCGGTGACGAGGCCGCGGAGCAGTTGACCGGCCATTATGAAACCCTCAATGCCAGGACTACGGATCTGATCGAAACGTACCGGCAGGTACAGCAGGCGCGTCGGCGAGAACAGATGCAGCTGCGCGCCGATGGCGATACCACGGCGAGCAAACAGGACGCGCGCCGCGATGCGCTCGCCGCGGACCCGCAGCTCCGTGATCTCGCGCGGCGTGCGCAGCGGATCGTCGGTGACGTGCAGTCGGCAAAGCTGGCGCGCGCGGTGGTCAGCGAGCGGCAGCTCGACGAGGTGATGGTCGACTTCTGGGAGAACCACTTCTCGGTGTATTCCGGAAAGGGGCAGACGCGGCTCTTTCTCGCGTCGTATGACCGGGACGTGATCCGGCCCTACGCGTTAGGCAAGTTCCGCGATCTGCTCGGCGCTGTGGCGAAGAGCCCGGCAATGTTGTTCTTCCTCGACAACTGGCAGAGCGCCGCCGACAGCACGCATCCCACGCTCGCGACGGCGCGAGGAGCGCAGCGGCGCTTCGGGCTCGCACGGCGGCCCGCGCAGCAGCAGCGCCGCGCGCGAGGGCTCAACGAGAACTACGCGCGCGAGTTGATGGAGCTCCACACCCTTGGCGTCGATGGCGGCTACTCACAAAGGGATGTCATCGAGGTTGCGCGCGCGCTCACGGGTTGGACGATGAATCCGCGCGAGGGCGCGTTCGTCTTCCGACCGGAGATGCACGATGCGGGAACCAAGGTCGTGCTCGGCCACACGCTGGCCGCGGGTCGCGGGATCGAGGACGGCGAGGACGTCCTCGACCTCGTCGCACGGCATCCGTCGACCGCGCGTTTCATCACGACCAAGCTCGTGAGGCATTTCGTGAGCGACAGCGCGTCGCCGGCGCTCGTGAGCCGGTGCGCGGGCGTTTTCACCAAGACCGACGGCGACATTCGCGAGACCATGCGGTGCATCGTCACATCCCCGGAGTTCTTCAGTCGAGCCGCGTACCGCGCAAAGGTGAAGACGCCGTTCGAGGTCGTGGCGAGCGCGCTCAGGGCCATGAACGCGCAGCCAGACACGACGCCGAGGACGGCGCAGCTCGTGGCCCGGCTCGGCCAACCGATCTTCGGACGACAGACGCCGGACGGGTGGCCCGATCGTGGCGACGCGTGGATGAACACGGGCTCGATCCTGAATCGCATCAATTTCGGACTCGCGGTGGCGGCCGGCCGCGTGCCGGGCGCGTCGCTCGCGAGCTGGCCGGCCGCGGCGTCGCTGCGGGCAGTTGGCCGTGAGGAGCAGGTGGACGGTGTCATCAAGGCGATTCTCGGCGGCCAATCGTCGCCGGAGACCCGGTCGATCCTGCTCTCCGGTGAGAATCCGTTGCTCGACAAGCTGGGGAGCGCCGATTCGTCAAGCATGGCGATGGACGACAGCGTGCCGACGGACGAGATGATGGCTCCACCACGTGCGCGCCAGGCCGGCGCGGTGGTCGCGAAGAACGGGCGGCCGCGCGCGAACGCCGTGTCGGTCCTCAATCGTCCGCTGCGGCTCGAAGGGCTGGCGCAAGTCGTCGGCCTCGCGCTCGGCTCGCCGGAGTTTCAACGTCGTTAGGCAGCGGCGGCGTGCTGCCGCGGCTCATTCGAGGTAGGGTTCGTATGAATCGTCGTGTGTTCATGAAATCCGGCGCGCTCGCGATGGTGACGATGGGGCTCAGCCCGAGCTTTCTTCGCCGCAGCGTGTACGGCATGGAGCTCCTTCGTGGAGCGTCCACGCATGGCAATCGCCGGGGAAAGGTCTTGATCTGTCTCTTCCAGCGCGGCGCGGCCGACGCGTTGAACGTCGTCGTGCCGCACGGCGAAGCCGCGTACTATCGGATGCGGCCGTCCATCGCCATTCCGCGGCCCGTGTCGGGGGCCGCGCAGGCTGCCGTCGATCTCGACGGCTTCTTCGGCCTGCATCCTTCGCTCCAGCCAATGAAGGAGCTGTGGGATCGCGGCATTCTCGCCCCGGTGCACGCCGTCGGTAGTCCGAGCAACACGCGATCGCACTTCGATGCGCAGGACTACATGGAGAGCGGGACGCCGGACAACAAGGGCACTCCCGACGGCTGGTTGAATCGGTATCTGGCGACGCGCGGCACGTGCGAGGAGTGCGCCACCGGCGCGCGACAGGCCGGTCATCAGCCGTCGCCTAACGGGGCGAAGCCGCAGCCCTCACCGTTCGAGGCGGTGGCAATGACGCCGCAGACGCCGCGCATCCTCGAGGGGCCGGCCCCGGTGATCGCGATGAACGGTCTCGACGAGTTCTCCATCCGCACCAATGGCAGCGAGGCCCAACGGATCGAGGCGCTCTACCGGACCGGCTCCGCTGACGTCGTGCATGCGGCCGGCGGGGAGATGTTCGAGGCGATGAAGATCCTCCGTTCAGCAAACCCTCAACAGTACGTGCCGGAGCACAGCGCCGAGTATCCCCGCTCGCCGTTCGGCCAGCACCTGCGGCAGATCGCGCAGCTCATCAAGGCCGACATCGGTCTCGAGGTCGCGTTCGCCGACGTGGGCGGCTGGGATACGCACGTGAACCAGGGCGGCGCTACGGGTCAGCTCGCGGCGCGCCTCGACGACTTCTCAAAGTCGATTCATGCGCTCGTCACCGATCTCGGCGATCGCATGGCGGACGTCGTGATCATGACCATGTCGGAGTTCGGCCGCACGGCGCGGCAGAATGGGAACGGCGGCACCGATCACGGCCACGCCACCGCGCTGTTCGTGATCGGCGGTGACGTCCACGGTGGCAAGAAGGTGTTCGGTCGCTGGCCTGGGCTCGAGCCGGAGCAGCTGAATGAGGGTCGGGATCTCGCCCTCACCACGGATTTCCGCGCGGTGTTCAGCGAGGTCATCTCGAAGCACCTCGGCGCGCAGAAGCTGGATGCGGTGTTCCCGGGGTTCGAGAACGACAAGGCGCGGTGGCTGGGACTGATTTAGCGGCAGCTATCAGTTATCAGTCCATAGTTATCAGGGGGTTCGGAACGAAGCGTTAATTGGGTGAGAGCGACTCGACGCACACTCAACCACAAACGCTTCGTTCCGAGATCCCTGATAACTATGGACTATGGACTGATAGCTCTCGGAAACGGACTATGGACTGATAGCTCTCAGAAACACTCTCTTCAAAAACGAAATATCTTCTTCAGCTTTCCGATCCCTTTGCCGATCGATTGGATGATGTTGTCCACCTGCGGCATCGTCTCGCCGTTGTCGACCGTCTGCGACTGGAACGGCTCCTCGTGCATCGAGCAGGGTAACTGAGGCTCACGGCCGGGCTTGAAGAACTCGCGCTGTCGACGGGGACAGAACTCGGTAGCCAGCATCCCGGACTCGGGATCGATCACGCGCATCACCATGCCGTCGGGCACGGGGAAGTCGGCGCCCGAGCGCTCCTTCCATCCGTTCAGATAGAAGTCGGCCCACGCCGGTGCCGCGAAGTGGCCGCCTGACGCGCCATACGCGATCGGGCGCGGCGTGTCGTAGCCGAACCAGACGCCGGCAAGCAGAGACGGCGTGTAGCCAACGAACCAGACGTCGTTCCCCTCGTTCGTCGTGCCTGTCTTGCCGGCGACTGGACCTGTGACACCGAGATCGCGCAGCGTTCGGCCGGTGCCGTAGTCCACGACAGAACGAAGCATCGACGTGATCTCATAAGAATCCCGGGGGTCGAGGACGGGCGCGGTCTCGACCTCGGTGCTCCAGAGCAGCGTGCCGTCGGGTGCCTCGATGCGCGTCACGAGCCGCGGGCGCACCTTGCGACCGCCGTTCGCGAACGGAGCGTAGGCGGTGACGAGCTCCAGCGGCGTGACGTCGACAGCGCCTAACGCGATGGCTGGAACGGCGAGAATGGGACTGACGATCCCGTTCCGGCGCGCCGCCGCGATCACCGATTGCTCGCCGATCGTGCGGCTCACGCGCACTGTCGCGGCATTGGCCGAAAGCGTGAGCGCGCGCCGCAGAGTGATCTGACCCGCGTAGTTGTCGTTGTAGTTCGCAGGCCGCCACACTGTACGCCCGCTCACGACCTCGACAGGATCGTCGTCGACCATCGATGCCGGAGAGAGACCCGCGAGCAAGGCAGCTTCGTAGACGAATGGCTTGAATGCCGAACCGGGTTGTCGCTTCGCGAACAGGGCCCGGTTGAAGCCGCCGCGAACGGTTTTGTTGGTTTTGCGTCCGGGTACGAGCGCGCGGATGTCGCCGCTGGACGGGTCCATGGCCACGAGCGCTCCCTGCGCGGGCTCACTTACGCGGCCATAGGAGTCGATCGTCTCGCGCGTGATCGCGGCTGCCTGACGAGCAACCGCGCGATCGGCGGAACGTTGGAGTCCGAAATCGAGCGTCGTGTGAACGGTGACATCCCCATCCTTCAGGACGTCCGGGAGCACGGAATCAACTATCGCGCGCACCGCATCCAGGGCGGACGGCTCTTCGGCGGCAGACGGGCGCCATTCGTTCTCGGCGATCCGGAGCGGCTGCTGCTCGGCTGCCGCGGCAGCGGCGGTGGTGATGTAACCCTGGTCCGCCATCAATCCGAGCACGAGGTCCCGGCGGCTCTGAGCCGTCCGTGGATTTCGCCGTGGAGTGTAGGCGGAGGGGGCCTTCGGCAGCGCTGCGAGCATGGCGCCCTCGGCGACGGTGAGCTGGCCCACGTGCTTGCCGAAGAGGTCGCGACTCGCTGCCTCGACGCCATTCATCCCGTTGCCGAGGTAGATGACATTTAGGTAATGCTCAAGGATCTGATTCTTCGTCAGTTCGCGCTCGACGAGCCGGGTGATGCGGAGCTCGACCAGCTTCCGCCGAAAAGACCGGCCGTGGTAGCGTTCGGCGAGGAAGCTGTTGTGCACCACCTGCATCGTGATCGTGCTGAATCCCTCGCGCACACCGAGGGAGCCAACGTTGCGAACGAGAGCGCGCATGAAGCCACGCCAGTCCAGTCCATTGTGATCGTAGAAGCGCCGGTCCTCCGTGGCGATGAACGCCTGCTGCACGTACATCGGCACTTCGCGCAGCTCGACGTTTACGCGGCGCACGATGGCGAGGCGTCCGATGAGACGGCCGTTCTCGTCGACGATCCGCCCACCCTCGCTTGGATGGAAGGCGCGGATCTCGGAAGGACTCGGGCAGCCCGCGAAGCCACAAGTGAGGAGCCAGGCGTCGGTAGCGAACACAGCGACCGTCGCGCCGGCAAGCAGTGAAAGTCCGATCCAGTGACGCCGGAGGAGTGTAGTAAATGACAGCTTCGGCGCCTCACGCAGGCGCTGCCGAAGGGTCGTTACCAGGACGCGGGGAGAGAGTCTCACGCGTATTGCGCGCTTTCAGCGCGACGTTCGAGGCATGACATTCCTACGTCGACGCGCGTCCCGGGTTCCGGTTTGATTTCCTGCATCGAGCTTCGAATCATCATTCTGAGAGATATAGGCGGCAGCACGCTATGACATATCGCACGAACCGCACGTCGATCATCGTCGCCCTCGCGCTCGGCGCCGCTGGCGCCTGCGGCCGCGAAGGCAATGGCGCCACCGTTACGAGCAGGACCGGTGCCCTGGCGCAGACCCGCGCTGGCGGGGCGGAGGGCGTGGCGAGCACCGGCTCGTCCCCCGTCGGCAGCACGACGGCGTCCTCGGCCGGCGACATCGCCAAACGCGCAGGCCGTCTCGACCCGAATCACCTCGGCCGCATCCCGATCCTCGAGTACCACGTCATCGGCGGTACGAAGAACGCGCTCTACACCCGAACCGTGGAGAGCTTCCGCAAGGACCTCGAGGACGTGTACGCGCGCGGCTACCGGCCGATTACTGTTTCGCAAATGCTCGACAAGGACTTCCGCGACGTTCCCACGGGGATGTCACCGGTGATCTTCGTCTTCGACGATGCGTCTGCGGAGCAGTTCAGCTACATCGAGAACAACGGCTCGCTCGAGATCGATCCCACGAGCGGCGTGGGAATCTGGCTGGACTTCAAGAAGGCGCATCCGGATTGGAAGAATCGCGCGACGTTCTGCATGCTGAACGGTGGTGCGGCGGGCCACAACTTCTTCGGCGACGGTCCGAGATGGCGCGGACAGCACAAGCAGTGGCGGCTACAAAAGGTGAAATGGCTCGCCGACAACGGATTCGAGCTCTGCGGCCACACGCTCTGGCACGCCATGCTCAACAAGTACTCGGACGCGGTGGTCCAGGAGCAGATCGCGCGCAACATCATGGGCATCGATTCCGCCGTCGCGGGCTATCGCGTGCGGACCTTCGCGCTTCCGTATGGCATCTGGCCGAAGAATCGCGAGCTCGCGTGGCATGGCTCGTGGACGAATCCGAAGACGGGCAAGACGCAGAGCTACAGCTTCGACGCCGTGCTCGAGGTCTCCGGCGGACCCGCGCGCAGCCCGTTCGATCCGCAGTTCAATCCGCGGAGCATAACGAGAATCGAAGCGATCGGTGACGACATCAAGCACCAGCTCGATCGGCTGGACGCGACGAAGACACGATTCGTCTGGTGATTGGTGGTTGGTGATTGGTGAACGTTGAACGGTGAACGGTGAACGGTGAACGGTGAACGGTGAACGGTGAACCGATCACCGTCCGGGGACCACGGACTGCCGATCACGCTTTTCGCAAGGCCTGGAGCGTCGACTCGAGTGCGAAGCGGTGCTCGGGGCGAGTGGCTTCCGCAAGCAGACTCTCGTACGTGACGATTGCGAGATCGAGCGCCGCGGGATCGTCTTCGGCGCCGGCGAGGCTGGCGGCGTTGTCGGCGAGCGCGGCGCGCGCCAGCTGATCCTGCGGAAAGCGGCGCGCGACCTGGCGCCAGCGCTCGACGCGCGCGCGGAGGTTCGATTCGGAGAGCGCCCACAGGTGCCAGGCACCGCGATTCCGCTCGTCCGCCTGCTTCGCGCGCGCCGCGAGCGCGCCGACCACCTCGGCGCCACGTCCGGTGAGCCAGTACGCATTCGCGAGGATCACCATCGCCTGTGCGTCGTTGGGGCGCCTGGCAACGATGGCCTCGTACGCTGGGATGATGACCTCGGGCATGTCGGCATACGCGCGCGCGGAATGCCCGAGCTGTTCGGGATCGCTCCGTGCCGCGAGGGCGCGCACGCGATCGACGAGCGTACCGATGTTGGCGGTCACCCGATACTCTTCCACGATCTGCGCGAGATCGAGATCTGGCGCGGGAGCACTCGATTCCATGCAGAAATACTACTCGCCGAGTGTCGTGGAGTCAGTCCGAGCGCACTGATGACGCCCGAAACGGAAAGCTTCGTACTTTTGCTGGTCGTGGAAGACGACAGTCGCGCCGAAGCACTTCCGCCGCGCCTGTCGATGGTTCTGCCACGGGCTTCGACGGTGACGGCAAACGTCGCCATGCTGGCCGAGGAGAAGCTTCCTCGGGCTGACGCGACGCTGGTCGATGGAGGAGCGAGCGCCAAGGCGACGGTCGACACGCTGCGGACACTGCGCGCGCGAGGATTCGAGGCACCGATTCTCGTCGTCACACCGGTGCCTGACGATGTCGCCTTACGAGCGGCGATGAACTCGTTGGGCGCGCGCGCGGTGTCGCGAGAGCTCGTCGATCGCTCGCCAGCGGAGTTGGCGGTGGCGATCACGGCCGCTCTCGATAGCGCCCCGGGCGTGACCGCGGAGCTCCGTCAGGCGCGACGGATCTTCGCCGCGGGACAGGCCGCACTGTCGCTGCAACACGCGATCAACAATCCGCTCGCGGCACTCCTGGCCGAAGCGCAACTGCTCCAGCTGGAAGAGCTGTCGGCGGAGCAGCGCGGCTCGGTGGACAGAATGGTCGAGTTGTGCAGACGGGTCGTCGCTCTCGTTAGACGCCTGGACGCTCTGACGGAGAGCTGACGTGACGAAGCGCACGCTTCTCTGTCCAACATGGGAAGGAATTGCATGAACCAGGGTTCGGCACGAAGTTCGCAGCGGGGTTGTTGCAGTGGGGGAGTAACTTCAGGGTTGCGCGGCACTGAGTAAGTGGCGATACTCGTAGGCGTCCGCCGGTACGACTGCGACGTCGTCCGCTCGGTCGCTCTGATGGTGGCGTGGCTGCCCGGATCCGCGCTCGAGCGATACTCCGGTTGGCTGAGCGCCGCGCCGCAATACAATCGCCGGCACCGCGTGAGCCGACCACGCTCCTCGCGGCAAGAGCACGCGTCGCATCGATCCCGCCACATAGCGTCGATTCCGCACTGAGAGTCCATACGGGATTCAGAGCGGTTCCGGCTGCGCGCTTTGCGCGATGTCGCGCAGCATTGGCACACAAGCTTGATCCGCGTTTTCCGCAGGTTGCAGTCAGCCCCATGGTCGGGCGAGCAGGCGGAGCATTTCACCTTTACTCAACTATTGCAGCATGAACGAACGTCGACGTCCCCCTCGTCGCGGCCGCGGCCAGCGCCCGCAGGACCGTCCCGCCGCCGAAGGAACGGGCGAGCCGAACCCCTACCGCGACGAGCCGATCGACAGCAACGGTGTCGATGCCCCCACTCCCAGCAACGACGCCAGCGACGAGCAGCCTGCCACCCCGCGCGCCGTCACGACCACTGCCAATACCGAAAGGGCGCAACCCACCGATGCCGATGCGGCCCCGGAGAGTCGCCCGGCCATGGTAGCACCGCGTGATCCCGACGAGGGCACAGCACGCGCCGGCGGCGATGATGTCGGGGAAAGCCACCGCGATCTGTCTCGGCCGGAGGCGCTTCCCCGCTCGGACAACGGCTCCGCCGATGACGGTGCGTCCGGCACGACCACGATGAACGGCGCGTCCTCGCAGCCGATGTCACAGGGCTATGGGCCGCCGGGCCAGCCGCGACACGACGGCGGCGGTTATCCGCCGCGAGAGCATCGCAATGGTCGGCGACGGCGCCGCGGACGCGACCGCGGCGGTCCCCGCCGCGAGCATCAGCCGCAACCGCAGCCCCAGGCCGCGCTCGTGCCCAGCGGCGATACGAAAGGATGGTTCGACCCATCGCGCGACGGCGGATTCATTCGGCGGCCCGCGAACAGCTATCTCGCCGAAGCCGGCGACGCGTGGGTGCCACCGCTGATGGTCCGCCAACTGGGCCTCCGAAAGAGCGACCTCGTCGACGCGTCAGTCGGCCGCGACCAGCGTGGCCGAATCACTGCTATGGAGGTTCGCTCGATTAATGAGATGGACCCCGCCACCGCGACCCGCCGCGCTGAGTTCAATGCCCTTCCCGCCTCCTACCCCGAGCGGAAGCTGACGCTCGAGACGGGTCGCCCAGCACGCGGCGGCGCTGAGCTGATCCGACGTGCGATCGACCTGATCGCTCCCATCGGATATGGACAACGCGCACTGATCGTCGCGCCGGCGCGGGCAGGCAAGACCACCCTCCTCCACGGCATCACGGAAGGCGTCGCGCTGAATCATCCGAATGCGTCGCTGATCATCCTCCTGGTCGACGAGCGGCCCGAGGAGGTGAGCGAAGCCATTTCGTGGGGAGTCGGCGAGGTGGTCGCGTCCAGCTTCGATCAGCCCGCGGAGCGGCACGTCGAAGTCACGGAGATGGTGCTCGAGCGGGCGCGCCGTCTGGTCGAGATCGGCAAGGACGTGGTGATCGTGCTCGATTCCCTCACCCGCATGGCACGCGCGCACAACACGGCCGAGCGAGGTACGGGGCGCACTCTTTCCGGTGGTCTCGACGCGACCGCGATGGCCAAGCCAAAGGCGTTCTTCGGCTCCGCGCGCGCCATCCCGGCGTCGGCCGGCGGCGGCTCGCTCACCATCATCGCGACGGCGCTCGTGGAAACCGGGTCGCGGATGGACGACGTGATCTTCGAGGAGTTCAAAGGCACCGGCAACTGTGAGATCAAGCTCGATCGGCCATTGGCCGAGAAGCGCATCTATCCCGCGATCGATATCGGGACGAGTGGGACGCGCCGTGAGGAAAAGCTGTTCCGCCCCGAGCAGCTGGACGGCGTATACACCCTGCGTCGCGGCTTGAGTCAGATGCCGCCCCAGTCCGCGATGGAGTGGCTGATCAAGCGCATTGGCGGCACGCCTTCCAACGACGCCCTGCTGGCGGGCCTGTAGGACCGGTTCAGGACAAGCAAATCGAAGGGCCGCGGCGCATTCGCGCCGCGGTCCTTTCTGTCGGCGCGAGCTTTGCTTGTCTCTCCGCCGTCATGTGCTCCTCGCATCCCGAGCGCGCCTCAGTAGCGCGCGTCCTGTCGTGGCACACGCTCGAGGCGTTGCTTCTCCTCGCCTTGTGCGCGGTGCCCTCGCGCGCTCAATCGCGATCGCCGGCGAAAGATCCATCGCCGGAGGTCGTGCAGCTCACGATGAAGGGGGTGAAGCACGTCGACCAGCACGATCTCGAAAAGAGCATCAACACGCAGCCGTCGAAGTGCATCAGCTTCTTCGTTCAGCCTTTCTGCTGGATGAGCCACTCGCCGGTGCTCTGGCACAAGTATTACCTCGATCGGGACGAATTCCGCCGCGACGTGCTGCGCATCCGCGTCTACTACTGGAAGCGCGGCTTCCGCGAAGCCACGGTCGATACCGCGATCACCGCGAAGGGACGGGGCGTCGCGGTCGCATTCGACGTCCACGAGGGCGAGCCGACGATCGTCACCGCGCTGCGCATCGACTACGACACGACCCTGATGACGGTGAAGCAGAAGAACAAGCTCACCCTTCTTCGCGTCGGCCAGCCGCTGAATCTCCTGACGCTCGATTCGACGCGACTGAATTTCCAGAGCGAGATGTGGCAGCGCGGGTTCGCGGACGCGATCGTCGATACGGCCATCGCGGTGAACGACTCGGCGCGCCGCGCTGCCGTCGCGCTGCGCGTCTACCCCAACTGGCCGACGACTGTCGGCAACATCATCGTCCTCGGCAACAAGGAAGTGGCGACGCAGACGATCCTCGACATGCTGCTGCTGCGTCCGGGCCGGCCGTTCATCCGGAACGACATGCTGGAGAGCCAGCGCACGCTGTACACGTCGAATCTCTTCCGGCTCGCGAGCATCCTGCCGCCGACCGGCGACAGCATCAAGCGCATCGAGATTCAGGTCGTGGAAGCACCACTGCACAGCGCGCGCGTCGGCAGCGCGACGGACAACGTGAACTACGTGCAGCTCGAAGCCGGCTTCTCCGCGCACAATCTGCTTGGCGGCGCGCGTCGGCTGGATCTCAATGCTTCGCTTGGCAATCTCTTTTCGAGCACGCTGAATGGCTGGGGTCCGTTCGCGCTGGACACGCGACTGAAAGACCTCGACAACGCGAACGTCTTTCTGCAGCCGACGTGGTCGGCGAGTCTCGACTTCAATCAGCCCGCCTTCCTGCGGCGGCCCGCGAACCAGGCGGGATTCGGCATCTTCGCGCATCGGCGCTCAGAGCCGTCGATCTTCATCGACCGTGGCTATGGCGCCACGGCGACCTTCACGCGGCAGTTGGCGTCGCGCGCGCCGGCGAGCATCAACTACCGGTACGAGGTTACGCGCGTTGAAGCCGGAGACATCTACTTCTGCGTGAACTACGGCGTCTGCGACACGACGACAATCCAGACGTTGCGGACGCACCAGAATCTCTCGCCCCTGTCGCTCACCGCATTCATAGATCGCAGCGATCAGGCGTTCACACCGACGAAGGGCTACGTCGCGCGCATCGACGCCGAGCATGCCTCGCGGTACACGCTGTCGGACTACCGATACAATCGCGCCTTTTTCGATGCGGCCGCGTACTGGCACCCGAGCCTGCGTCCGCAGGTGGTCGCGAGTCATCTGCGACTCGGGATCGTGCGCGCGATGACGAGCTCCACGGGCGACACGGTGCTCCATCCGCGAACTCGCTTCTATGCGGGCGGTGCGATGTCGGTGCGTGGCTACGGCGAGAACCAACTCGGACCGCGCGTGCTCACGATCTCCCCGGACTCGCTACGCGCACCAAAGGGGACGCCTTTGCCTGGTGGCGGTATAGACACGACCTCGCGGTGTCCTGCCAACATCCCGATTCAGCAGTGCGATCCAAATCTCCTAAGCCTGAAAGACCGGTATTTCATTCCGCGCCCCACGGGCGGTACGTCCCTCATCGAGGGCAGCGTCGAAGTGCGCTTCCCGACGGGCGTGCGCCATCTCGACGCCGCCGTCTTCGTGGACGGCGCGATCGTCGGCAACTCGGCGCTCAAGGCATTAAGCGATTTGAAGAGCATCGCCGACTTCGCGCGCGGCACCAGCGCGATCACGCCGGGTGCGGGGATTCGCTACAACTCGCCAGTTGGACCAGTTCGGGTGGATCTCGGCTATAACCCGAGGCTGATCGAGGATCTCCCCGTTGTCACCAACACGAAGGTGGGTGGAGAGGACAAGCTCGTCGCGCTTCAGACAGCACGCACCTACACGTCAGGGAAGAACACCTTCCTTGGGCGGCTCGTGCTTCACCTCTCGATCGGGCAGGCATACTGATGAATCCGGTCGTGCGCCGCATCGGGCGGGTGCTCCTCGGCATCGTGACGGTACTCCTCGGGATCGTCGCGCTCGCGGGAATCGTCGTCGTCGTGTTGACGTCTACGGAGTGGGGGCACGAGCGCGTGCGGCGGATCGCGCTGTCGCAGCTCCAGAGCCGCATCCACGGGAAGGCGACGATCGGGCGGCTGTCGGGCAATCTCCTCAGCGGCCTAACGATTCACGACTTCGCGATCAGTGACAGTAGCGGCGAGCCGTTCATCGCCGCGCAGGAGGTGAGCGCGCGGTACGCTCTCGGCGCATTGATCGGGAAGAAGATCTGGCTCGAGGACGTGCGGCTCGTGCGGCCGTTGATCGTGCTGGATCGGCCGCCGGGTGGGAAGTGGAACTATCAGCGGATCTTCGTCAGCGACACGACGTCACAGCAGAGCACCGGCCCGGGATTCGGCAGCTGGATCCGGTTCGAGAACGTGACAGTGGTGGACGGCGATGTCGTCGTGCGGACGCCGTGGTCGCCGGGGACGAGTCTCAGCCCGTCGTCGCGCGACTCATTGATTCGCGAAGCGCTCGGTGGCCACGGGCGCGCGATGGTCGTGCAGGCTGCGCACAGCTACGGCGGCGCTCCGCCCTACCAGAAGGTGGTCGAGTTGCGATCGCTGAACGCGTCGCTGCCGATGCTCCGGCTGGCCGATCCTAACGAGAAGAATCGGTACGCGCAGGTTGCGTCGCTGCAGATGACGGCGCTGCCGTTCCGGCCACCGGCGGCGGTTGTCACGGACATGAAGGGGAACTTCAACTTCAACAACGATTCGCTCTGGTGGCGCGGTGTGCGCGCGGCCATGCCAGCGTCGCGGGTGAGCGGCGACGGCAGCTACGCCTTCAGCTCCGGCGACATGCTGCTCACCCTGCGCGGCGCGCCGGCCGCCCTCGCGGATCTCCGGTGGCTCTATCCGCGATTGCCGGCAGAAGGCGGCGGCACACTGGAGTTCGCGATGCGGTGGAAGGGTGAGGTGCAGGACTACACCGCGCGAAACGCCGATGTCGCGGTTGGTGCGACGACCGTGAAGGGTGACTTCGGCATCACGATGTCCGACACCTTCGCGCTGCACGACACCAATCTGCGGTTCGCGAACTTCGACACGCGTCTCGCGGAGCAGCTCATCGCTGGGTTCAAGTCGCCGCGCCGTGGATCGCTGAGCGGGCGTGCGGCGCTGAATGGCGGTAAGAACGCATTGCGCGTCGACGCCGACGTCGCCTTCGCCGACGTCACGACCGGCACGAGTCAGGTTGCCGCGCTCGGCGTCGTCGGATTCGGGAATGGCGCGGTGCGCGCCAACAATCTGCGTCTGCGGCTTCACCCGGTGCAGGTGGAGCTCGCGAAGGCGCTCGCCGGAAATGGGCTGCAACTGCCAGTCTCCGGCGTCGTGACGGGAACGGCGACGGTCTCCGGCGATACGCGGACGCGGCTTGCCGGCAACCTCGACATCGCGCACGACGATCGCGGCTACCATTCGCAGCTCACGGGCACGGCAGCTCTGCGCCTTGCACGAAACGGCACCGCGCCATGGATGGACGTCAACGTGATCGCGCGACCGGTTTCACTCGCCGAGATTGGCCGCTTCGCGCCCGCGATCGGACTGCAGGGGAGCGCGGTGGGGCCGGTGCGACTCACCGGATCGCTCGCGAATCTCGCCGTCTCGACGGACCTGCGCCTGCCTGATCGGGGCCGGCTGGTGGCGCGTGGGAACGTCGGTCTCACAGGGCCGACGAAGCGGTACGATCTCGCGGTGGGTATGTACGTCTTCAACGTCCACACCGTGCTCGCGAGTGGTCCGGTGACGTCATTGACGCTGACGGCGCGTGCTCAGGGCAGCGGGTTCAGCCCGGCGACGATGAACGCGACGTTCATGGCCGACCTGGCGGCTGGCTCGCGATGGGACAGCCTAGCGGTGGATACGGGCTCGGTGCGGGTTGCCGTCGCGAATGGACTTGCAACTTTCCAGAAGCTGCAGCTGAGCGGCGCACACACGAACATCGACGTGCACGGATCGTTCGGCCTCGTGGCAAATCGCACCGGTACCCTCTCATACATCGTGCAGATCGATTCGCTGAGCGCGCTCGATCGCCTGTTGCCGCACACTGGTCCCGATACCGGATCGTATCGACCGCGGCCAGCGGTCGTCGCCCGCGCCGTTAGGCGTGCGCGCGCGGATTCGGCGCGCATTGCCCGTCGAACGGAGGTCGAACGTCTAGCGACGGGACGTCCATTGCCAACGCTCGTCGTCGACACCCCGAAGGCCACACCGATTGCTCTCAAAGGCAACGTACGTCTCGCTGGGGAGTTGACGGGGAATCTCCAGCGGTTCGACACGCGCGGGCGTCTTGGCGCCAGCGGATTGGACGTGCATGGAATTGCGGCCGATACAATCATGGCGATGTTCGCGTGGACCAATGCACGCACCCCAACGTCCGCAATCGCCGTCGGACTCGCAGGCAAGAACGTCGCCGCCGGGGGCTTCGCCTTCGACAGCCTGCGAACGAACGCGACGTTTCGGTTCCAAGACCGTGGTGGCCGCGTCGAGCTTGCCGTGCGTCAAGGCGACGAGCGCGACTACGGCTTCAAGGGTGATTTCTTCGTACGCCCCGACAATCGCGAGCTGCGCATCGCGAACATGCAGCTCCGATTCGATACGACGGTCTGGCAGGCGACACATCCGGCGAGCATTCAGATGCGACCGCAGGGAATCGCGGTGCAGAACCTCGAGCTGCGCAGCGGCCCGACGAGCCGCATTTACGCGAATGGGCTGCTGCCGTCGAGCGGCGTCGGCAACTTCGAGGTCGCGGTCGACAACTTCCAGGTCGGCGACCTGCTCGACATTCTGCAGAGCGACGTCGATCTCCAGGGATTCGTGACGTTGCACGGGAGCATGCAAGGCACCATGGCAGCGCCGCGGCTGCGAGGCGCGTTAGGTCTGGTCGGAGCCGTGTACAAGGGAGATACGGTTCCCGAGCTGCACGGCACATTCGGCTATGAGCGCCGCGCTCTGACCACGCACCTCGACCTCCTCCGGCGCGGCGGCGCCCCAATGGCGACGCTCGCGGCGAATTTGCCCATCAACCTCGGGCTCAGCGGCGTCACAGGATCGCGACTCTTGCACGGGCCGATATCCGCCGACCTCACAGCGGACAGCTTGCCACTCGGGCTCATTCCAGCCTTCACGGGCATCGTCAGCGACGTGCACGGCCAGGCCGCCGCGCAGGTGGCGCTGCGCGGAACGTTCGATAACCCGAGAGTCGCCGGCGGCCTGATGATCAACCGCGGCACCGTTCGGCTCAATCCGACGGGGATGTATCTCGACAACCTCGCCGGATCGGTGCGGATGGCGAACGACTCCGTGCGCATCGACTCGCTCGTCGGTCGCTCCGGCCGCGGCACGGTGAGCCTAACGGGAGGGATCCGCGTCGCGAGCATTCGCGATCCGAGCTTCAACCTCTTTCTCGTGGCGCACAACGCCGAGGTCCTGGACAACGACCGCGGACGCCTCAACGCCGATGCGGGACTGCGATTCACCGGACCGCTGGCGCGGCCGTATCTCAGTGGGCAGGTGCAGGTAACGAGTGGCGTCATCCAGTTCGAACCCTCGAGCCAACATGTCATCGGCGCGGGTGATCCGGACCTCTTCAACGCCGTCAAGGACACGGCGCTGATGCAGGACGATCAGCTCTTTCCAACGCCGTCGCCCATCCTCAAGAACATGCGCGTGGAAGTCGCGCTCGGCATCAGCCGTGATACGTGGGTTCGCAGCACCGACGCGAACGTCGAGATCTACACCGACTATCCGATCGAGATACACGTCGCCCAGGGGCAACCGGTGTTGACGGGCGCGGTCGGCACCGATCGAGGCGATTATACATTCCTCAGCAAACGCTTTCAGATCACCCGTGGATCGGCGACGTTCGTTGGCACGTCGGAATTGAATCCGACGCTCCAGGCGACGGGAGAATATCAGGTTCAGCTCGCGGGCGGCCCGGCGATGAACATTCAGGTGCTCATCGGTGGCACTCTCAAGAGGCCGAAGCTCACCTTGCAGAGCGACGCGCAACCGCCGCGGACACAGTCGGAGCTTTTGACGCTCCTCGCCTTCGGCTCTCCGGCCACTGACCTCATGCAGACGGAAGGGTCGAGCCTAACGACCAGCGGACCGGGCGGTCTCGTCGGACGAGGCGCGCAGGTGGCCATGACTCGTCTCGAGGGCGTGGCGGTCGGTGTGCTCTTCGAGCAGATTCAGGCGCAGGCGGGACGCGCCCTGGGTGCGGATCAGTTTTACATCTCGCCGGGAGATGCGCCCGAGCTCGTGAGCGGCACGTCGTCCGGGTTCTCGCAGTTCATTCAGGGGACGCGAGTCGAAGGAGGCAAGTACCTCAACTCGCGCACCTTCCTCGCCGTACAGGAGTACAGCTATCTGCCCGGCGCGCGACTCGACTACCGCACCGGGACGGGCTGGCTGTACTCGGTATACACGCAACCGCAGGTGTTGCTGAACCAGCCGACGCTCGAGAGCCAGCCGTTCTTCCGGCGTCAGTCGGTTGGCGCCCGGGTGATTCGCGAGTGGAGATTCTAGTCGGTGAACGGTGATCCGTGATCCGTGATCCGTGAGCGGTAGTTGTCCACGGTCCACGGTCCACCGTTTACCCGTTCACGGCCAGCTCCTGGTACAGCATCGCCACCGCGCGCAGCCCGCGCGTGAAGTTCTCCTCGCTCATCCACTCGTTAGGTGCGTGGGCGTTCTCGCCGGGAAGTCCAAAGCCCATCAGCAGCACCGGCGCGCCGAGGATGCGCTGGAAATCGCCGACCACGGGGATGGAGCCACCCTCACCGGTGATGACGGGCTCGCGACCGAACGCCGCGGCGAGGGCGCGACGCGCCGCGTCGAAGAGCGGGCCGTCGAGATTGGCGCGCCATGGGCGCCCGCCGTGGAGGTGCGTGACGGTGACGGAGACGCCCTTCGGCGCATAGCGCTCGACATGCGCGCGCAGCAGGCGCTCGATCTCCTGCGGATCCTGGTCGGGAACGAGGCGGCAACTGACCTTGGCCATCGCCTTGGATGGGAGCACGGTCTTGGCCCCCTCGCCCGTGTAGCCGCTGAGCAAGCCGTTTATCTCACAGGTCGGGCGCATCCACAGCCGCTCGAGCGTACTGAAGCCGGCCTCACCGCCTAACGAGGGCGACCCCGTCTCGACGCGAAAATGCTCCTCGTCGAAGGGGAGAGCGCGGATCTCGTCGCGCGCCGCGGCGCCCCAGTCCACCACCTTGTCGTAGAATCCCTCGATCGCCACGTGGCCGGAGCCATCGTGCATGGTCGCGAGAATGCGCGCGAGCGCCATCGCCGGATTCACGACCGCGCCACCGTAGCTCCCCGAGTGCAGATCGACGGACGGGCCCTGCACGTCGATCTGGAAGTACGCCATACCGCGGAGCGAGGAGAGAATCGAGGGAAGACCCGGCGCGAACATCGCCGAGTCGGAGATCACGACGGCGTCTGCGCGGAGGAGCTGCGCGTTCGCCTCGATGAAGCTCGAGAGATGCTCGCTCCCGACCTCTTCCTCGCCCTCGACGAGCAGCACCACGTTGACCGGGAGCGCCCCACGCGTGCGCAGCAGCGCCTCCAGTGCCTTCACGTGCAGGAAGAGCTGCCCCTTATCGTCGACGGACCCACGCGCGTAGATGCGGCCGTCGCGAATCGTTGGCTCGAAGGGTGGGCTCGCCCAGAGCTCGAGCGGCTCGGCCGGCTGCACGTCGTAATGGCCGTACGCGAGCACCGTCGGCGCGGTGCTCCCCGCCCCGCGCCACTCACCGACGACGATAGGATGTCCGGGGGTGCGATGAACGGTCGCCTGGAGCCCCGCATCCCGCATGCTGCGCGCGACCCATTCCGCCGTGCGCGCGGTGTCCTCGTTATGCTCGGACCGGGCGCTGACGCTGGGGATTCGGAGCAGATCGAAGAGCTCGCCGCGGATGCGGGGCTCGTTCTCGGTGAAGAACTGATCGATGTCGGCGGGGACGGCGGTCGGGGAAGCAGTCAGCATTGCGGGATGTGAGTGATGAGCAAACGTGAATACATCAGCGCGGCGGCGGCGCGCCGTGGACGCCGAGATACGCGAGGTACAGCCGCGCCATCTCGTCGCCGAGATCCTTCCCGACGAGCTGATCGTGATCGGGCCAGACCTCGCCGAAGACGGTCGTCTCGCGCAACGCGCCGAAGAACATCATGAAACCGAGCGCGATGGCGCGGTCGGGATCCGGGTGCGTAACCTCGGCTCGTCGGCTCGGGTCGAGGAGCAGCGCGCGCAGCCGCTCGATGTACTGCGCGTTCACCCGGCGCGCCGTGGCCTGGATGACAGGATCGACGCGGGCGCGGAGGAAGACACTCCGCGCGACGCCGCGCTTGGCCGTGTACACTTGCACCGCCGTCCGGGCGATCTGGGTGAGAATCTCCCCGACTGACGCCGAGTGCCAGTGCGCCGGATCCAGCAGCTCGTCGCCGCGCTCCTGCAGCTCGCGGAAGAAACGTTCGTCGAGCAGATGCAGCAACGCGTCCTTGTCGGGAAAGCGGCGGTAAAAGGCGCCGACCGTGACGCCCGCTCGCTCCATGATTTCGGCGAGGGTGGCCTCGGTGAAGCTCTTCTCTTCGAGCACGCGCTCGGCCGCGTCGAGAATCCGATCGAGCGTCTCCTGACTGCGCGTCTGCTGCGGAGGACGGAATCTCGGGATTGTCATCGGACGGGCATCCGCTGGTTCGCCGCGTTGCCGCGGTCGGTGCCAGCCGCGGCCCTCCCTTAACAAGCAGTGCGCGGAGCCATCTCGCAAGCGCGGCGTCATGAGCGTGAGGGCCAGCCACCGAGCCATCGGCGCATGATCCAGATGCGGCGTCGCGTAATGAGACCGTGGCGGTTCCGAAGGTCGACCAGGCTGTCGCGCGCGTAAGTCTCGAAGTGCGGTGCGAGTCGAAGGATGATCGGATTCGTATCGGCGGTCTCGTCGACGGCGACAACGAGATCGTCGCCCAGGCGTGCAGTCTCAGCGAAGCCCGGCCAGAGATCGAATTGATTGCTCCGGCCAGAAAGATTGAGCGAGAACGTGGTTGGATGATTGACGAAATGGAACGCGAGCTCGGATGCGTCCTGATACCGGTCCGCGGCGAACCGTGATGTCGTCTGGTCGGACATCGACGGCGCGCGTCTGGCTGCGACATCGAGGGCACCAGCGAGCTCTCCCCAGCCCGCGGACCGTGCGAGAGGATCCTTTCGCGCCGGGAGTGGAAGGATCTCGAAAGCCGCGTGGAGATAGATGACCGCGGAGAGCACAGCGGCGAGCCAGATGCCGGCACGAAGCCATCGGTCGAGCCGCGCGCTGCCGCCGAGGGCGCCGAGGAGTGGAATCGCGGCGATGTAGGCCGGCGCTGGCCAGTTTGCCTCCACGCGCTGGCGCGTCGCGCTGTAACAGAAGAAGAGGAAGGTGAACGCCGCGATCGTCGCCAGAACGAACGCGGCATCCGAGCTGGCGCGGCGAAGCCCGCGAACGACCGCGATCCCGAGGAGCACGAACAGAATGGGTGAGACGAGGCCTGCCTGGCCACCGATCATGTCACCCAGCCGCTTGAGCGGGGCGAGGAGATCTCGTCGCGCCGGCGTCGCGAGTCCGTGATGGACCTGAAAGCCGAAGGAGACCCAGTCGTGTTGAGCGTTCCAGTGGAGCACGGGGAGAAAGATCACCGTCGCGATGATACAGGCCGCGTATGGGCCGGGCTCACGGAGCCGCACCCGAAGACTCTTGCGCGCGAGGATCGCGATCGTGACGCCGATCGGCATCAGGATCGACGTGTACTTCGACGAGAACGCGAATCCGAGCGCGACGCCGCTCACGCACCACCAGCCGAGCGATGCCCGTGAGCCGGGCGGGGACTGGACGGCGCGAACCACCCCGTACACGCCTAACGATACAGTCGCGAGGAGCGGCGCGTCGGGCGTGGCCAGGACGAGCCCTGCCGCCGCCAGGGGCATACAGGTGATGATCAGCGCGGCCCGGAGCGCGCCGAGCTCACCGGCGAGGCGGAGCGCGACGCCGGCGGTGGCGACCGCCGCGACCAGGCCGGCGACCACGGGCAGGAAGCGCACGCCTAACGCGACGGAGCCGAAGACGGCCGTGCCGCCGCGCACGAGCACAGCGATGCCCGGCGGGTGGTCGAAGTAGCCCGCGGCGAGGCGTCGGGACCACTCCCAGTAGTATGCCTCGTCACCGAACAGCGGGATGAGCGCGGCGAAGACGAGACGAATGACGAATCCGGCGCCGAGCACGCCGGCCACCATCTGCCAGCGAGCGCGAGCAGGCGCGATGTCGCGCACTGCGGTCAGGCGATGCGCCGGCGGCGCCGGGCGCGCCAGCCGCTCGTTAGGCGCCAGACCAGCACCACGCCCCAGGTCCAGACCAGCCAGATGACGCGCTCGTCGACGGAAAGCGTCGTGAACATGCCCCAGACCACGATCGGAAGGGTGAGCGTGAGCTCGAGGGCGTTGCCACCATTCAGCTCACCGGGAATCCGCCGCTCCGCGACCCGGGTCGCCTCGCGTCCGCCACGAAGCGACTGCTCGATCGACGCCGCCAGCGAGTCGGTCTTCATTCCCCGCCAGCCGGGCACGATCAGCAGCGTCCATCCTGGCGCCGCGTAGCCCCAGCCATGATTGTCGCTACCGGCGACCATCGCGATGTTCGCGCTATCGGCGAGATGTACGATGCGCGACCTGAGGATGCGCGTCTGATCGATCCCGCGCGGCGCGCCGTCGATGACCTCGATCGCCCGGATTCCAGCAGTCTGCGGTCCCTTCGCGAGCGGCAGGCTGTCGAGACGCCCTGGGAAAGTCTGGATGACGATCGGCTCGCGACCAGGCAGCAGGCTCGCGAGCCGGAGCGCCTGGTCGTCGACGTCCCGGAGATCGGCGGTGGTCACGCCTTTGTAAAAGCGATTTGCGCCGAGGATGTTCACATGCTCGCCGTGCCAGCCCGCCTCTATGGCCTGCAGGATCATCTCGCCCTGGCCAGCCACGGGTGGATTGTCGACGATGCCGAGCTCCGCGCCTTCCACCGTTCGATGATCCGAGATGTAGGCAGCGTCGAAGCCCGCGGCGCGATGCCACGCGCGAACGTCGCCAGGATCCCAGCCCGGTCGGCCGTCGTGGGAGTAACGGGTGTGGGCGTGAAAGTCGGCGATGAGAATGACGTCGTTCGGCTGAGTCACCAGCGCCGCCATCGGCCGCGGCAAAACGGCGGCGGCCGCGTACGCAAGAACGATCGCCGCGAGCAAGAGTCCGGCGAAGCCGAGCTCGCGAAGGGCACGCCGCATCGGAGGATGCACGACTCCACCACGTCGCCGAGCGAGCCGCGCACGCCACACACGAACGAGTGCGTAGAGGATGATGACGCTAAGCAGGACGACGATGTGTTGCCGAGCGCCGAGGAGCGTCAGCGTGTCGAGGACATTCGAGAGTGGCGCGACCGCCAGATAACCGGCCGAAAGCTCGAGGTGAGCCTCCGGCACGGGCCCGAGGGTGATCGCGTCGCGAATGGGCTCTTCCGGCAACGCCGCAGCGATCAGCACCAACAGCGAGATGACGACCGCGGTCCACGGGATGCGGCGATGGAGCGGTATGGCTGGAGCTTCGGGAACGGGCTCGAGCCGGGCTCCGGCGTGCTTGTGCGAATGAGGTCTGGACGAGTGCGCCACGAGAGCAGGAGGATGAGCGAGAGCGAGCGGCACGCCGCGGTCGAGGCATATAACCTTCTCTCGGCGCGCGTCTACGACAAGTCGTCACGACGAGAACTTCGATCGGCTCACGGCCGTCACGCTGGATCGCACATGCCCAATCGTCTCGCGAACGAAACCAGTCCCTACCTCCTGCAGCACGCCGAGAATCCCGTCGACTGGTATCCGTGGGGATCGGAGGCACTCGCCCGCGCGCGCGAGGAGGACAAGCCGATCCTCCTCAGCGTTGGCTACGCCGCCTGCCACTGGTGCCACGTGATGGCGCACGAATCGTTCGAGAACGAAGCGATCGCGCGACTGATGAATGAGAACTTCATCAACATCAAGGTCGACCGGGAGGAACGGCCTGACATCGACGGCATCTACATGCAGGCCGTGCAGGCGATGACCGGACATGGCGGGTGGCCGATGACGGTCTTTCTCACGCCGGCGATGCTGCCCTTCTATGCCGGGACGTATTTTCCTCCGGAAGACCGCCACGGCATGCCGTCGTTCCAGCGCGTCCTCGCGTCAGTGGGCGACGCGTATCGCAGCCGTCGTGGAGACGTGGAACGGACGACGTCGCAGCTGCGCGAGTTCTTCGCGGCCACGACGCATCCGACGCGCAGCACCGGCGTCCTCTCGGCGACGCTGCTCGAGCGCGCCTATCGCGAGCTCGCGCGCGATTTCGACGAACGTCACGGCGGCTTCGGCGGCGCGCCGAAATTCCCGCAGGCGATGGCGCTCGATTCCGTGCTGCGCTACTGGGCGCGGACGCGGACAGGCCACGCGTTGACAATGGCACGGGATTCATTTCGTGCCATGGCGCGCGGCGGCATCTACGACCAGCTCGGCGGCGGGTTCGCTCGTTATGCGGTGGACGACCACTGGCTCGTGCCCCACTTCGAGAAGATGCTGTACGACAACGCGCTGCTCGCGCGCCTCGGCGTCCATCTGTGGCAGGCGACCAAGGACGCGGAGATCCGCCGCGTCGTCGAGGAGACGATCGATTGGGCGCTGCGCGAGATGGCGGCGCCCGATGGTGGATTTTATTCCTCGCTCGATGCCGACAGCGAGGGCCACGAGGGCAAGTTCTATGTCTGGACGCGCGCCGAGCTCGACGCGGCGTTAGGCGCTGAGGCCGCGCTGGCGGCTGAGTACTGGGGTGTAACGGCGGCGGGCAACTTCGAGGGAAAGAACATACTGAATGTGCCGAACGAGCCGTCGGTCGTCGCGGCACGACTCGGCATCGGCGTCCCCGAGCTGCAGGCCCGGGTCGCCGCCGCCGGCCACACGCTGCTCGCCGCACGCGGGGCGCGCGTTCGGCCGGGTCGCGACGACAAGACACTCGCCTCGTGGAATGGACTGATGGTGCGCGCCATCGCCGAGGCGGCACGTGCCTTCGACCGAATGCCGTATCGAGCTGAAGCGGTCCGTCACGGCGAGTTTCTCTTCCGCGCGCTCGTGCGCGGCGGCCGCGTGTATCGATCGTACAAGAACGGTGTGGCGAAGCTCGCCGGATATCTCGAGGACTACGCCGCGCTCGGCCTCGCCGCACTCGCGCTCTACGAGCTCACCTTCGATGAGATCTGGTTGGAGCGCGCACGCACGATCGCCGATGCGGCCGTCACCTGGTTCTGGGACGACGAGGCCGGCGCGTTCTTCGACACGCCCAGCGATCACGAGGCGCTCGTTACCCGCCCGCGCGACGTGACCGACAACGCGACACCGTCCGGAACGTCGCTCGTCGCCGAGCTCCTCGCGCGACTCGCGGATCTCCTGCAGGACGAGACGATGCGCCGCCGCGCGACGTATGTGCTCGAGACGCTGGCCGAGCCGATGGCGCGCCATCCGGCGGCATTCGGCCACGCGTTAGGCGTCGCCGATCTTCTGGTGCGTGGAGCGGTGGAGCTCGCGATCGTCGGTGATCCCACTGCCGACGATTTTCGCGCGCTCACGCGCGCCGCCGCGGAGCGGTACGTTCCCTCGCTCGTGCTCGCAGGCGGTCACGCGCGAACGACGGCGGACATCCCATTGCTCGCGGACCGCCCGGCGCCCGGTGGACGCGCCACGGCCTACGTCTGCCGCAACTACACCTGCGATGCTCCGGTCACCGACGCCGCCGCTCTCGGGACCCGGCTCGAGGAAGCGTTAACCTCGGTTATCAGTCCATAGTCCATAGTTATCAGGTAAGAAGGAACGAAACGTTGATGGGATGAGGTGCAGATTCCTCGTCGCTTCGCTCCTCGGAATGACACCCTCCCTGTCATCCCGAGCGGACGCGAGGGATCTGCTCTTCATCCAATCAACGCTTCGTTCCGAACTCCCTGATAACTATGGACTATGGACTGATAGCTGACCCTAAACTGTTCTTCGCTCGACATCGGCGCGGAGCACCTCGAGCACTTCACACGCCTTTGCGAACGCTCCGCCAAGAGTGGTGACGAGGGGCGCGAGCACGGACACCGCAGCGCCCGCGGTGCCCCGACGTTCGATCTCGGCGGCGCACTGGCCTAACGGCTTGGCTCCGAGATTGCCCGCGCTCGATTTCAGCGCGTGCGCCGCGGCGACGACGGCAGTTACGTCCCCTTCGGCAATTCCCTGCTCGGCCGCCGTCAGGCGCTCACGACCCTGGGCGATGAAGATGTCGATGAGCTCGATGACGAAGTGGGCACCGAAGCGCGTCGCCAATCGCTCGAGGTGCCCGCGGTCCACGGGCGCCACCGACTCCCCTAACGAATCCGCGGCGGCCAACCGGTCACCGCCGGTACCAGGGGGTGAACGTCGCGTACTGCTTCGGATCGAAGGTCGCGTCGTCGAGCGGGACATTCACTCGCACGTTGGCATACACCTCATGCAGGCTCGGCTTGCCGTCGCGCAGTCCCACGACCTCCTCTGAAACCCAGGCATTCCCGTGCGGCACGTACTTGAGAAAACGATAATCGACGCGCCGCGCACCGGCCGGTGTCGTTACCGTCTCGACGAGACGCACGAACAGCAGCCGCTCGGCGTCGATCCAGAACTGTTTCGAGACCGTGTCGCCAGCGGTAGCGCCGACGACGAATACGGGCCGTCCTTCCCACGTCGCGCGTGAGATTTTCGACAAATCGATCCCCCGGCCGCGTAGCACCTCCACCGTGCGCGTCACCGGCTGGGCGTAGACGTCGAACCCGAGAATGAGCAGCTCGTTCATGTCCGCGGTCGCGGCCGCGAGCTTGCCGTTGGTAAAGCGGTAGACCGTGTCTCCGGCGTAGATCACGCCGCTCCGATTCGCCGTATCCGTATCGATGCGGAGCCGACCGGGAAACTTCCCTGCCTCCAGCCACTGCTGCTGGAGCGTCCCGCCGTTGGGCAGCGTGATCGTCGTTGTCTGCGAGAAGCTGAGCGTCCGGTACCACACAGCCGCGTACCGATCGTGCATCGCGCTCAGGACGTCGACGCCATTAGTGGGATCGGTCCGTTGTGCCTGAGTCACGGCGGCGCGACTCGGCGAGACCGCTGCCGGCGATCGAGCGCACGACACCACAGTGATCGAGACGCCAAGCAGTCCAGCGAACGCTCCCCGCATGCCCCGGGTACGCATCGTCCTCGGCATCATGGCTCCAGCCGGTAGCCGGCCTTCCATACGGTGAGAATGTGCCGCGGCACCGATGGATCCTCCTCGAGCTTCCGCCGCAGCTCGGCAATATGAATGTCCACCGTTCGGGTCATGACTTCAACTCGATGCCCCCAGACTTCGCGGAGGAGCTCCACACGTGACGCCACCGCGCCGCGCCGGCGAATGAGCGTGAGAAGAAGATCGAACTCTTTGGGGCTCAGCGCTACCGGCTCGCCCCGGCGTGTCACCGTCCTGGATGCGGGATTGATCTCGACGTCCCCGAATCGCTCGACGGCTTCACCCCCGGCATGGACCGCGCGCTCGGACATCCGCGATCGCCGCAGCAGGGCGCCCACACGAGCGAGCAGCTCCAGAACTCCGCACGGCTTCGTGACATAATCGTCCGCACCAAGGCGAAAGCCGAGCACCTTGTCGGCCTCCTGCCCGCGGGCGGTGAGGATGAGCACGGGCATCTCCAGGCCGTCGTCACGGAGGCTGCGGAGCACGCGATAGCCGTCCATTCCCGGCAGCATGAGGTCCAGGATCACCAGGTCCGGCAGCCACTGCTTGGCACGCGCGAGCCCGGTCTCGCCGTCCTCCGCCACGGCGACCTCGTACCCCTCGATCTCGAGGCCCGTGCGAAGCCCGTACGCGAGGTCGGGATTGTCCTCGACGATGAGAATGTTTCCCAGTTGCACGACCATCAGGGTTCGCTGACCGCTGGTGCATGCTCCTGCTCGCGCGCGGGCGTCGTCGCGGCCTCGGGCGCGACTCGCGCGGGCAGCTCGATGACGACGCGGGCGCCGCCGCCCGCGCCCGCCGCTTCGATCCAGCTCGCTCCATGCTGCAGTTCGACGAGCTCCCGCACGACCGACAGTCCGATCCCACTCCCTCCCGTTGCAGACTCCGCGGCCCGATTCAGTCGGACGTACGGCTCCCAGACGCGAACGCGATCGCTCGATGGAATGCCCGGCCCCTCGTCCTCCACCCAGACCCGGACGCGCGATCCGTCCGTCGCCGGCGCCGCCTGGCTCCCGACCGTGATCGTCTGGCCCGCTGGCCCGTACTTGGCCGCGTTGTCGAGCAGGTTGAGCAGGATCTGACGGAGCGCGTTCCGATCTGCCGTGACGGTGAGTCCGGATGTAACCATCCGGAGCATCATGCGGCGCGAGCGCGCGAGCGGCGTGAACATCTCCACCGCGTCGCGGATCTCGGTATCGAGATCGAGCGGCTCGGGGGTGACCCGATTCGTTCCTTTCTCGGCACGGGAGAAGTTGAGTACATTCTCAACGAGGTACGTCAGCCGGCGCGCTTCCTGGTCGATGATCCCCGCCGAGCGCGACCGCTCCTCGTCGGAGCGGAGCTTGCCGAGATGAAGTAGCTCGGCGAACCAGCGGATCTGGGCCAGCGGCGTTCGCAACTCGTGCGACACGCCGGAGACGAACTCGGTGCGGAGCCGCGCCAGCTCCTGCTGCCGATAGAGCTGCCGGAGTGCCACCGCGAGAAGCCCGGCCGTGAGCACGAAAACGGCGCCGAGGAGTGGAAGCCGCGACCGCGGCAGCCCACCGACGATCAGCTGCGACGCGAGCTCTGGTCGCAGCCCCACGTGCATAACGAGTCGGCCGAAGCGCGGCTCGAGCGTGTCCGCCGCCTGATAGCGCGTCGGAAAGAACCCAGGCGAGTGGTAGACCTCGCGACCGTCGATGGTGCTCACCGAGATCGCCAGGATCGAGTCCGGCGCCGTGTTCTTGAGGAGCGACGGGGGAAGCAGCGCGTTCCGCTGATGGATCAACTGCAGCGTCGGACCAAGATAAGTGCGCGGGTCGGTCGCGTAGCCATAGATCACCACCGGATGCCCCGCCGATGGCTCGCGTACGACGACGAACACCAGAAGCTGCGGCACGGACGTGTCGCCCGGCACATGGGCTCGCGCCGCATCGGCGACGATCATCCCATACGAGTCACTCGTCACCACGACCGCGAGTGGACGGAGCGCGCCGAAGGCAGCGTCTGGCGACCCGAAGGTCGTTGGCTGAGGGCCGCTGATGGGAGGGAGAGCTTTCGCGTAGCTCGCGACCGTATCGCGCGCCCAGGCGAGCGCGGCGTCCGGTAGCTCGTTGGCGGTCGTGCGGAAGGTGCCATCCGCCCAGTCGTAGCGAAAGAAATAGTGCACGCCGCGCATGCACTGGCACCACGACTCGGTGACCGCGCGCGCGTCTGCCTCCGCCTGCTCCGGTGTGACCATCGTCTGGGCGAGGCGCCGCGGATCGACGCGGGATGCCTGCGCGCTGAGCGAGGTGATCACCGACGACAGCACGCTGCTCTTCGCCTGCTGCGTCAGCTGCCAGTCGGCGAAGGAGGCATAGTCGTTCAACGTCGCCTCGGCGATGCGCTGCTGCGACCGCGCTGCGTCCTGGGCCTGAAAGACCAGGACGCCCACGAGCACGAGCGCGAGGGCGAGCAGGAGAATGGTGCCGAGTGACCGTGGGGCGCGCATGCGGACCTAAGGAAATGTCAGACAACGCCCTTGGAAAGCCCACGTTGTCGCCATTACCCATTCCTTACAGGCGCGCGAAGCGCGCCTGTAAGGGTCCTCGCTTCGCTCGGACCGAGTCCATTTGGAGTCGCGCGCGCGTTGCGCGCGGTCCTCGCTGCGCTCGGAGCTGATCGATTCGGAGTCGCCCGCGCTGCGCACGGGCTCCCGCTCCTCTCGCCTGGTGGTTCACGCTCTACTCTCTACTCTCTACTCTCTACTCTCTACTCTCTGCCCGGTACATGCCTTCCTTCGTTCGCGGGATTTTCGCCGGCGCCCTCCACGATTCCCTGCTCTTCCCGTATCCCGCGCCGCTGGACCGACGCGACGCCGCCGAAGCGCGGGTCGTCCGGCGGCTGATCGACGATTTGCGGCAGATGCAGCACGAAGGGCTCATCGACTCCGCGCGATTTGACGAGGAGGAGACGATCGGCGAAGACGTCATTCGCGCCCTGGCCCGCACCGGCTTTCTCGCCCTTTCGATTCCGAAAGAATACGGCGGTCTCGGTCTCTCGATGACGGGCTACGCCCGCATCTTCGGCGAGCTGTCACGGACTGACGCGTCGCTCGCCGTGCTCGTCGGCGTGCACTGCGGGCTAGGCTCCAAAGCGATCGTGCTCTTTGGCAACGCCGAGCAGAAGGCCCGATACCTCCCGATGCTCGCCCGCGGCGAGACGCTCGCCGCCTACGCGCTCACGGAGCCCGAGACCGGCTCCGACGCGCAGCACGTCAGGACGACAGCACGGCTGAGCCCCGATGGATCCCGCTGGATTCTGAACGGACGCAAGCTCTGGATCGGCAATGGGCAGCGCGCCGGTGTCATCGCCACCTTTGCCCAGACCGATGTCGAGCGCGGTGGCAAGATCGTTCAGCGGCCGACAGCGTTCATCATTCGGCCCGACATGCCTGGCTTTCGTGTCGATCGCCTCATTCGCAAGATGGGCATTCGGGGGTCGACGCAGGCGGAGCTCGTGTATGAGGAGCTCGAAGTCCCGGCCGATCACGTGCTCGGCGTCGTTGGAAAGGGATTCGGCGTGGCCGTACACGTGCTCAACGGCGGCCGCCTAACGCTGGCCGCCGGATGCACCGCCGGCACGAAGCAGGTAGCGGCGGAGATGACCGAGTTCGCCGAGCAGCGCGTGCAGTTCGGCCGCCCGATCGCCGATTTCGAGATTACTCAACGGAAGCTCGCGCGCGTCGCGTCCGACATCTACGCCGCGGACGCGATGCTCGGCATTCTCGCGGAGCTCGCATCATCATCGGTGGTGGGTGACGACGCGGAGGATTGGGCGTTGGAGGCCGCCTGCTGCAAGGTCTTCACGAGCGAGATGATCTGGCGAGCCGCGGACGAGCTGGTCCAGGTCGCGGGCGGGCGCGGCTTCGTGAAGCCATACCCCTACGAGCGGTGGCTGCGCGATTCGCGCATCAACCGGATCTTCGAGGGGACGAACGAGATTCTGCGTCTGTTCATCGCGCTCAATGGCATCCAGGGGCCCGCCGAGCGGCTCAAGGAGATCGGCTCCGCGCTACGCAGACCAGTACGAAATCTCGGCCTCATCAGCGGCTTCGCGGCCTCGCGCCTCCGGAGTGCGCTCGGTGCCACGCCGACGCTCGACGTCGCCGTCGACGAGCGTCTCGCGACACACAAGCGCTACTTCGAGAAGCATGTCGCTGAGCTGCGCACCGTCGCCGAGCGCGTGATCCAGCATTATCGAGCCGACATCGTCGAGCGACAGCAGGAGCTCGAGCGGTTGGCGGATATGGCCGTCGAGCTCTTCGCTACCGGTTGCGTGCTCGCGCGGACGCAACGACTCATCGAAGAGCGTGGTGTCGCGCTCGCCGAGCACGAGATCGAGCTCTGCGATCTGTTCGTCATCGAGTCGGGTCGTCGGTTTCGCGCGAGCCGCGAATCGGTCCAGTCCGCGCAGGATGAGCTGCGGCGAAACGTCGCGCACACCGTGCGCGCGGCCGGCGGATACTTCGTCGCCGACTCCATTCTCGAGGCTGGCACACCGGCCGAGATCGCCGAAGAGGACACGAGATCGCCGCGCGTGTGAGACGACGACAAATGTTCACCGAGGCATGACATCTGCCTGAGACCCCCGCCTCGCCGCCATGTGGCGGCTCCGTTCAACCGATGGGTGGAGGAGATGTTCATGAGTACGAAAGTGATGAAACTCGCGGCCCGTGTTTACCTGGTGCTGGTTTGTACCGCTGCGCCGGTGGCGATGGTGCACGCGCAGACGGGCGCGGCTGGTAGTGGCCAGCCGGGAACGGCAGGTACCGGAACTGGAACCGCCGGCACGACGGCTGGTCAGCCCGGCACAGGCGCCACGGGCACCGCGACTGCGGGGGCGGGCAACGGAACCGCCGCGGGCGGCCAGGGCGATCTCGGTTACACGCAGACGCAGGACAACAACAACAATCGTGGCGGTGGCTCCAAGGCCGGATGGCTCGGCCTCCTCGGCTTGCTCGGGCTGCTCGGCATGCGCCGTCGCGACACGCACCACGTGGACGTTCGCGACACCACGCCCAGCTACGAGACGCCTGGCGCGCGCCGGCCATAAGCAAACCGTTCGTTCTCGACAGACCGCGGTGGGTATGCGCAGGTGCATGCCCACCGCGTTGCTTCGCATCGCGGTCCGACCGAACTAGCTTTTCAACGCATCACTCAACGTCTCGACCGATGCCGCGAAAGCTGTTCGACATCTCCGTGCCCGTGAAGAATGGCGGCGTGGTGTATCCCGGAAACCCCGAGATTCACATCGAGCTGCAGCAGGACATGTCGCGCGGCGGCAGCTCCAACGTCTCCCTGCTCGCGATAGGCTCCCACACGGGCACGCACGTAGACGCGCCGTTGCACATGATTCCCGGCGGCGTCGGCGTCGATGGGATTCCCCTCGACGCGCTCATCGGGCCGGCGCTCGTCATCGCCTTCGACGACGACGTGATGGCGGTGACCGAGGCGTATCTCCGCTCGCAGCCGATCGCGGGGTACGAGCGTGTGCTTTTGAAAACACGAAACTCGCGCTTTATCCGCGAGCGCGACTTCCATCGCGACTACACATATCTCGCACCCGATGGCGCCGAGTACCTCGTCTCCCTCGGCGTACGGCTGGTGGGCGTCGATTATCTCTCGATCGAGCAGTTTCACTCCGGCCATCACCGGACGCACAAGACGCTCCTCTCGCGCGGTGTCGTGATCGTTGAGGGCCTCGACCTCTCCGAACCCTCCGCCGGCGAGTACGAGCTGTACTGCCTCCCCGTGTTGCTCGACGGTGTCGATGGCGCGCCGGCCCGCGCCGTGATCGTCGGATGACGGCGATCAATCAGGTCTTCTTCGATATCGGAGGCGTGCTGGGCTCGAACGGCTGGGACCACGAGCAGCGCGGCGAAGCGATCAAGCGCTTTCACCTCGACGGCGACGACTTTCAGTATCGGCACGAAGAAACCGTCGGCGCGTTCGAGTCCGGACAGATCTCACTCGAGGAGTATCTCGACGTCACTGTCTTCTGGACGGGTCGCGACTTCACCCGCGAGGATTTCAAGGGATTCATGTTGGGTCTCAGCACGCCATGGCCGGACAGTCTCGACGTCGTGCGTCGGCTGCGGCAGAGCGTGCGCGGGCAGCCCACGCGCGTCCGAATCGCGACGCTCAACAACGAATCGAGGGAGCTGAACGAGCATCGGATCGACCGCTTCGGGCTCTGCGGCTTGTTCGACGTGTTCTTCAGCTCCTGCTGGCTCGGCGTTCGCAAGCCGACGCGTCAGATCTACGAGCGCGTGCTCGGCATGACCCAGGCGGAGCCGGTGCGTTGTCTCTTCGTCGACGACCGCGAGCAGAATCTCGCGCCGGCGCGCGCGCTCGGCATGCAGACGATTCACTTCACCAGCGCGACCGCGCTGGCCCAGTCGCTGGCCGGATTAGGATTCGCTCTCTGATCGGTGGTGACTGCCGGAACGCGATAAGGAGCTACGACATGCAAATGGCAATGATCGGCCTCGGCCGGATGGGCGGCAACATGGTCGAGCGGCTGATGCGCAACGGACACCAGACGGTCGTCTACGACCGGAGCAGCGACGTCGTTGCCAAGTACCAGAAGATGGGCGCGACACCGGCGAAGGACCTCGCCGACATCGCTGCGAAGCTGAAGTCACCACGCGTCGTGTGGATCATGGTGCCCGCCGGAGATCCCACCGAGCAGACCATCGAAGCTCTGGTGCCGAGCCTGTCGAGAGGCGACATCATCATCGACGGCGGCAACTCGAACTTCCACGATACGATGCGACGCGCCGAATCGCTCGCGAAGCGCGGCATCGAGTTCGTCGACAGCGGTACGAGCGGCGGAATCTGGGGCCTCGAGAACGGATATTGTTTGATGGTCGGCGGCACCGACGCCGCGGTGAAACAGTGCGAGCCGATCTTCCGCGCGCTCGCGCCGGAGAATGGTTACGCGCACGTCGGACCGAGCGGCGCTGGCCATTACGTGAAAATGGTGCACAACGGCATCGAGTACGCGCTGCTCCAGGGCTATGCCGAGGGCTACGAGATCCTGCACGCCTCGAAAAACTTTCCGAAGCTCGACCTGCACCAGATCGCGGAGGTCTGGCAGCACGGCAGCGTCGTTAGGTCCTGGCTCAACGAGCTCGCGGCATCGGCGTTCGCCCGTGACGCCGCGCTCTCAGAGCTGAAAGGATGGATCGCGGACTCCGGCGAGGGACGCTGGACGGTGCAGGAGGCGATCGACAGTGATACGCCGGCGCCGGTGATCACGCTGTCGCTTCTGATGCGGTTCCGCTCGCGTCAGGCGGACTCGTTTGGCGGCAAGGTGATCGCGGCGCTGCGCAACGAGTTCGGCGGGCACGCGGTGAAGAAATCATGACTGCCAGCGCTGTCGTCACCGCGCGCCCGAGCGTCACGATCAGCGGCCTCGGCCCCAAGCGCGACCGCGCCGATCCGTGCACGGTCGTGATCTTCGGGGCGATGGGCGATCTCACCAAGCGCAAGCTGATGCCCGCGCTGTACGAGCTCATGAAGGAGGGGCTCGTCGATCCGGAGTTCGCGGTGCTCGGCGTCGGCCGCGAGTCGTGCGACAACGACGACATGTTTCGCGCGCGCATGCGCGAGTCGATCGAGCAGTCGGACGAGGTCCATGGCTTCGACCCGGCACTCTGGAACTCGTTATGCGAGCGGCTGCACTACACCTGCGTCGAGCTCACGGACGGCAAGGAGTACTCGAAGATCGACGCGCGCCTCAGCGAGATCGAGGCGAAGCGCGCACCCGAGGAGCGCAATCGGCTGTTCTATCTCGCGGTGCCGCCAAGCATCTTCGAGCCGATCGTGCGCAACCTCTCGGAGAGCGGCCTCGCGCCGCGCACGAGGGATGCGGGCGTGCGGCCGTGGGTGCGCGTCGTCGTCGAGAAGCCGTTCGGCCGCGACCTCGAGACCGCGACCAACCTGAATCAGCTCGTCCTCAGTCTCTTTGCCGAGCATCAGGTCTTCCGCATCGATCACTACCTCGGCAAGGAGACGGTGCAGAACGTCCTCGTTCTGCGCTTCGCGAACTCGATCTTCGAGCCGCTCTGGAATCGGCAGTGGATCCACCACGTGCAGATCACCGCGGCCGAGGACGTCGGCGTGGGGACACGCGGCCGTTACTACGAGGAGGCGGGCGTCGTTCGGGACATGTTCCAGAATCACCTGCTGCAGCTGCTCGCGTTGACGGCGATGGAGCCGCCCTACACCATGAGCGCGGGTGCGGTGCGTGACGAGAAGGTGAAGGTGCTCAAGTCGGTGCGCTGGCTCGACTCCGAGGCGATCCCGCGGAACGCCGTGCGGGCGCAGTATCGCGCCGGCCCGATCAATGGAAAGCTCGTCAGCGGATACATCGAGGAAAAGGACGTGGATCCGAGCTCCACGACCCCGACGTACGCCGCCGTTAGGCTTTACGTCGACAACTGGCGCTGGAACGGCGTGCCGTTCTATCTCCGCTCCGGCAAGCGAATGAAGAAGCGCGTCTCCGAGATCGCGGTGACTTTTCGATCACCGCCGCATCTCATGTTCGGCCATCAGACGCGCGGGGTGCTGCAACCGAACACGCTCGTCATGCGCGTGCAGCCTGACGAGGGAGTGAACCTCAACTTCGAGGTGAAGGTCCCCGGCGCCGCCGTCGCGCTCACCTCCGAGGTCGAGGTGGCGCCGGTGGACATGGATTTCACCTACGACGAGGTCTTCGGCGAGACGTCGGCGCCCGCGTACGAGACGCTTCTCCTCGACGTCATGATTGGCGAGGCGACGCTCTTCACACGCAGCGACGAGGTCGAAGCGGCGTGGCGCGTGATCGATCCGCTCATCCACTACTGGGAGGAGCATCCACCGGATCAGATGCCGACGTACGCCGCCGGCACCTGGGGTCCGCGCGAAGCCGAGGAGCTGATCGTGAAGGACGGTGTAAGGTGGAGAGAGCTGTAGAGTGGCGAGTAGCGAGTGATGAGTGACGAGTGAAAACTGATGAGTGACTTCTACTCGCCACTCATCACTCGCCACTCGCCACTATTTTGTTCCCGCAAAATCGATCCACCCCTTCTCGGCATCCGTTCCGATCAGCTTTACCTGCACCCGGTCGCCGACGTCCATGCCGTGCTCGCCGCGGACGACACGTCCTTCGGCAGGCGGCCGGAGAAGTCGCACATACGTGCCTGACGAGGAGCGGCCCGTCACGATCGCATCGTACTTCTCGCCAATGTGATCGGCGAGGAGGAGCGCCGCGCCGACCTTGCGCATCGTGCGCTCCACCTTTCGGGCCGCGTCCTCGCGCTCCGTGCAGTGCTGCGCCAGCGCGGCCAGCTCGTCGTCGCTGTACGGCGCCGGCGCGTCCGCGAGCGTGGCCTTCACCAGGCGCTGGGTGATCAGGTCTGCATAACGACGATTCGGCGCCGTCGCATGCGAATAGTCGTGGGCCGCGAGGCCGAAGTGGCCGCCTGGATCCTTGCCCGGCAGATCGAGCGCATAGGCGCCCGGACCCATTAGCTTCACGACTGACAACGAGAGATCGGGAAAGCGCAGTGGGTCGGCGGCGCGCCGCTTCCCGAGAAACTGTGCGAGCGAAAGTGAATCCGGCTCGTCCGGCAGATGCTCACCGTATTGCGATGCCAGCTCTACGATGCGGCCCCACCGCTCCGGCTCGCGAACGATGCGGCGAATACCCGATCGGCCGCGCTCTTCCAGCCACTTCGCGATCGCCACGTTCGACGCGATCATGAAGTCTTCGATCAGATCGCGCGCCGCCGTCTTGTGGGTGAGCGTCAGATCCACGACGCGCCCACCCTTCGCGACCGGCGTCGCCTCGATCGTCTCGAGCTCGAGCGCGCCGTTCTCCAGTCGCTCCTTCTTCAGCCGCTGCGCGGCGTCCCACTGGAGTCGCAGCTGCGCCGCCAGCCCGCGCGTCTCCGCTACGAGCGGTGGGGGCTGTATCGTGCCGCCAGCCGTGTTCTCGAGCCACGCGCCGGTGGCGTCGTAGGCGAGCTTCGCCTTGTTCCGCACGACGCCGCGGAAAACGTCGTACCGAGAGATGTCGCCCGTCTCCTCGATGACATTCTCGATGATGATCGCCGCCCTTGCCTGATCCTGATTCAGCGACGTGAGATTCGTCGAGAACTGCTCGGGCAGCATCGGGAAGACGGTGACGCCCGTGTACACCGACGTCGAGTTTGCCTGCGCGCGCAGGTCGGCCGGCGAGTCCTTGGCCACGAGCCCGTCGACGTCGGCGACCGCGATGCGAATCCGGATGGCGCCGTTCGGCAGCTCCTCGGCGACCTCGAGCTGATCGAGGTCGCGCGATTCGGCGTTGTCGATCGACGACCAGAGGAGATCGGTGAGATCGCGGAGTCCGTCCGTAGGTGCCGGTGCTTTCGCCGACTCTACCTGGGCATCGACCTGCTCATCGAAATCCGGATCGAAGCCGTGCTCGCGCATGACGCGACGCGCGACCTGCAGAAAATCGATGGAGGGTTGGCTGCTGGCGATGGTCAACTCCGCGTGGAAGGGATCGCGGCTCGAACTCTCGCCAGCACCCAGCGCACAATCAACCCTTGATCCGGTCGAAGGGCACGTTGCCGATGCGGTAGTTGCGCCAGTCCTCGTGATCGAAATGCCACCATTCCTGCGGGTTCACGGTGAAGCCCTGAGCCTCCATCGCCTGCCGAAGGAGCTCACGATACCAACGCTGCAGCGAGGTGCCGCCCGGATACTCGGCGTATGCACGGTCCGTGCTCTCGTCGTAGGTGCTCACCATCTCTACGGGCTTGCCAGTCTTGAGATCATACAGCGTGAGATCTACCGCCGAACCGCGGTTGTGCTTCGAGCCCTCGGCGGGGTTGGCCACGAGCCACTTCTTTGCGGGCGGGGTCGCATCCCAGAAGATCTTCGTCACGTACCAGGGTCGGTACGCATCGTGGATGAGGAGGCCGTAGCCTAACGATTGGAGGGCGTGATGGGCGCGGACGAGCGCCTCGGCCGCGGGCCGCTGCATGAAAGCGCGTGCCTCGTCGTAAACCCTCGTACCGAGGAAGTTGTTCGTCGTCGCGTAGCGGACCTCGAGCTTGATCGTGGGATCGAGCTTCACCAGCTCGACGAGGTCGGCGTCGCGGAAGGTGCCGGTCTCCGCGGGCGGCGTCGCGGCGAGCGCTTCCTCGCGCAGCTCGGCCACGGGTCGGAGCGGTGTGATCCTGAGCTGGTTCGTCCCCGCCTTGGGCTCGATGCTCCGGCGCGCGAAGCGCACTCCCGCGGCGTGTGCCTCCGTCGCGCGGCCAGTGCGGTCGCGCGTGAAGACTATGCGCTCGCCGTCGTACAAGCCGTCTGGCGGAAAGGCGTAGGTGTCGCGCGAAATCTCGGTGAGCGGATACGGGAAGAACCACTCGATCAACGCCCAGAGGCGATTGTCGCGCTCATAGATGTAGAGAATGTCGTAATCGGGGCCGTACTCGCCGATGAGGCCGCGCCACTGCGCCGGCGCTGCGTCCGGCTTGCCGCGGTCGATCCGAACGAGGGTGTCTCGCAAGTCGTCGCCGGCGCGGAGCCAACTCGCCCGGTCCGCGTTAGGCAGGAAGCGACTCCCCACGCCGAACACCGGATCGTCCACGACGAGCGTGTCGCCGCGCTCGCGAAGCTCCGGAATGCCGCCGCCGGTCGAGGGCATCATGGCGAGTCCGGTGCCGCGATGTGTCAGCTCGATCTCTCGGTTTGCGCCGGCACTGGGCGCGTACCGCCCGACGAGCCGGCGCGCGAGCGCGGGCGCTATGCGCGACGTGGTATCGGAAGGCGCCGTAGTGTTCCCGGCGACGGTGACGCCACTGCCGGAGGTGCCTCGTTTCGCGAGCATGGCACGTAGCGCGTCGTCGGCGATGCGGTCGACGGCGGCGTTGGCGCCATCGCGCGTCGTCACGACGATCACGCCGAGCTTCTCGTCAGGCAGGGCCGCGAGCGTCGTCGCGAAGCCGTAGATCGCGCCGTCGTGCCCCACCGTCCGGTGGCCGTCCAGCGCGCCGATGCGAAAGCCGATGCCGTATCCTTCATGGTCGCCCGGTCGCGCGAATTGCGGAGTCCACATCTGCGCGATCGTCTCCGGCTTCAACAGCTGACCGTTCTGCCCGCGGCCGCCGGCGAAGAGCGCGCTCACGAAGCGCGAGAGATCGGTGACGGTCGTGTACATGCTTCCTGCGGGCGCGATGCCGAGCTGAAAGGTCGGTGCGGCGAAGCGGTGTCCGTCCAGCGTCCACATCATCGCCGGGGCCAGATCGCGTGTGAGCGCCGGCGTCGGCTCGAAGCCGCTGGCGTTCATGCCTAACGGCTGAAGCACCGCCGCCGAGAGCGCCTGCGAAAACGGTTTGCCGCTCAGGCGCTCGAGAACGTAGCCGACCGTCGCGATTGCCGCGTTGGAGTACTTGGTGTGCGTTTCGGGCGGATAGACGAGCGTCGTCCGATTCAGGCTCGCGATCGTCGCCGCAAGCGAGGGGGACGTGCTGTCGAAGTAGCTTCCCACGGGCGGCTCGCGTACGAGGCCGGAGCGGTGCGACATCAGCTGGCGGAGCGTGATCGGCCGATCGTAGGGATTGCGCGGGTGAAAGTCGGGGAGATATCGCGTGACGGGCGCGTCGAGATCGACTTTCTCCTGCTCGACGAGCTGCATGATCGCGACATCCGTGAAGAGCTTGGAGACGGAGCCGACGCGGAACACGGTCTCCGGTCCAGCCATGCGGCGTGAGGCCGAGTCCACGACCCCGAAGCCTCTGCTCCAGACGACATCCTGATCATCGACGAGCGCGATGGCGACGATGGGAAGGCCGTATATGCGCATCGCCCTTTCGATGGCGGGCTCGAGCTCACCGGCGACCCCCGTGTAGTCCCGGCGCGTGGCGGGGGTCTGAGCCGGGGTGCCTAACGGGAGCACCGCGATCAGGGAGAGCGCGGCGGCGAGCGATCGGGCGTGACGAGCCATTGTGTGTGCGGCGAGAGGCAAAGGTGAGCGGCGATCCCAACGCGTCATCTTCGCCGGCGTGCACGGCGATGTCCAGCGTCGAGCACGACAAAGATCACTTGGCCGTCAGTGCGTCTCGCGCCCGATCCAGCCGCGCACGACGTCCATGAGCGAGCGCGGTTGAATGGCGCGGAACTCGCCGGCATCGAAGAACTTGCCGAAGCAGATCGGACAGGATTCGTACCACACGGCCCGCGTGCGGCGGTCGAGCATGCGAATCATCGGGGAGTGGCAGCGCGGACAATCGACGCGTCGCTGGTCGTTGCGGCCGGCCGGCGCGCTCGCTCCCGGAGGATCGAGGAGATCGATGCTCTCCTTCGCGTGAACGTCGCTCTCCTCCAGCGCGTCGAACCAGAGTCCCTCGCAGGACGTGCATCGGTCGACCTGTGTCTTCTCGACGTGCATCGTGTGCATTGGCGCGTTGCACTTGGGACATTGAATCTGCATGGAGCGCCCTCGGCGACTGTGAGGTGGGTACAGGAGAGACGATCGGCGACGCACCACGCGCAACGCACAGATGCGGCGGTGCGCCGCATCACCATCACAGCGCGAAGGCGTTCCGAATCCGCAACACGATCTCCGTGGGTGGACGCGACGCGTCGACCCAAAGCGCGTCAGGCGGCTCCTCGAGTGTCTCGAGCTGACTCGCCAGAAGCTGCGGCCCGGCATAATGTCCCGTCCGATGAGCGAGTCGCTCGCGCAGGACCGCCTCGTCCGCGTGCAGGTAGACCAATCGCATTCGCGAGCCCGCAGCTGCCGGCGTGAGCGCGCGGCGGTACTGCTCCTTCAGGGCCGAACAGGCGAGGACGACGCTCGCGTCGGAGGCGAGGGCGTGCTCGAGCGCGTCGTGCATCGCGGCGAGCCACGGGGCGCGGTCGTCGTCGGTGAGGCCGACACCGCGACGCATCTTCTCCACGTTCGTTGGAGAATGGAAATCATCAGCGTCGAGGAAGCGCCAGCCTAACGATTGGGCGAGCGCCAAGCCGATCGTGGTCTTCCCCGCGCCCGCCGGTCCCATGACCACGATGATGCGGATCGGCGCGTCCATGCGCGCAAGCTATCGCTACGCGCCTCTCGCGCTCAGGGTCCCTGGAGCAGTGTGTGGAGTCGGTCCATGTCGAGCTTCGTCACCTCTGTCACGAGCGGCGATGGGTGCATCAGTGCCCCCGCGGACGGGTCGTGCGGCAAGCCGAGCGCATGTCCGAGCTCGTGCGCGATGGTTGCGTAGAGCACGCGATCCGGAGTGCCGGTATTCCAGGGTGCCGGCAGGACGGAGATGAACATGTCGGCGCGAGTGAGGCGGCCCGACGCGCGCCGGTACAGCATGGTGATTCCGGGGTTGGTCGGCGGCAGTCGATCGGTCCAGTAGAGTCGCACGTCGGCATTCACGGGCCAACTCACGACTTCGATGCGCACACCCTCGCAGTGCATCCACGCCTGCACTGCCTCATCCACGAGCGCCAGGTGATGCGGACTCCACCCCGCGAGCGACGACGAGCTCTGGACGTACAGGTGCAGCGTACCGGGGTGAGCCCACCGATAGGCGCTGTTCCCCGCAGTAACCGCCGATCCGCTGCTTTCGTCGGTGGACTCCCGATGAGTCACTACCACGGGAGCTCCCTGCTGGACCGGCTCCCCGACAATCGCACCAGGTGGTGCTCCACAAGAGATTCCACACCAACAACTTATGACTACAGTTACCGCCCGATGCCACGACGTGAGACGTGATACGGTGCCCGGCAAGCGCCTCCCGGCTAGAGAAGCGACCGACTGATCAGGTCGCTATCTAGCCGACGCCTACGCGCGTGAAGCGGTCACTACAGTATCGACTAACCTGCTTTAAATACCTTGAACAGATATCTCAGCGACGGCACCAGGACGGCCACCCCAGCAAGCAGGGCAACCAGCAGGAGCTCGAGCGTACTTGCTGGCGCCGCAGCGCTTTGCACCGTCATGTCCGGCGGAACGAGGTAAGGGAACTGTCCGAGCGCCCATCCCCAAGTGATGAGCGATACCTCGGCGATGGCGGCCATCCGGGCCGCGCCGTACGATCGACGCCAGAGCGCGAGCATGGCGCCAAGCGCCGCCCCCGTCGCCACGATGCGCAAAGCCATCGCTGCATTGCCGACCATGAGCGCCTGCCAGACAAGCGGCGCCTCCGTGCGGGCGAGCACGAGGACGATGACTGCGACCCCCGCCGCCGCCACCGCGCACCAGAGTGCGCGAGCACGAAAGTCCTCGCGAAGGGCGTCATCGGTCGCCTCGACCGTGAGATAGACCGCGGCGAGAAAGGCGAACAGCACCAAAGCCAGTACTCCGACCGCGATGGGAAACGGCGAGAGCCAGGGCGAGACGTAGGCCGATGCGAACGAGGTGTCACGCGTGAGACGTTGTTCGCCGACATCACCCGTCGCAATCGCGCCGAGGATCGTCCCCAGGAGAAGCGGCGTCGCGGTGCTCGCGATGGCGAAGATCCGCCCCCAGCGGCGCTGCACGGAATCGCGGCGACTGTCATAGCTGCGGAAGGTGAACGCGGACCCACGAAGCACGATCCCGAGGAGCATCAATGACAATGGGATGTGCAACACGGTCATCAGCCGCGCGAAGGCTGGTGGAAACGCGGTGAACAGCAGTACCACCACCAGAATGAGCCAGACGTGGTTGGCTTCCCAGATCGGCGCGATCGCCTCGGCGATCAGGGCCCTCTGGCGATCGCGGCGCTCGCCGGACGCGAGAAGGTCCCACACACCGCCACCGAAGTCGGCGCCGGCCGTAAGCGCATAGATGTTCAGGGAGACCACAATCGCACCCGCGACGAGCGCCGGCAGTGTGAAGTAGCTCGTCGCCCAGCTCACGCAGCCCGGCTCCCGGTACTCGATGCGGATCGCCGCGAGACGAGTGGCTCCCCTGAGGTCTTCACTATTTGGCGCCAGAGTAGCCACATGACGACCGCACCAAGCGCGCAGTACAGCGCCGTTACAAGAACAAACGGCACTACCAGACCCGGCATCGGCGTCAGGGCGTCTCTCGTTCGCAGCACGCCAAATACGATCCACGGCTGGCGCCCCACCTCCGTCGTGAACCATCCCGCCTCGGTGGCCAGAAAGCCAAAGGGCCCGATCACCACGAGCGCGAGCAGGAACCGCCGGTCGGAGGACTCGAAGCGCAGGGCGCGCCGTCGAAGCGCCAGGATGGCGGCCCATGCCGCCACGAGCGCCATGATGGTGCCGAGGCCGACCATCGTCTGGAAGGCGAAATGGACGACCAGCACGGGAGGCCACTCGTCTCGCGGAAAATCGCTGAGCCCACGGACGGTGGCGTTTGGATCGTGAAACGCGAGCAGCGAGAGGCCATGCGGAATCTCGAGCGCGAACCGGGTCGACCGCATCTCCTCGTTAGGCAGCCCGCCGACGCGCAACGCCGCGCCCCGCTCGGTGGCGAACTGCCCCTCCATGGCCGCGAGCTTCACCGGCTGGAAGCGCGCGACGAAGCGGGCGCTGAGATCGCCGGAGATCGGCTGCAGGATCGCCGCGGGAATACCGATCGAGAGTGTCACCCCCAGCGCTGCGCGATGGAAGCGCGCGAGTGGCTCGCTGAGCGAAGCTGCCGCGCGGCGGCGCAGCATGTACGCATGGATGCCCGCGACCGCCAGCGTCGTCGCGGCGTACGCGGCAATCGTCATGTGTATCGTCTGCGACACCGCGGCGGCATTTCCCATCGCGGCGATGGGATCGATGTCGACGGGTTGGCCGTTCACGAGGCGAAATCCAGCTGGCGCGTTCATCCACGCGTTGGCGATGACGACGAAGATGCCCGAGAGCGCACCGCTGACAGCGACCAGCACACCTGAGGCAAGATGCGCTCGCGCTGAAATTCGATTCCATCCGTACAGGTACACGCCGAGGAAGATCGCTTCCATGAAGAAGGCGAATCCCTCGAGCGAGAAGGGCATGCCGATGATCGCGCCCGCATAGCGCATGAAACCGGGCCAGAGGAGACCGAGCTCGAATGACAGCACCGTGCCCGAGACGGCGCCCACGGCGAAGAGAATTGCCGTGCCCTTCGCCCATCGCTTCGCGAGGTCGAGGTAGACCTCGTCGCCCGTCCGCAGCCACCGCCACTCCGCGATGGTCATCATCAGCGGCATCGCGATGCCGACCTCCGCGAAGATGATGTGGAAGGCCAGCGAGAGGGCCATCTGCGAGCGCGCGGCAAGCAAGTCGGACATCCGTGATCCACGCGAAGAGTGTGAGGTACGGGCCGCACCGTTATGGTAACGGAAGTTGTCCGACTTGTGGCTCCCTTCCACAGGTCATAGCCTGTTCGGCGACCAGGAGCAGCCACCGTGGATGCACTCGAGTTCTCTGACCGCTTGCGAGGTGTGTTGAGCGAGGCGCGCGAAGAAGCAGCGCGGCTGCAGCACGAGCATGTGGGCACCGAGCACCTCCTGCTGGCGCTGCTTCAGGACGCGAGTCGCGATGGCGATGGGACCACGCCCGCCGCCGGCATGGTGCTCGACGTCCTGGGCGTCGATCGATCAAAGCTGCGCGAGGTGCTCGAACAGACTGTGCTTCGCGGCCGTCCAACCGTGGTGGAGGAGCAGCTCTCGTACACCTCTCGAGCGCGCGCCGTGCTCGAGCTGGCAATGGCGGAAGCGCGGATGGCGCGCGCCGGCACGGTGGACACCCAGCATCTTCTACTGGGCCTCGTTCGCGAGGAGCGGGGCATCGCCGCGCAGGTTCTCCTCGACTTCGGCCTCACCCTGGACAAGGCACGCGCCGAGCTGGCAAGGAACGCGTAGGTCAGAGGGTTGCGGGTTACGGGTTGCGGGCGGAGCGAGAAATCGGCGGTGTTCCTACCCTCTACCCACATCCTCAACGCACAACCCGCACAACCCACGACCCGCTACCCGCACCCCCTAGTCGAAATCCAACCCGAGGTCCATCGCCGGCGCGGAGTGCGTGAGCGCACCAACCGAGATCCAGTCAACGCCCGTCTCGGCGATCGCTCGGACCGTCGTTAGGTTCACACCGCCCGACGCCTCGAGAATCGCGCGGCGCCGCGCGAACTTCACAGCCGCCTGCATGTCGTCGATTGGCATGTTGTCGAGCATGATGATGTCGGCCCCCGCGGCGAGCGCCCGCTCCACCTGCTCGAGATTGTCGCATTCGACTTCGATCTTCACGCCCGGCGCGAGCTCTCGCGCGCGATGCACGGCCATCGCGATGTCGCCGTCGAGCGCGGAGAGATGGTTGTCCTTGATCAGCACCGCCGATGCAAGATCCATCCGGTGATTGAACCCGCCACCGGCAACGACGGCGTACTTCTCCAGGCTTCGCCATCCGGGCGTTGTCTTTCTGGTGTCGAGGATCTTCGCGCCGGTGCCTTCGATCGCAGCTACAAACTGCGCGGTGAGCGACGCGATGCCCGAGAGTCGCTGCAGGAAGTTGAGCGCCACGCGCTCGGCGGAAAGCAGCGCCCGCGCGTTGCCGTTGACGAAGAGCACCGAGGAGCCGGGGGACACCTTCATCCCGTCCTCGACGTCGATTCGAATCGCGACCTTGGGGTCGAGCAACCGAAACGCGTCGACAGCGAGTGCGACGCCGCAGACGACACCCGCCTCGCGCGCCACGAGCGCCGCGCGCGCCCGGCGCTCCGAGACCACCGTCGCGATCGTCGTCAGGTCATTGAACGCGCCATCTTCGTCGAGCGCTTCGCGGACGAGCGCGTCCAACGCCTGTTGCTTGAGCGGGAACCGCAGGGTGCCCGCACTGTCGATCGCGGGGACACTGAGCGGCGTCACGGTACGGGGCACGGATCGGCGCTGATACTGCGACTCGGACATCGGCGTGGGATTCTCCATAGAGCCCTCTCGAGGACGGCTGTAGACCTGCGCGAGTTGTGGACGCTACGCTTCACTCGCCCGGGTCGACGCCGTCGGGTACTGGCGAGAGCGGTTGCTTTGCGTTCCCGCCAATTGCCACCATGCGTTCGATCGCGCGGCGCGCGCGATCCGCGATTGCCGGCGGCACGGTGATGTGATGTCGCAGCTGCTCGAGGGCGGTGCGCACCTTCGGCAGCGTAGTGACTTTCATGTACGCGCATGACGCGCGCTCGTTCGCCGCGTGGAATCGCTTGCTGGGGTTCTCGCGGCGCAGGCGGTGAAGGATTCCGACCTCGGTTGCCACGATGAACTCGTCGGCGTTCGACAGGGCGGGACGCTTGATCATCCCTTCGGTGGAGAGGATCTGCACTCCTTCGGGATCGATGTCGCCCGCCGACATCGCCTCGAGGACGCTCGTCGAGCAGCCACACTCGGGATGAACGAGAAACTCCGCCTCCGGATGCAACCGCCTCTGCAGCCGGATGTTCTCGGGATCGATTCCCGCATGCACGTGACACTCTCCCATCCACACGTGAATGTTCTCGCGGTGTGTCATGCGGCGGACATGGGCCCCAAGGAACATGTCCGGCAGGAAGAGGATGTCCTGGTCGGCGGGAATGGAATTGACGACCTCGACGGCATTACCGGAAGTACAGCAGTAGTCGCTCTCGGCTTTGACCTCGGCCGTCGTGTTCACGTAGGAGACGACGACGGCCCCCGGATGTTCGGCTTTCCAGGCGCGCAGCTGCACCGCGTCGATGGTGGACGCGAGGGAGCAGCCGGCGGCGAGATCAGGGAGGAGCACCGTCTTGGATGGCGAGAGAATGGCGGCCGTCTCGGCCATGAAGTGGACGCCGCAGAAGACAATGACTTCCGCCGAGGTCTTTGCCGCCTCACGAGAGAGACCGAGCGAGTCGCCGACGAAATCGGCGACGTCTTGCACCTCTGGCCGCTCGTAATTGTGCGCGAGAATTACCGCCCGGCGCTTCCGCGCGAGCTGTTTGATCTCCGCCTGCAATTCAGCGATGAGCTCGTCCCGATTGGCGTGGGACGTCGAAAACCTGGTCATGTCGCTGAATGTAATTCGCAAGGCAGATCAGGAGAAAAAACCCGGAGGATCTGCAAGGTTCGCGCGCGGCCGGAGTGGCTGCCGCGATTGGCGAGAGGAGCGGGAGCGAACGCGAAGCGTGAGCGTCCCCA
>JAJKIR010000221.1 GCA_021154325.1 Gemmatimonas sp.
CGATGCCGGAGTGGCGCGCGGGGAACGAGTTCAAGGCGCGTCGCGATTCGACCATGCAGGGTATGAAGAAGTGAGAGGCGCGAGGCTTCGATGCGCCCATCACGAGCAGTCGATCGGGGGTGCACGGCGGCTTCATGCCAAATTTGGAATGCGCGCATCGGAGCGCCGTCCGCGCATCATTGGTGACATTCCAAATTTGGCATGGTGCCGCCTAGCACCCCCGATCGACTGCTCTTCGGTCGAGATGCCTAGCACCTAGCACCCAGCCCAAGCCATGCCTCTCATTCGCAACATTTCCGACACCGCGCGCTGGGCGGCGGTCTTCCGCGCGCGCGAAACCGAGCGGAGCGACGCGCTCTTCCGCGATCCCTACGCGCGGAGGCTCGCCGGCGAGCGCGGCGAGCAGATTGCGGCGGCGATGAAGATGCACGAGCGCAACTCGTGGTCGTGGGTGATGCGCACGTACCTCTTCGATCAGTACATCGCGCGCTGCCTCGCCGCCGGAGTTGATACGATACTCAACCTCGCCGCGGGGCTCGACGCGCGCCCGTATCGCATGGAGCTCCCGCCAACGCTGCGCTGGATCGAGGTCGATCTGCCGGAGCTCCTCGCGTACAAGGAGGAGGTGCTCGCCGGCGAGAAGCCGCGGTGCGCCCTCGAGCGTGTGACGCTCGACCTCTCCGACGTCGCCAAGCGGCGCGCGCTCTTCGCGCAGGTCGGCGCGACGTCGAAGCGGGTGATGGTGGCCAGCGAGGGGTTGCTGCTCTATCTGAGCGCCGAGGACGTTGGCGTGCTCGCCACCGATCTCGCGCGCGAAGCTTCGTTTCGGTACTGGGCGTTCGACATCGTCTCGCCGGGGCTGCTCGAGATGCTCCGCACCCAGGGCGGCGGCGCCGAGCTCGCGCAGGCTGGAGCGCCATTCAAGTTCGCTCCTCCGGAAGGCCCGGCGTTCTTCGCGCCATACGGTTGGCGTCCGCTCGACGTCCAATCGACGTTCAGGGCCGCTGCTCGGACGCGTCGCCTGCCGTGGATGTTGAAGCTCTTCTCCTTTCTTCCAGACTCGAACGGTGCGCAGGGCAAGCGGCCGTGGTCGGGGATCTGTCTCATGGAGCGCGCCTAACGGCGCTCACGGCGCGTTCCACGACACTCGATTGCGCGCGAAGTAGTGCCCAACCTCCGCGACGAGAGCGCTCGTCGGACTGGCCAACGTTGCATGCAGCTTCGACGTGTCCTTTGCGGTGCACCATTGCACGGAAGAAGAAGTGCAGTCGCTGCTGCAAAGGAAGGTCAGCGCCTTCACCGTGGGCGAGGTCGGCGGCGGCGGCACTGGCAACGCCCCTCCGCCGCCGTCGGTGCTGTCTTCCATGATCACCAGCCTCGCTCTTCTCGTTGGCCACCGATGTTCGTGATGTCGCACGTTCAACCACTTCATCGGCGCGGTCGCATTCGCCGGAATCACGAGAAAGCGCACACTGCGGCCGTCAGCTTCCTGCCAGAGATAATTGGTGCCTGCCGCGATGCCGAGCCGCGGATAGCCGCTGTCACTCCTGATGCGGGCGATGACACGACCGACCGAACCCGAATCGCGCCTCGACGGCGTCGCGATGCGAAGGGATTCGGCGCCCTTCGGATACACTCCCTTCGGGGTCCCGGGATAGAAGACTGGTGCCTGTTCGCTGTCGAACCGAACCTTCTCCATAGCCGTCGCGAACCGTTCGCGCCACGCTGGCGGCGTTGGTCCCGCGCTCTGCCCACGTGTGGTGGCAAGGACGATCACGGTCGCCGTGATCGTGCCGATTACGACGAAAGACCGAGCTGCACCCATGGTCGTCTCCAGAGAATGTTGGCACTGCGGGAACGCACTTCACGATTGTCACGGCACTCGATCGGCGAGCGCCCGAAGCTCCGGATCGGCATCCGACCAGAGCACTCGCGCCGACGACCAGAGCTTCCTCGCCTCGGCGTCTTTCGTGGCGAGACGAGCACGCAACTGCAGAACGCGCGGCAGCGCGGCGGCGGGAAAGAGCTCGGTCGTTAGGCGTGCACCGAGCGCCGGGAGCGCGGTGGCGACGCGGTCGAGGAGGGTCGTCGCGCTGCTCGTATCGTGGATCGCCAGCGCGAGCAGGGCGTACTGGAGCGACACGTCGGGCGCGGGCGCGAAGTCGGCGACGGCGCTGCGGGTCGCTTCGCGTTCGACGCCACGACGAGCACCAGCCGTGTCGCCTCGCGCCAGCGCCTGCCACAGTAGAAGCAATCGATTGCGCGAGCCGCGTAACGTCGCCAGAGCTGGACCGCTCAGCTCCGGTCCCGCCTGCAGCACCGACGGAAGCGCAGCCGTTAGGCGAACACCGTCTTGATCTCGAGATCGCACTCCGGCCGTGATGGCGCGCTCGAGCCGTTCGTGTGCGTCGCGGAGACTGTCGGCGGGCGCCGCGAGCGAGGCATAGCCCGCGAGACGTCCCGCGGCCGTGAGCACCGATACCGGCAGGATGTTCCCGCCGCCCTGTCGATCGGAGAAGAACTCGCTCGCGCTGTCGAGCGCAGCGGTCGCCATCAATCGGGCTGCCAGGCGCGCATGACCGCCCAGCGCGGCGAACGGCGCGAGCATGCCCGCTTCGCGGGGCGAGGGAGTCGCGTGCGCCACCAAGGTCGACTCGGCCAATGCGTGCGCTTGCCCGAAGCGACGCAGCTTGAGGAAGAGCCGGGTCTGCGTCGCCGCCAGCTGAATACCACTCTCCACGCCAGCCGTAGCGCTGAGCGCTCGCGCGCGAACGATCGTCCCCAGCGCGCCGGGAGCGAGCCGGGTAGCGTCGAGTGTGTCGAGGACGCCGAGCGCCTCGAGCGCCGCGGCATGCTGTTCGTGAGCGATGGCGCTGCCGGGAAATGACGCGACCCACCGCGCCGTGAGCGCGCGCAGCAACTCTCGGTTTCGCGCCACTGCTGCCTGATTCGACGACGGCTCCGGTGTGGCGACAAAGACCGCACGCGGCCGCGGATGGAACGCCAGCGTATCACCTTCGATCTCGGGCCAGGCACCGAACCAGAGCGTGTCTGGCGTGAGCGCGAAGCCACGTCGATAGTCGCCGGGATCAGTGAACAGAATCCGCTCTGTGAGCCGGGCAAAGCTCTGGCCGCGCGATCCCTCGAGATAGGATGGGACGAGCTCCAGCGCCCGACGATACTCTCCAATGGCGCTGTGCAGACTTCCCCGGAAGCTCCAGCCCGTGGAGCTCCTTCGGTCCGCAATCACGACTCGGTCCGTCGATAGGCATTCGCCAAGACCGAAGTGCGCGGCGAAGTCGCGATCGTCCCGTGCGAGGAGCCGCCGATAGCTGTCGCACGCCTCAGGCATGCGCCACTGCGCGAGTGCGACAAGCGCGCCGGCGAGCATCCGATCATGGTCGCTCAGGACATTAGAGTCTGCTAATGCCCGGGAAGCCGGGTCCAACCAATCCGGTGGTCTGCTCGCTCCGCGCCATGCAATGCTCTGCGCAACGCCAAGCCACGCCTGTGGGAAATGCCGGTCGAGCTCGGCCGCGGCGCGGAACTCGGCCTCGGCGAGGTCGGTGTTCCACACGCGGAGAGCGGCGTAGCCATCGGCATATTTCTTCAGCGCGGCGAAGCTCGATGTTCCGCGAGCGCCCGCGCTGGCGGCAGGGGTGCCGATGTACCTCGCGATGAGCGAATCGGCGACCTGCTCGATCTTGCCGCCAGCGTCGCCGTCATCCGAGGTGACATACGCGACGTACCCTGTCGGCTGCGACAGTTGCCGCTCATCGTAGAGCTGCGCGCTGATGCGCGTTCCGCCGCGCTGCGCCGTGACTTCTCCCCACACGAATCGGCCAGCGCCGAGGCTGCGCGCGATGGATCGCGCCTGCTCGAGTGTCGCGGATCGTGTGCTGGCGCGACGCCCCGCCTCGACCGCGCGCAATTCGTCGCCGAGCCTCACGTCCTTCCAGCGCCCAAGGGCGTCGTAAAGCAGTCGCGCAACGTTATCGCCGGTGAGGAGCGCGCGGTCCCTCGTGTCGCTGCGAAAGGGCAGCACCACGGTGAGCTCGGAATCGACGTCGCTGCCAATCCACCCCCGCACGCGGGCTTGGATCGCTGGCGACGTGGCGCCGAGCAGAAGGGCGGCGACCCCGCTGGCAGCGCCCGCGCCGGCCCACCAGCGCCGTGCGCGACTCGTGCCCTCGCTCTCCAGCAGTACGCGAAGGTCGCGCGCGAGCTCGCTGGCCGTTTCATGGCGACGCGCCGGCGACTCGTCCGTGGCGCGCCTAACGATTCGGCTGAGCCGGCGATGGCGAAGCTGTCGTCGCGCCTCGAGAGCGATTGCGGCGCCGCGCTCGCGCGCGCTCAGCCGATCCGCGTGCGCGGTGCGGCGGGGGAGCTTCCCATGAATCATCTCGTGCAACACGAGGCCGAGACTGTAAATGTCCGTTCGACCGTCGAGATCATCGGCCCCGTGGAGTTGCTCGGGACTCATGTATGCTGGCGTCCCGAGACGGAGACCCGCGGTGATTGCCTCGGTCTCGCCGGCACGACTGATGGCCATGGCAATGCCGAAGTCCGCGACGTACGCGTGACGTCCGCCGGCCGCGAGGAGAATGTTCTCAGGCTTCACGTCACGATGCACGAAGCCGTGAGCGTGCGCGGCCTCGAGTCCTTCGGCGACCTGCATCGCGATGCGCAATGCGTCTGCCGTGTTCAGGGGACCCTCGCGCACGAGCCGGTCTCGTAACGTCCCGCCCTCGACATACGGCATCACGAAGTAGATGCATCCGTCTGCTTCGCCGGAGTCGAACAGCGGCAGGATGTGCGGATGCCGCAGCGCTGCCGTGACCTCTATTTCCGAGAGAAAGCGCTCACCGCCAAGGAACGCCGCGATCTCCGGACGCATCGTCTTCAGGGCGACTTCGCGGCCGTGTTTGAGATCGTAGGCCAGATACACGGTGGCCATACCGCCGCGACCCAACTCTCGATCGAGGCGAAAGCGCTCGGCGAGAATCGCTGGGGGCAGGACGGCGGGACGCTGGGCCTCGAGCAGAAACGCGAAGCGATCGGTTGCCGGCCGGTCGAGTAGTGGATCGCTGCGCAGACATTCGGCGACCATCCACTCGAGCTCCGCCCTGAGTTGGATGTCCTCTCCGCACGCCTCGTCCATGAAGCGACTACGGCGGCTGCCGCGCAGTTCGATGGCGGCGTCGACGAGCGGCTCGAGCGTGCGCCACCGCTCTGGTGAGAGCTTACGCAACGGGACGGAGCGGCTCGTCATTGCCAGAGACTCGTGGCCGGCGGGCTTACAGAGTACCCCCGAATTCGCGACGGCGCAACGCTGCTACTTCACCTCACCCACGAGGCTACTCGGCCGCGCGCCCGCGATCAGCGCGTCGAGCACCGGATAGACTGCACCCACGTCGTTCCCCGGATGCCGCGGGTCGATGATGTCGTGCGGGAGACGCAGCGAGTCGGGAAGCATGTAGATCTGCGTCACGGCGCCATGCCGCTGCCAGCTGCGCCCCAGGTCGATCGCCGCACCGTTCGCGATCGTGTGGTCGTGCGCGTTGAGCAGGATCGAAACCTCCTTCACCGCGGGCGCGCCCGCCGCCGCGGACTTCCGGACGGCGACACCCAACTTGAGCGTCTGCGCAACGGCGTGCGTCGCCCACCCAGGCTCCCGATCCGGCTCGGTGCTGTCGCGCGGTGACGCGCGCGTCACGTTAGGCACCCGCAGCGCGAGCCGCAGCACCGCGCCGTGGAGTAGCGACGGCACGTGCGTGACCTCGAGCGCCGGCGCCACGAGCACCACCCGGTGGACGTCCGCCCGATACTGGCCCACCCACGCCGCGATCGTCCCACCCGCGCTCAGTCCCGAAACGATGACGGTGTCTCCGAGCCCCACCGCCACATCCACCGAGCGGTCGCCGAGGTCGCGCAGCTCCTCGGCAGTGAGTGAGCCCAGCGTCGCGACGTTCCCGGTCTTTTCCGCGTGATGGGGCAGCCGCGGCACGAACACATTGTCGCCCTGCTCGAACAGCCGCTGCGCAAAGGGGAAGTACTGCAGCGGCGAATCGGTGAGGCCGTGGAAGAGCACGACGACCCGCGCCGTGCGATGGCCGTGCGACAGGAGAATCGAGCCGCCGCCCGGAGCGACGATGCTGTCCTCGTGCGCCTGCAACGTCGCCACCCGCGCCACCGCCGCCGCGAAATCCGCGATCGGCATCGGATGGGCGCGCAGATCTCCCAGCCTCGTCGGGGTGAACGCGACGAGGCCGAAAAAGAGGACGACGGTGTGCCAGGCGATACCGATGGGCATATGAAGCGGCTCGTCTACAAAGACACGCGCCGCCTTCGTGCGGTCACGCACGACCGGCGGCTCTCTCGATACCCTGCGGCCGACGGAACGGCTCGTGCTTAGTTGGGGGGCAGATGCGAAAGGTCTCGAGCGCGCAACGATTGGTACGGATCCTCACCGCCGCAATGTTTCTGAGCGGCGCGAGCGGCTGCGTCCTCGCGCGGCCCGCACGGAGCATCGTTGGCAATGCGCCCGTCACTCTGGGCGCGCGCACGGTCGTCTTTCCGAGCAGATCGGGAAGTGCCATCAGGGCCTGGCTCGCGCCGGGCCGCAGGGGCGCGGGCGCTGTGCTCCTGCTCCACGGCATGGGTGGAAACCGCGCGAGCATGTTGGCCCGAGCGGCCTTTCTCCACCAGGCGGGGTTCACGATCCTGGCGCCCGACTTCCAGGCGCATGGCGAGAGTCCCGGTCGACACATCACCTTCGGAGAGCTCGAGAGCCTCGACGCCGCGGCCGCGCTCGCTTTCCTGCGGGCGTCGGCCCCGGGCGAGCGCGTCGGTATCATCGGCATCTCGATGGGTGGAGCCGCTACTCTCGTTGGACCGAAGCCGTTGGCGGTGGACGCGCTCGTCCTGGAGTCGGTCTATCCGACATTCGACGACGCCGTCACGGATCGGCTGCACACCTGGTTCGGACCATTCGGATTCCTCGGCAATGCGATCGCGCCCGCGCTCATCGGTCTCGTGGCGCCGCGCATCGGTGTCGATCCGGACCGGTTGCGTCCCATCGATGCCATTGGCAGGGTCGAGCAGCCACTCCTCGTGATCGCCGGCACCGACGACCACTACACCAAACTCGAGGAGACCCGCGCTCTCTTCGCCCACGCCCAGAGCCCGAAGGAGCTGTGGGAGGTGCGCGGCGCCGGACACGAGGACATTCACGACTACTCGCCGCTCGAGTACGAGCGCAGAGTCGGTGGTTTTCTGCTCGCTCACCTGCGGTTACCCGCCGCCGCCACGGAATCAGAGAGCGTGGTCGGACGAGATGTCCTGGGCTGGTGCCGCGGCGAATCGACTCGACGCGACTGCAGGTGACCCGGACGACAATGAGGCAGGGCGGCAACCTGTAACCTCGCTCCCGTCCGAACCGTATAAGGCCGCATGCCATCCTTCCTCCAAGCGCCGACCACGCCCGGCCCGGGCACGATCATCGTGCAGCCCGCACCGCCGGCGCCCCCCTCCATCATCACCGTTGGGCCGAGTGGGACCACGGTCTGGCGTGTGCCTCGCACGCCCGCCGAGCAAGCGATTCTGCAGGCGCAGCGGGAAGCCCTCTCGAGTCAGATCATCAACGTCCGCGACCGCCGGAACTCGATCGCCCGCGCCTACGAGCGGTCTTCGGGCGCGAGCCGATCGGGGCTCGAGCAACAGCTTCGCATCATCGACGACCGGCTCCAGCAGATGGAGCAGGATCTCGCCGAGTCAGGACGCGCGCTCTATCAGTCGAACGTCACGACGTCGACTGGCGTCATGCTACGACCCTTTGGCAACATCAGCTCCGGACAGGTGACAGGCATCTCGATCGTCTTCATCCTCTTCGTCCTCGGCCCGCTCGCGGCATCGCTGGGACGCCTGATGTGGCGCCGCTCGACCAAGCCTGCGATGCCGCCCGGCTGGTACGACGCCGCGCAGCGATTGGAGCGGCTCGAGCAGGCGGTGGACACGATCGCCGTCGAGGTGGAGCGCGTGTCCGAAGGCCAGCGCTTCATGACGAAGATCATGACGCAGAACGCGGCTGCCGCGACGAACGCCAACGGGTCCTCGGCCCCAGGCGTGAACGGCGGGCAGCCGCTTCCCGCACTCGGGCCCGGTGCACCGCCCGATCCGATCGTGCTCCAGAATCAGCGTGACGAGGTGCGCGTTCGGCGGGGCTGAGCGACATTAGTGGTACTGTGGCTACTGCCAAAAAGCGCACGCGAAAGAAGAAGGTCGAAGTTCCCGCCGCCTCGCGCGGCCTCGAGGCCCGTCGCTTGACGAGCCAGTCGATTCCCGTGTCGGTGTCGACGCTTGCCCGAACGATCGAGGACGACGGCGGATCGGTCCTCGCCACCTACCGCGATCCACTCGGCGGTCACTGGCAGCTCCTCGCCGGGCTGCCACTCGATCGCGTCGAGCCGACGCCATTCCAGCGCGACCTCTCCGAGGCGCACGTTGGCCGGCTCGCGAAAGCCATCGACACGCTCGACCGATTCCTCGATCCCGTGATCGCCGTACCGGCGGGGGAAGGGAAGTACTGGTCGCCTAACGGCTATCATCGCCTCGGTGCCCTGAAGGAGCTCGGCGCGAAGTCCGTTGTCGCGCTGGTGGTTCCCGAGCCTGAAGTCGCGCACCGCATCCTCCTTCTCAACACCGAGAAGGCGCACAACCTGCGCGAACGCGCGCTCGAGGTGGTGCGTCTGGCCGAAGCCCTCGCCGCCCTCGACGACCGACCGGAGCGCGAGTTCGCGGTCGAGTTCGAGGAGGCGGCGCTGGTGACACTCGGTCTCTGCTACCAGCAAAACGGCCGCTTCGCCGGCGGCGCGTACCATCCCGTCCTCAAGCGCTGCGACAAGTTCCTCGCCGCGAAGCTGCCTAACGCGCTGGCGACGCGCCGCGAGCGCGCCGAGAAGCTGCTCGCGCTCAACGAGGCGGTGAACGATGCGGTGAAGGCGCTCAAGGAGCGCGGCATGGAGAGCCCGTACCTCAAGGCCTTCATCGTCGCGCGCGTGAATCCGCTGCGCTTCCAGCGCAAGCCGACCGCGGACTTCGACGAGACGATCGACAAGATGCTCGCGAGCGCTCGGAAGTTCGATCCGGGGAAGATTCGCGCCGATCAGGTAGCGCGAACTGGTGGCGCGCCTTCGGAGGAGTGAGACTGAGCTCTGAGATCTCAGAGTTGAGATCGATCTTTTTCGATGTGGCGGGCACACATCTCACCCACGAAGGCGAGTCCAGAATCGAGACCTCGGCCTCGAGACAGCAGACGTGAGAATAAGATCTCAATCTCACGTCTGACAGCTCGCTGCCGAGGTCTCGATTCTGGACTCGCCCTACCGGGTGAGATGCCAGCCTGGTGCAGAGAGAGAGCCCGATCTCAGGACTGAGATCTGAG
>JAJKIR010000222.1 GCA_021154325.1 Gemmatimonas sp.
CGCACCGCGCTCACTCGAGCCGCCTCGTCCATACCTGCGCAGTGCTCGCGAGACACGCCTTCCCGATCGCCGCGACGTGTGTGGGCCAGCAGCTCGCGGCGCAGGCAACGTCGGCGAGTCGCGTGGTCGTGAACGACGTGCATTTCCATCTCACGAACTACGTCCAGCGCGGGCCGGACATTCATGATGTTCTGAAGCTGATGGGCGACACCATCGGACGGGTCGCACTCTTCGGCATCCCGCTGCAGCAGGAGTGGGCGCACGGCGTCTCCGGCGACAGGGCGCCGACCTACTATCTCCAGAGCGACGCGCCCCTCTACTACTACTCGTTTACCGACGCATACATCGCGATGCAGTACCGCTCGCTGTCCCCGGCGGAGCGCGAGCGTTTCGATCCGATGATCACGGGATTCAATCCCGGGGACATGTACGCCTCGGAGCACATCCGACGCGTGCTCAAGACCTTCCCCGGTGTATTCGAGGGGATCGGCGAATTCACCGTGCACAAGGAATTCGTCTCGGACAAAGTGCGGCCCGGACCGGCCAGTCTGATCGATGCCGCGATCGACAGCGTCCTCGCCACTGCAGGCGAGATCGGCCTTCTCGTGCTCATCCACAATGACATGGACGTGCCGTTCCCGAGCGACACCGCGCGCGCGGCGTATCTCGACCAGATGAAGGCGCTCGTCGCGCGCCACCCGAACACGACAATCATCTGGGCGCACACCGGCGTCGGTCGCGTCGTGCGACCGGTGAAGAACCACGCCGCGATCCTCGCCGCGCTGCTCGACGATCCGGCGTTCAGCAATCTCTACTTCGACATCTCCTGGGATGAGGTGGCGAAGTATCTCGTTGCATCGCCCGAGGCCACACGCATTGGCGCGGCGCTCATCAATCGCTTTCCGGATCGTTTCCTGTTTGGAACGGACGCCGTCGGTCCTAGGTCTGCCGAGGCGTGGCTCCGAACGTACAACATCTATGCTCCGCTCTGGGCAGCTCTGACCGCTGAGGCCCGGGTGAAGGTTCGCGCCGGCAACTACGAGCGACTGTTCGACAGCGCGCGGCGGAAGGTGCGCGCGTGGGAAGCCGCGCAGCGGCAATAAGCTGAGACCATGGTCCCATGGGGTTGGGCGACGGCCACTTCCTACGTTGCGAATCCACTCCAGGAATGAGGCCGCAATGCCCTCGACGAAAACACGGATCGAACACGATCTCCTCGGCGACTTTGCCGTGCCCGCGGATGCGTACTACGGCGTGCAGACCGCGCGCGCACTCGAAAACTTCCGGATCTCGGGTGTAGAGCTCAGCCTGTATCCGCATTTCATCAAGGCGCTGGCGATGGTGAAGCTCGCCGCGGCGCGGGCCAACTTCGAGACGGGCGGATTCTCACGTGAGATCCTCAGCGCGATCGAAGGTGCCTGTCAGGAGATCATCGACGGCAAGCTGCACGACCAGTTCAAGCTCGATGTGTTTCAAGGCGGCGCCGGGACGTCGACGAACATGAACGCGAACGAGGTCATCGCGAATCGCGCTCTCGAGCTCATGGGGCACGAGAAGGGTGAGTACCAGTACCTCGATCCGCATGACCACGTCAATCGCTCGCAGTCGACGAACGACTCGTACCCCACGTCGATGCACGTCGGCATGGCGCTCGGAAACGGCGAGATCATCAACGCCTTCGAGAAGCTCATCGAGGCCTTCCGAGCCAAGGGAAGAGAGTTCTCTCACATTCTCAAGATGGGCCGCACGCAGCTCCAGGACGCGGTCCCGATGACGCTCGGTCAGGAGTTCAACGCCTTCGCGCGCACGCTCGCGGACGAGATCCGCGCGCTCGAGGCAGTGAGGGTCGTGCTCTGTGAGATCAGCATGGGAGGCACGGCAATCGGCACGGGACTCAACGCCCCCGCCGGCTACGCTCAGAAGTGCACCGATCATCTCGCGACGATCACGAACCTTCCAATCCGGCTCGCGACCGACCTCATCGAAGCGACGCAGGACACCCAGGCGTTCGTCCTCTACTCGTCCGCGCTCCGGAGTCTGGCGATCAAGCTCGCGAAGGTCGGCAACGACCTGCGGCTCCTGTCCTCAGGTCCGCGCTGCGGGCTGCACGAGATCAATCTGCCAGCTACACAGCCCGGCTCGTCGATCATGCCGGGCAAGGTCAATCCGGTGATTCCGGAAGTGACCAACATGGTTGCCTATCGCGTGATGGGAAATGACCTCGTCGTTATGCTGTCGGCGGAGGCGGGACAGCTCCAGCTCAATGCGTTCGAGCCAGTCATGGCTGCCTGCATCTTCGAGTCGCAGACGTTGTTCGTGAACGCGGCGGAGACGCTGCGGAAGCACTGTGTCGAAGGCATCACGGCCAATGCGGACGTCTGTCAGCACTATCTCGAGTCGAGCATCGGAACGGTGACGGCGCTCAACCCTGTCATCGGATACGACAAGGCGACCGAGCTGGCGGCAGAGGCACTGAAATCGGGCGAGGGGATTCTCGAGCTGGTCCGCGAGAGGCACATCCTCACCGACGCGCAGATCGAGGAGATTTTGAGCCCCGCCGCGCTCACCGGCTCCGGACGCGGCGACTGACGCCGGAGACGAATCAATGCGTCATCGTTGCTCGCTGAGTGTTCGATCATCCTGGAGGATTGCCATGTGGAATTCCGAGGCTCGCACGCGACAGATCCGCTTCGCGGTAATCGTGTCGCTACTCGTCGTCGCCGCCAGCGCTCGCGCCACGGCGCAGGGTGCTGATGGCAACGGCAAAGACCCTCTGCCGCACGTGGTGGTCCTTGCCACCGGCGGCACGATTGCCGGGGCCGCCGCGAGCGACGTTCAAGCTGGCTACTCGAGTGGCCAGGTTGGCGTCGAGCAACTGCTCAACGCCGTACCCCAGGCAAAAAAGCTGGCCCACCTCTCAGGCGAGCAGATCTCCAATATCGGCTCGCAGGACATGAATGACGAAGTATGGCTGAAACTCGCGAATCGGGTGAACGAGCTGCTCGCGAGGCCAGACGTCGCAGGGGTCGTCATCACCCACGGCACGGACACCATCGAGGAGACGGCGTACTTCCTGAACCTCGTCGTGAAGTCGACGAAGCCGGTGGTTCTGACGGCTTCGATGCGGCCGTCCACCGCGTTGTCCGCCGACGGACCACTGAACTTCTATAACGCCGTCGCCGTCGCGGCGAACAAGGGCGCCGCGAACCGCGGTATCCTCGTCGTCGTCAACGATTGGATCCATGGCGCGTCGTCGCTGACCAAGACTAGTACGACGGCCGTGCAGACATTCATGTCGCCGCTGTCCGGGCTGATCGGCACCGTTGCCTACGGCGAGGTCGAGTGGTATCGCGGACCCGTTGGCAAGAACACGCTCAACTCCGCATTCACCGTGAACAATGGCACCGTCTTGCCGCGCGTCGACATCATTATGGCGACGGAGAACATGGACGGTGCGCTCATCGACGCCGCCGCGGCGGCGGGCGCGAAGGGAATCGTGATCGCCGGCGTCGGCAATGGCAACATGACGAAGAGCGCGCTCGTGGCCCTGGCGGCGCAAGCCAGGCGGGGCGTCCTCTGTGTCCGCTCATCGCGAGTGACCACTGGACAGGTCGGACGGAACGTCGAAGTGAACGACGATAGTCTGCATCTCGTCGCATCGTTAGGCTTGAACCCGCAGAAGGCCCGGGTCCTGCTTCGACTCGCGCTGCTTACGACAGCCGACCCGAAGACGATCCAGCGATACTTCGACGAGTACTGAGCGATTCGACACCCGAGCCGCCGCCTTCGGCACAGCATCGTGTCCCTGTTCGTTGGCTGGAGACGAAGGCGGTGGATCCTCTCCATCGCGGCTTGCATGACGAGTACGATCGCGTCAGCGCAAAAGCCGCGGACGCCGACCGAGAAAGCGCCGTCGGATTCGACGCTCGCCACTGAGCTCACCGCCGGCGAGGCCGACGGTGAACCATCGCGCCGAGCACTCCTCGGCCGTCCCGAGTGGAACCTCGGTTTCACGACACTGCACGTCGGCGGCGGCCTGCTCTTCGACGCCATCGCATACTCCCAGGATACAGCGAGCGAGCGACAGTTCCCGAAGCTGAATGCTCAGATCAAGCTCCGTGACTTCCGCTTCATCCTCGGCGGGCGATTTCGCTCGAAGCGGCCATTCACCTGGCAGGCTGGCATCATGTACGACGCCGCCACGAGCAAGTGGTTGATGCGACAGACCGGACTGATGGTCGCGGTGCCCGAAATCCACAGCCACTTCTTCCTCGGCCGAGCCAAGGAAGGATTCAGTCTGAACAAGGTCATGGTCGGCTACGATGGCTGGTCGATGGAGCGGCTTCCCTTTACCGACGCCACGATTCCGCTTCTGGCCGATGGCATCAAGTGGCTCGGCTACATCCCAACTGCCCACTGGTTCTGGAATCTTGGAGCCTTCATGGATGCGCTGTCCGAGGGCCAGAGCTTCTCGTCGTACAATTACCAGTTCGTGGCACGCACGGGTTGGGTGTCGGCAACCTCGGAAGACAGAGGTACGCTGGTTCACGCTGGTATGAACTTTCGCATCGGCCAGCCGGACAAAGACTCGCTGCAACTCCGTTCCAAGCCCGAAGCGTTCCCCGCATCGTATTTCATCGACACCAAGAAATTTCCGGCGCGCTCCGCGATGACGTTCGGCCCCGAGCTGTACTATCGACCTGGTCGCGTACTGCTCGGCAGTGAGTACTACTGGCAGAGAGTGAGCTCGCCGGAGACGGGAAATCCCTGGTTTCACGGCGGAGAAGCCTTTGTGCAGTGGCTCACCACGGGGGAGACGCGGTCCTACAACATGGCCGGCAGCTATTTCCGCGAGGTGTCGCCAGACAGCACGATCATTCAGGGCGCATCCGGGGGGTGGGGCCCGATGGTGAAGTTCTCGTATAGCAATCTCACCAACGGGCCGCTGCAGGGCGGCATCTTCTGGCGGGTGACGCCGATGATCAATTGGTACATGACCGACAACCTGCGCTTCGAGTTCGCCTATGGGTACGGTGTGTTGACCAAGCTCGGCGCGAGAAGCGTGACGCAGTTCTTTCAGTCACGCATTCAGATGCGTCTCTGATCGAGCCTGATCATCAGCGGCTCGACGCGAAGCTGGATCTACCAGACGCTTGTCGCATCGCCGGCGACGATGAGTTGAGGCGCTGGACTGTAGGCACCTCGGCGCTCGGCAGACGCGGTATCAGAACACGAAACGTCGCTCCCAGGTGCTCGTTGCTGTCGACGCATACTCGGCCATTGTGACGCTCGACGATCGACTGAACGATCGCGAGACCCAGCCCGAGTCCCGTCGACTTCGTCGTGAAGAAAGACTGGAAGAGATGCTGCCGAACATCGGCGGTGATGCCGCTCCCATTGTCGTGCACTGCGAATTCGACTTCGTGGTCGCGCGCATCGGTACTGATGATGACGCGTGGCTCAGCGGCGGACCTGCATGCGTCGAGGGCGTTCAGGGCGAGATTCAGCACGACTTGTTGAAATTCTACCGCGTCACCGATGACGAGCGCGGAGCGCGTACAGAGCAACAGCGTGATGTTGGCCCGACGAGCTTCCGCCTCGTGCTCCAGAAGCCGCGCGGCCGATTGACAGACCTCATTCAGGTCTACAGGTGCTCGTGGCAGCACCTCTCCTCGCACGAGCGCGCCAATTCGCGTGATGATCGCCGAAGCATGCTCATTCTCGGCCGTGATGTCCTGGAACAGTATCTCGAAAAAGCGTCTATGCGTGGGCACGAAGTCGGGCGCGTTCCGTGAGAGGAAGAGTGCGCCCGCTTCCGCGTTGCTCCGCATCGCGGCGAGCGGTTGACGGATCTCGTGTGAGATCGTGGCCGCCAATTCGCCGACGACGGCCACACGTCCCATGTGGGCAATCTGACGCCGCGCCGCCTCCGCGCTTCGTTGTTGCTCCTCGAGCACGAACTGGGCACGCCTCCGCTGACTACGCTCGATCAGGAGACGAGCGATCAGCAGGAACTCCGCACCGGCGATGACGAGTGCGGCAAGCACGATTGCCCGGTAGCGCTCCCAGGCAGTGGGCTCGCGAAACAGGAGGTCGGTACCCTTGGGCAAGCGTGACTCGGCGAGGCCCCAGCGCCGGAGTTGACGCCAGTCGGCGGCGAACGAGTGTTGGATGGTCTGAACGGAAGGCATCGGTTCCCCGACACGCCGCCGCAGCACTCGAACCACGAGCAGCGCCGTGCGGATGCCTTCCTCATCGAAGCGCGCTACGGAGCCGCCGACCACCCCCTCTCCGACGTAGCTGCGGAGCTGCGCGTACATCGGCGCCGCCGCCGCTCGTGCCAGACTGCCGACGATATCCAGTGGTTCGAATGAGTGGCCCTGGCCGTCCTGCCGATAATTCGCAAACAGCACGATCGAGTGGCGCGGGAGCTTCCGCAGCTTGGGGAGGGTCGCGTCGAGAGAAAGCCCCTGAACGATGACGACGGGAAGGGCATCGCCTAACGAATGCGTGGCACTCACGGCGGCGAGCACGCTGGCGGAGTCGGCCGCGCCCGCGCCACCGACAATCACGACACGTTGCGCGTCTGGCTGGAGGCGTCGCGCCATTGCCAGTGTGGGACCAAAGCGCGAAGCCATCGCCAGCCGGCCCGTCACGTGGGCGGGCAGGGAGGAAGGATCGGTTTGCGGCTCCGCGCAGAGTGCAAAGACGATCGGAACACCCGGCAGGACGGCGTTCAACGGCTCGACCGCGAACTTCCGGGCGCGTTCGCCGACCGCGACGACGACATCGATGCCCAGCCCGCGATATTTATCCTGGAAGTACCCGAGAAGCGACGACGAACGCTCGCGCTCAGCGAACCGATCGAGATCCAGAGCCTCCTGATAGAACTCGACGGGCGACCGCATCTCGTCTTGCAGCGTGCGGCGGAATCGCTCCGTGAACTCCAGCATCGGAGGCGCCTCGGCTTGCTGCTGGAACAGGACGAGCACGCGCGTTGGGCGGCCTTCCACTCGCTGCGCCGGGGTATCGCGCCCGCAACAGCAGCAGGCGAGGATGACCGACGCATTGAGAAGCGTCCGATCGAAATGGTGCATGAGGGTCCGGTCAGAAGGAGTAGCGAACGGCGAACTGAAGCTGGTAATACGAGTCGACGTTTTCGGAGCCGTACTGCGCCAACGTCGAGTCGAACCGGTAGACCGGCTGCGGGGCCTCGCCCATCGTCTCGCCCACCTGGGACAACAACGGAATCTGACTCGTGGTCGCGAGTGTCACCCCCGTCGGCAACGCAATCTTGCCCCAGCGCGCATTAAGTAAATTCAAAACATTGAATACCTGCGCCTCGAGTTCGAGTGAATGCGCGCCGATGGTGGGCAGCGACTGCCGAAGCGCGAGGTTCGCCACGTTCATCCATGGCGACCGGCACCCGTTGCGAGAGATGATTCGGCCGCGCTCTTTCCGCAGGCACGTGGAGCGATCGATGAAGCGATCGAATGTGGCCTGCTGGGCAGCAACTTCCGCTGGGGAGCCGCCGAATCGGATCTCGGCCGTGTCGAAGGCGCTGCGCGGGATGTAGATCGGGTCGTTCCCAACCGCTCCGTCGGCGTTGAGATCACCGCGCCGAGACCCTCCGCCCGCGACATAAGTGAATGGGAATCCCGATCCGCCTATATAGAAGAATGACAACTCTGTCGGCAGCGTTCGCCAGGGAGAACGGAGTGTGCCTGACGCGCGCACGCGATACGGCTGATCGAAGTCCGATGTGCCAAGTGTGAGTGCATCCTGGCGAGCGGCCGTTGGCCGCGCGAAGCGCCAGTTGTCGGTGAGGAGCGCGCTCACTGTCCGCGGGCTCTCGACATCACGGACATGGCCGAAGCTGAAGGAGACAGCCGCATCGAGGCTGCGCGTCTCCCGTCGCAGCTCGCCGGTCACGTCATAGGCGTCATCTCTGGACTGGTTCGTAATCGAAACGACATCGCCGAGGCGCGGGGCGAGACGGGTGGGCGTCGCCGCTCCAGTGATATCGATGGTACCGTAGAGGATTCGGCCATGTCGATCGACGGCGGCCGGTTCGCTGAGGTTGATCGGAGAGTAGAAGATTGCCTGGGTCGTGCGGGTGTAGAGGCCTTCGATCGTGGCGACGACACCGAACGCGAGCTCCCGATCCAAAGCGAGCGACGCGCGCAAGGACTGTGGCGAGTGCAAGCGCGAGTCGAGCACATCAATCTCCGCCATCGTTGACCCGCCGAAGGTCTGACCGCCCGCGCACGCGAGCGGTGGATTGCGAAAATCGGGACGAAACGCGGGCGCTGGACCGGCGTCGCTGGGGAGCGATCCACACTGGAGTGTCCGTGACGCCAGACCGTACGCGGCGAACCCACCGAAGAGCCAGAAGAGGGGCGCACGTCCGGTGAACCGACCGACACCGCCGCGCAACTGGGTGCGGGCACCGTCGGGTCTCGTTAGGTCGTAGTTGAAGCCGAAGCGTGGCGACCACTGGATGTCGGTCGCGGGCATGCGATCGGTGCGAAGGCGATATATCGAATCGACAGCAGCCACATAGGGGGTCCGCGCCCACGGCTTGGACGCGTCGGCTCGGACACCGAGGGTGACCGAGAAGCGCGCCGACAGCTCCCACTCATCGCTGACGTAGATCGTCTGGTACGAACCCGACGCCACCGTCACACTACCGGTGTCTCTCGTTATGCGGTAGCGACCAGCGACTCCGCCCTGCAACGAGTCCAGGCTCGCGAACTCCCAGATCCCGTAAGATCCGCGCAGCTGAAATGCCCAGAGATCGAAGAGCTGAGTGGAGGCGCCGACGGTCAGCCGGTGGGCTCCGGCGGAGAAGGAGAAATTATCGGTAATCTCCCTCGACGAGACTACGTTCCTCTGCCCCGTCGCGATCTCGTGTGTTCCCGCCTGCAAGACGGCTGGCGTGCCGCCGGCTCCCGGCACGCTGACGAGAATCAGCGGTGACTCGACAGTAGGGTGAAAGCCACTGACGAGGTGCGTGCCGCCCGCCACGAGCTCGTTGTAGGCGCCACCAGCGAGGTGGGTCGCCAGCTGCACGGAGACCGATCGTTTGTCCAGCCAGCGCGAATGCTGGAGCGACGAGAGCGGAAAGCAGGCATTCGTCGAACAATTCGTCGGCGAGAGCACCGTCGGGCGAGCGAAGATCGAGCTGTCCGCGTGGCCATAATTTCCGCGGAGGGCGATCCGGCTATTCCAGCGCGGCAGCGGCGCATCGAGACGGAGGAACGTGCTCGAGGACGGATTGGAGTTGGTGACAGGTCCGGCGGAGCCCGCGACGAGTCCACGTGCGTTCAGCAGCGCCTGGAAGCGCGCGATGTCCTCGGGCCGCACCAACAGCGCGCCTTCGCTCGAGAGCGACTCGCCAACATACGGCCCGCCCGCGGGAATCGACCGTTGCTGCAGCTCCGAGGATACGAAGAACAGCAGGTGATCGCGGACGATCGGACCACCTAACGACAGACCGTATTGCCCCTTGTCATACCGCGCCTTGCGAATGAATGGCACGTTGGGCCCGAGTCGCTCGTTGGTCCCGTAGCCGAACGCGCTGCCGTGGAACGCATTGGTGCCGCTCCGCGTGACGACGTTCACCCCGACGCCGGCGAAGCTCCCTTGCCGAACATCGTACGGAGACACGGATACTTGATACTCTTTCACGGCGTCCAGGGGAATGACCTTGCCGCCATAGAGTTGGCCCGATGCGAGGTTCGTCCCCGGCGCCTGATCGGTCACGCCATCGATGCGAATGCTGTTCGCGCGCGACCCCGCCCCCAGCGCCGACAGGGCAAACCACGTGGACATCTGCGGAACGAGCCTAACGAGATCGTACAGGTCGCGGTTGAGGACAGGCATGCTTTGGAGCACCGAGTCCGCAAGAAGCACCTCCGCTCCCATGCGATCACTCGCGAAGAGCCGATTCCGCGTCAGGCTGATGCCGACCGCCTGCAGTATCACCGCCTGTGAGTCGAGCGCAACATCCATCTGCAGCTGCTGGCCGAGGCTCAAAAACAGGCCTGTTCTGCCGGCCATCGCCCATCCGATTCTCCGTACGGTCAGCGAATAGGGGCCCCCGACCTCGAGCCCGCGGATCAGATAGCGTCCGTCGGCATGCGAGATCGCGCGGAGGATGAGGCCCGTGACTCGGTTTGTGATCGCGACGTCGGCGCCTGACACTCCGCGGCCGCGATTGTCGATCACGCGTCCTCCAATCGAAGCCGACGTCGGGCTCTGAGCCGCCGCCTTCACACCAGCTGCCAGGAGCGCAGCACAAATGAAGGAAGGGATCGACAAGGTTTGCACGCCGAAGCAACCTCCGATGTAGGAGCGTATGGAGGTGCGCACGACGGCAGGGCGGTGGTATTGGACCTTGGGGCCAGAGGGCCTGTACCGTCACCAACGTCCAATTCGCGTGCTCACCCGGCAGATCTAGCTTCGCGCTCGTAACCAGGGCGACGCCACGATCCTCGAACGCGAACGCGTGGGGGCCGGCGTGCGCCCGATTCGCGCCGGAGGAAGTTCACATGGTGCCACCGACAAACTCAGACTTGCCAACTCCAATCGAAGTCGTCAGAGACTCCGGACGTGCAAAGCAGGTGCGCCGCGGGCGCTGGGGGCAGCGGTACGTCGACGCGCGCGATGAACGAGTGCGCGAGCTCGGTGAGCGCGTACGCGAGGCCGTCATTCGGCAACGCGTCGCCGAATCCGTGGGAGAGCGCCTGGACACAGCACTGCGCGAACGCGTACGCGAGGTGCTGCGGGTGCGCTTTGGCCGCGAGTTGCGGCACGCGCTGCGCGACGTCGCGATGGACAGGTCGGATCCCGCGGACATCAGCGAGCTCCTGAGTGACCGCCTCGGCGACACGATCGAGGAGCGAGTACTCGACACTCTCAATGAACACATCGGTGGCGCGGTGCGAGAACGCGCGTCCGACGCCATTCGTGGCGCGCTCGCGGACAGCGTACTCACGGGGCAGCTCCCGGGCGAAGAGACCGACGAGCTGGTGGATGCCTTCGACAACCGCCTCGAGGACAGTGTACGGGAACGGTTGCGCGATGGGCTTCGCGGTGTGGCTCGGGACCGGATTCGCGAGATCGCTCGCGATCGACTATCCGAAGCGCTGCGGCAGGCGACGAACGCGCGGACCGAGGCCACGACGGAGGCTGACCGCATCGTGGGCCCGATCGCCGACCGACTCGAGAATGCCATCAACGACCGGGTCACCGACGCCCTGCGCGATCGGTTTCGCGGTATCCTTGCGTCGAGCGTCGAGAATCTCACCGTCGACCGCGTGCGGGAGGCGCTTCGCCATTCGACATTGCGCAGCACTGTCGACAACCGACGTCCTCACACGGACAACAACTACAACGGCCACGCGGCACGGTCCGACGGGAATGACGATGCCTTCGAGCGACTCTTCCGCGGGATCAGCGAACGGCTCCGGGCGAGGCTCACCGATGGCCTTCGCGAGCGCATCGAGCTCGGGCTGCGCGACGGCCTCGACGAGGCGATCAAGGAACGCCTCGCTGGCGCAATTCGACGCGGGATAGCCGAGCAGGTTGACGATGACTTCGATTTCGCGCGCTTCGCCGATACCATTCATTACGAGTTTGCTGACACGCTCCGCAGCCGCTTGATCGAGGCCGTGCGGGGACGCATCGGCGAATCGCTCAGTGCTCGCCTCATCGAGGCGGTTGACAGCGGCCTGGCCCAACTGCAAGCCAATAAGCAGATCGTGTCCTAGCCTCGTGCGTCGAGCGCTATGAAAAAAGGCCGTGGAACGGATCCTCGTTCCACGGCCTTCTCGATCGCTGCCTCGTGAATCAACGCTTCGCGGTCGCGGACGCAGGCAGCTGCGAGTATGGATTCCCGCCGAGTGCCGCAGAGATATCGGCAATGGCGCGCTGGCCACGAACGCTATTGCCCGCGGCATCGAGTGGCGGGGAGACGACGGCGATCCCGAACTTCCCTGGGGATACCGCAATCAGCGCACCGCCAACGCCGCTCTTCGCTGGCAGGCCAGTGGCGTACAGCCACTTGCCGGAATCGTCATACAATCCAGCCGTAGCCATGACGGCGAGAATCGGTGCCACGTGGCGGGAATCGATCGGCTGCCGGCCCGTGACCGGATTGCGTCCACCGTTGGCGAGCGTGGCCGCCATCATCGCCAGGTCGCGGGCATTCACATTCACTGAACATTGCCGTGTATATAAATCGGTCGCCTGGAGCGGATTTGCCTTGATGCGCTCGTAGGCGAACATGAGCATGGAGATCGCCTGGTTGCGTTGGTTCGTCTCCGATTCCGATTTGTACACATCCTGATTCACCGTGAGAGTCCGGCCCGCAAAGTCATCCAGGGTATTGATGATCGAATGCCAGACGGAATCCGGAGTGGCGCCGTCGATCATACTCGTGGTGGTGATCGCCCCGGGGTTGACGAACGGATTCATCTCCTTGCCCTTGAACTGCTCGATGGCGTTGATGGAATTGAATACCTGGCCCGTGGCGTCGACGCCGATGTTGTCCTCGATCGCCTTCTCGCCAGACTGTTGAAGCACCCGTGCCATCGTGAAGACCTTCGACACGGATTGGATCGAGACCTCGGACGTCACGTCACCGGCCGTGTAGACTTTGCCATCCGGGGTGACGAGTGCGATGCCGAACAGGTGCGGGTCGACCTTGGCGAGAGCGGGGATGTAGTCTGCGTTCTTCCCCTCGTCGAGGTTCTTGAACTTCTCATACGCAGCCTTCACGGCTCGATCGTAGTCCGCCGGCCCTTGGGCAACCGCATACTGCGATGCGAGTGTGAGAAGAGCTGGGGCGAGAACGAACCAGAGGACCTCACTTGTCTTGCGCTGTAATGGGCTCACGGCCGGCACCTCCGAATTTTTGTGAGAAGCTGTACTTGAGTGAGACCTGAAGTCGGAAGTCGTCGGCATGAAAGCCGCCGCCGAAGTTGTCGCGATGCGCGTACTGGAGCTCGCCGCCGAACAAGACGTTGCTCACCGGCGTGTAGAGAAGGTTCCCGCTCGCGTACTGTCCACTCTTGAATGCCGTCGGCAGCTGCAGATCACTGTTGTCGATGTCGACGCGAGAATAGCCGAGCGCCGACGTGAACCGTGAGTTCCAGCGGTGGTCGAGGTAGGCGACGAGCCCGAGGTCGCCCAGCGCTTGGCCCGTCACGGGCCGCGTTGGACTTCCGGGATGGGTTTTCGCGCCAACATCGATTGGCGCGTCGTTGAAGTAGTTTTCAACTCCCGCACCAACGACGCCCTGGAGACGGAGCACGTCGCGCTTGCCGAGATTCAACCCGGTACTGAGCGATACGCCCCAGCCGGTGGTACCGCCCGAGAGATCGAACCCGTCATTCGGCAGCACGTCGTCCCAGCGGAGCCAACGCACGATCGCCCCGAGCTTCGCGTATCCAAACTTGCCGCCGAGCCGGTACTCGCCGGAGATGTCCGGCATCGGATAGCGAGGCTTGATGTTCTGGAGCTCGATGCGGTCGGCGACAACGCCGAGGTCGCCACTGGCGCCTGGCCGCTCGAGGGCGAACGTTACGCGGGTGCCGTTGCTGCGGCTCACCGGCTGCCAGAAGAGCTGCACGTTGCGGAAGAAGAGCATTCCGTTCGGCCCCCAGTACTCGAGGATGTTCGGAAAGACATCGAGGTCCATGAACGGGCTCTCCGTCTGTCCGCCGCCGAACGATCCCCACTGGCCGTACATGTGGCGCGGCCGAATCGTCGTCTGACCCTGATCGGGCCCGACGCCGAAGAGATCCCAATCGAAGACGATCTTGATGTCGCCGGTCGTTGTTGGAATCGTCGCCTTCGTCCCGAAGCGTGATTGGCGCGCGCTGAACCAACTATGTCCGTCATGGCCGAACTGGTCCGGGGACGACGGGAGGCGCGATGGCCGATTCACGTCGAACCAGTCGGGATTGTTCGACTGGAAGTCGCCGATCGCGTCGCCCTGCGCGAAGCCGTAGATCTCGAAGTGCGGCGCCGGTTCGAGCTGGTGTTTCGCGGCGGTGTCCGCCGGCGCCTTGCCGGCCTGGCTCGTTACCGCTTGCGGCGCCGCGCCCGGGATCGCGATCCCGAGGAGCGCGATCGCGCCAATCAGAGCTCGTCTCAATGTCCTCGACATGACCTCATACTCCACTCGTTAGGGTTCATCGGGTGCTGAGCGGACGTGCGCGGCCTCCCACGCCCGCACGCGTTGGCGCGCGGCGCCAAACAGTCGCTCGTAGTTGCCGCGCAGCAGCTGCGAGCGCGCCGCGGGCGTGAGACGGTCCAGGAAGGGCCGATAGATGTCGATCACGCGGTAGTACTGCCGCGCATTCTCCGGTGCGACGACATCGCTCGCGATGAGGAAGCGGTCCGGATGGCGGTTCACGAGGCTGGCCGTGACGGCCATGCCCGCGTTGCCGTCGGCGATGTACTTCGCCACCTCGTCCCAGGAGATGTCGAATGACAGGTTGCTCAACGTCGGATCGCGCAGCAGCGTCTCGAGCTTCGCGGCGTGGTGTGTCACGGGCCACACGACGCGCCCGACACCAACGTGCGCCCAGATGATCTGGGTGAAGGGATGCCGCGCCACGAGAGCGTGCATCTGCTCGAGAACCGTGGGCGGCGAGCCGCGCTTCGCGGACGGCACGTCCACGTCGTTATGCAGGATGACAAGAAGTCCCACCGAGCCGGCGAAGGCGAGGATGCTGTCGAGCGCCGGATCGAGCAGGCTGGCCACGCTCCCGGCAATCGTCGCCGACACGAATTCCTCGTGCACGTTGAATGCGCCGATTCCCGTATACACGCCGGGAAAGGTCTCGAGCACGCGTCGGATGTGGTCGGCCGCGTGGCAGTCGGTGGGACTGAGGACGCGATCAACGTCAGTGCCAATGCTCACGTGTATCCATGTTCTCACGGTCCGCGTGCGGGACACGCGGAGTGCCTGTGATGTAGCAGTCGATTCTCCCGCGACAGGCAGGCTATCGAGCGCGCGAGAATCACCACTATTGGACCAAGGGACAGCGCCCGTCGCGTCGCATGAAGCAAAGGCGATGGCCCCTGCCACTCACTGACACGACACTGAAACCACTGACGGGCTCCTCGTACGGGAGAGCTCCTCGCTCCGGCCGTGATTTGCTTTGTTCAAAACCTCAGGATGCTTCCACGATCATTGGAGGCGTCCCTGCTGAGGAGAGCGTCAGTGGTTTCAGTGTCGTGTCAGTGGTTTCAGGGGCCTTGCTGGTCTCGATGACAATCGAGCGTGGGGCCGGATTGGCCGAAGGTCGAATGGTTCGCGCCTGGGCGGACCCCACTTATCTCGACCGGCAGGCGCGATCGCGAAGCGGTGCGACCGCAACGGCCTGCAAAGCCCTCCAGCGAAGCGTGCGATGTCCGACGATGCTGCTGTCGTTATGCGATCACCGCGTCACGTCCGCCTCATTCTGGGGTCGATGCTCCTCGTGCTCCTCACGCCCACCGCACTGCGCGCGCAGGAAGCCGATCCGCGGCCCACGAGCCGCGACAGCCTCGCGTTTGCCAACACCTTCGGCGGCGAGTTCGCGCCCGGCTCGGGCTTCGACATCATCAAGACCGATCGCGGCAGCTTGAACATCAGCGTGTACGGATTGTGGCGCTACATGAACCAGTATCCGGTCGGTCGCTCCTTCACCGATCATCTCGGCGTCGTGCGAACCGTGAATCCACGCAACGATGTGAACTGGCAGCGCACCTTCGTCTGGATCACCGGCTTCTTTTACAACCCGAAGTTTCGCTACAACATCTCGCTCTGGTCCCTCCCGACGACGCAGCAGACGTTGCTGTTCGGCAACCTCCAGTACCGCGCGTCGCCTGCGTTCGTGGTTGGCGTTGGCATCGGGCCCAACCTCACCTCACGCTCCGTGCAGGGATCGTGGCCTTACTGGGCCGCGACGGACCGGCAGATGTCGGAGGAGTTCTTCCGCGGCGGATTTTCCTCGAGCATCTGGGTCAGCGGCCAGGCGCTGTCGCGACTCTACTACACGGTCGCGATCACCAACAACATCAGTCAGCTCGGCGTGACGCAGTCTCAGGACACGCCGAACCTGGGCTACAGCGCCAGCCTTCGGTGGTTGCCGACGACCGGTGAGTTCGGGCCGAGGAATGGCTTCGGCGACCTGGAATTTCACAGGAAGTGGGCGACGCAATTCGGGGCGTCGGCGGCGACGAGCCGTGAGAGTCGTTATGCACCGGTGAGCCAGACGTCGCCGGCGACACAGATTCGCCTGTCGGACGGAGTCATCCCGTTCGAGACGGGGGCGCTCGCCCCCGGCGTGACGGTGCAGACGCTCACGTATAACTACCTGTCATTCGATGCTGGCGCGAAGCACCGCGGATTTTCCTTTCAGGGTGAGTACTACTTCCGGCGCCTGAGCGACTTCGTCGCGACCGGCCCGCTTCCCCTCACGTCCATCGTCGACCACGGCTTCATGGCCGAAGCGGGGCAGATGGTGCTGCCGCGCACGCTCGGCGTGTACGTGGTGTCTGGGTACGTCTTCGATGACTTCAAGCGCAATCCATGGGAGCTCGGCACCGGCGCGAACTTCTATCCCTATGGATCACGCGCGTGGCGGCTCAACCTGCACCTGATCCACATCGTGCGGTCGCCAACCGGCTCGTTCTTCGGCTACTACACGCCCGGCCAGACGGGTACGACGATCTCACTCGCCACCGACATCCTGCTCTGATGATCAACGTGTACGCAACGTCATCAGGCAGGCCGAGCCGTCGTTGGGCCGAGGAGGGGTGTGAGGTGAGACTTTGGACCAATGGTCGAACACCGGTCCACGCGTTCCACCGGGCGTGTCGAATCGTTAGGCAGAGTCACATGAGAATCCGTGAATGTGCGTTTGACGCGTCGGCACGGGCAATGCCTCGCCGACATGTGCTGAGAGGATCGGTGGTCGCCTGAGAGCGATCGCATCCCCGGCGTACTCAGAACAGCGGCGAGTGCCGCGAGAGGTATCCGTCGTTGGGAACGCCACTGCGATGCCGCAGGGCGTCGGACGTGGCCCGCAGGCCGCGCGGGAAACAGCCGACTGGTTCCAATGTTTCACCCTGCAGGATCGCCGGCGGGGTTGAACGCGGAGGGCGGCAGAGAGAGAGGAGACCATGCGAATGAAGCTTTCGAACAGCTGTGCGATCGCGTTGGCGATCGCCCTGGGAGTGGTCGCCGTGCCGACTGCACACGCACAGCAGTCGAGTACGACGAAGCAGACGAAGACGGCGAAAAAGGCCGGTACGAAAACAGGAAGCACGAGCTCGACGAAGCGCATCCCGATCACCAAGGAATCGGGTGGAGAGGTTGCTCCTGCACCCGCTGTGAACGCGGATTCGATTGCCGCGGCCGAGCGCGCTCGGCAGGATTCCATCGCGGCAGCCGCGGAACGTGCTCGCCAGGAGGAGCTCGCTCGGGCCGAACAGCTGCGTCGTCAGCAAGCCGCCGAGCTGGAACGCCGTCGCCAGGACTCCATCGCCGC
>JAJKIR010000223.1 GCA_021154325.1 Gemmatimonas sp.
CCGCAGCGGTGCGGGAGCGCGACTGGTCCGTTGCACTGGCACCGCACGACCTCCTCCATCGCGCCGTCGAGATCACCGGTCCGACCGACCGGAAGATGATGATCAACGCTCTCAATTCGGGCGCCGACGTCTTCATGGCGGACCTCGAGGACTCCTCGGCGCCGACGTGGGTCAACATGCTCGTCGGGCAGCAGAATCTGCGTGACGCCGTGCGCCGCACGATCGAGTGGCGTGACCCCGCGAGCGGGAAGGAGTACCGGTTGAACGAGCGCACCGCGGTGCTCATCGTCAGGCCGCGCGGTCTTCACCTCGTCGAGCGCCATCTGGTCGTCGACGGCAAGGCGATCGCCGCCTCGTTATGCGACGCGGGACTGTTTCTCTATCACAACGCCAAGGCGCTCATCGAACGAGGCAGCGGTCCCTATCTCTATCTGCCCAAGCTCGAGAGCCACCGCGAGGCGCGAGTGTGGAATGACATTCTCGCGCGCGCCGAAGATGCGCTGGGGCTTCCGCGGGGTTGCGTGAGAGTCACAGTGCTGATCGAAACGCTCCCCGCGGCATTCGAGATGGATGAGATCCTCTGGGAGCTGCGCGAGCGGATCGTTGGACTGAACTGCGGGCGGTGGGACTACATCTTCAGCCTCATCAAGTACCGGTCGGCCGATCCGCGCGCGGTGCTGCCGGATCGCTCGCAGGTCACGATGGAGCAGCCCTGCATGCGAGCATACACACAGCTCGCGGTGAAGACGTGTCACCGCCGCGGCGCGCACGCGATTGGCGGCATGGCGGCACAGATACCGATCAAGAATGATCCCACCGCGAACGAGCGCGCGCTTGCCAAGGTCCGCGCGGATAAGCTTCGCGAAGTCAACGACGGTCACGACGGCACCTGGGTCGCGCACCCGGCGCTCGTGCCCGTGGCGCGCGAGATCTTCGCGGCACACATGTCGGGAGCGAATCAACTCGACCGGTTGCGGCAGGACGTCAACCCGAGTGCCGCTGATCTCCTCGAGGTCCCTGTGGGAACGCGAACGGAAGAAGGACTCCGTCACAACGTTCGCGTTGGCATTCAATACATCGAGGCATGGCTCCGCGGCCTCGGCTGCGTACCGCTCTACCATCTCATGGAAGACGCCGCCACCGCCGAAATCTCGCGTGCCCAGGTCTGGCAGTGGATTCATCATCGCGCCCGCCTCGACGACACCGGTGAGGAAGTGAGCCCGTCGCTTCTCCGCCGCATCGTCGATGAAGAAATGGCGCGAATACAGGGCGAGATCGGTGACGCGCAGATGCAGGCCGGCCGCTTCGCCGAGGCGCGCTCACTCTTCATGAAGCTCGCAACCGATGAGACGATCACCGATTTCCTGACGACGGCCGCCTATAGCGCCCTCGACGACGTTGCTCCTCGTATCCTTGCCTGATTGGAGAATCTGTATGGCTGCAACACTTGTCCCCACCGAAGAGACGACCGCCGACGCGAGCGGCGCGGTACCGGATACGACCGCCAAGGTCAAGGATCGGTGGGCCGGTATCACGCGGCCCTACACCGCTGACGACGTCGAGCGACTGCGTCCCTCGATCAGGATCGAGCACACGCTCGCCGACGTCGGCGCGCGCCGGCTCTGGGAGCTGCTCACGACGCGAGAGTTCGTTCCCGCGTTAGGCGCGCTCAGCGGAAGCCAGGCGGTGCAGATGGTGCGGGCGGGGCTCGAGGCGATCTACGTGAGCGGCTGGCAGGTCGCCGCCGATGCGAACCTCGCCGGCCAGACGTATCCCGATCAGAGCCTGTATCCGGCGAACTCGGTCCCGGCGCTCGTTAGGCGACTCAACATGGCGCTCCTCCGCGCCGATCAGATCGAGCGCAGTGAGCGCTCCGTGTCGGGCCGGCACTGGTTGGCGCCCCTTATCGCCGACGCCGAGGCAGGCTTTGGCGGTCCGCTCAATGCCTTCGAGCTGATGAAGGCGATGATCGAGGCGGGCGCTGCCGGCGTTCACTTCGAGGACCAACTCGCCTCGGAAAAGAAGTGCGGCCACCTGGGCGGCAAAGTCCTCGTACCGACGGGACAGTTCATTCGCACGCTCGTCGCCGCACGTCTGGCCGCCGACGTCCTCGACGTGCCGACGATCCTCATCGCGCGGACCGACGCGGACAGCGCGAAGCTGCTCACGAGTGACATCGATCCGCGCGACCGTGAGCACTGCACGGGCCAGCGCACGCCCGAGGGCTTCTTCAGGCTGCGGGGCGGAATCGAGTGCGCGATTGCGCGTGCCATCGCGTACGCGCCATACGCGGATCTGCTCTGGTGCGAGACGTCCACACCGGATCTCGACGAGGCGAAACGATTTGCGGAAGCAGTACACGCCGCTGCACCGGGCAAGATGCTGGCGTACAACTGCTCGCCGTCCTTCAATTGGCGAAAGCATCTCGACGCGACGACGATTGCCACGTTCCAGCGCGAGCTTGGCGCCATGGGTTACAAGTTCCAGTTCGTGACGCTCGCCGGCTTCCACGCGGCAAATTACAGTATGTTCAACCTGGCCCGCGGCTATCGCGGGCGCGGCATGGCTGCGTACGCGGAGCTGCAGAGCGACGAGTTCGCGGCCGAGTCGGACGGGTATACAGCCACTCGGCATCAGCGGGAGGTGGGCACGGGCTACTTCGACGTCGTTTCCGAGATCATCTCTGGAGGCGCGAGCTCCACTCTCGCCCTTCGAGAATCGACGGAGGCCAGGCAATTCTGAAAAGGGTTGCGGGCTGCGCTATCGCCGGAATCGTCGTTCCGCGGGGTAGGGAAAGGTATCGACGAGCTCTCCGGCGCTGATGCGTTCCTGGACCGCGCACCACCAGTCGGCGTCGAGAAGATCGGCGTGCGCGTCGAGGAACGCGTCGCGGAGCGGGCCGGCGGGCACCATGAATGGCGCGAACTCCTCTGGAAACACGTCGTTCTCACCGACCGAGTACCACGGTTCGGCGACGAGCTCGTCATCGAGCGAGCGGGCGAGCGGAATGCGACGAAAGCGGCATTCGGTGAGCGGCGCGAGCTCGTCGTAGTCGTAGAAGATGACGCGTCCGTGTCGCGTGACGCCGAAGTTCTTGAGCAGTAGATCGCCGGGAAAGATGTTCGCCGCGGCGAGATCCTTGATCGCCTGGCCATAGTCGAGGATCGCTGCCTCCGCTTCCGACGGCTCCGCTTCCTGAACGTACAGGTTCAGCGGACGCACCCGTCGCTCCGTGTAAACATGGTCGACGACGACGCGTTGTCCTTCACAGCGCACGCTGCTCGGCGCCACGGATCGCAGCTCCTCGAGAAGGGATTCCGAGAAGCACTCGCGGGGAAATGCGAGTCCCTGGAAGAGCTGCGCATCGGCCAGCCGGCCTACACGGTCACGAAGGAAGACGCGGCGATACTGGTCCATGACGCGCCGCCTGGTCGTTCTCTTCGGCGCCCCGATGCGGTCCTTGATGATCTTGAGCACGATATTGAGCGACGGTAGGGTGAACACCGTCATCACGAGGCCCTTCACGCCCGGTGCTTCCTCGAACGTGCCGCTCGCGCCGTCGAGGTGCCTAACGAGCGTGCGATAGAGCTCCGTCTTGCCGTGCTTGTTGTATCCGATCGCCGTGTACAGCTCGTCGACGCGCTTGAGCGGCATCAGCTCGCTGAGGAACGCCACCGTCTCCGCGGGGCAGGGCACGTCGACGTGAAAGTACGTCCACGCAAAGCCGAACACGACGGCGATCTCGTCAGGCGATGTCAACACCGCGTCCACGAAGATCCCCTCGTCATCGGCGAGGAGCGCCAGCACGAGCGGCAGGCGGCGAGGGCCAGCGTGCAGCTGTCCGACGAGATAGGCGCCCTTGTTGCGATAAAAGAGTGGCGTGAGCACTTCGGCCCCGTCGATCCGATCGTCGGCGAAGGCGAGCCGTGCCGCACGCGTGACGGCGTTGCCAACGCGCAGCGCGTCACCATCCGGATCGGCGAGGGCGTGTCCGAGGCCGGCGAGGACACCGGCGGCGAGCGCTCGCGTACCCGCACGCCCATCGCACCAGCGTCGCGCGCTCTGGTCACTGCTGGTGACGAGTGCCGGCGACCAGGGACGGGTGAACTCGATCTCGGAGTCGACGCCGCTCGTGCCGAAGCGACGTCGAGTCGCGGAGCTGAAGAAGGTTGCCGCGATCTCGCGATCGAGGCGGCTCTCGATGAGCGCCGCGTAGTGCTCCCGCATCGCCACCCAAAGGCGGCGGTCGCTTGTCGCGTCGCGCGCGCGGCGAACGACCTGCGCGATTGCGTGGTCGACGCTGCGGCCGTAGAGGCGCAGCCGGTCGGTGGACTCCTCGCGCACGGCTACCCAGTCTCGCGCGCGAAAGTGGCGCGCGGCTCGCCGCGCGGTAGCCCGAAACCGTGCGTGATACTCGTCGAATACCTCGCAGACGACACGCGCGCAATCGCGCGCGAGCGCATCATGGTGGGCGTACTCCGGAGCAGGAATCATTTGCACTCTCGACGATGAAAAGGGGTCGAGGTGACACTTCGCCACCGATAGCTGACAGGACCTACAGATACCGCAGCAGCACGAGGTCTTTGCGGCGGGCTTTGACGCCGGCGTACCAGCGGCACGGGAAGTAGAGCACCACCAGGCCGAGCAACCAGCAGCCGTACACATCCGCGAGCGACCCGCCGAGGAGAGGTGGCGGACCTCCGAAGAAATTCCAGGCGCGTGGCGCAAAGTACGGGGTGAGCGGCAGCCCTGCAGCGGACGTTATGACGAGACCACACGCATACGCCCACGCCCACTGCAACAGGTAGTAGAACATCGGCACGCGTCCATACGTGATGAGCACGCGTGACAACGGACCAGTGAGTCTGCGTCCATCCAGAAGCGCCAGTGCGAGTAGACACGGCGCGAGCGTGGCGAGGAGATAGAGCAGCGAGGGTGGATACTTCTGCACGTTCATGAAGCTGCCGACCGTTTTCGCGAACGTGTCCTGCGTGTGCCACGGAATGTTGTCGCCATACACGTGCGTCAGGCGGAGCACGAGGAACGTTGCGATGAGGGCCACGCCCAGTTGCGCGACCAGGCGCTGACGCCGTGCCGTGTTCAGTGTCCAGAGATTCGCAAACACATAACCAACGGCAATCAGGCCAATCCACGGGAGAACGGGGTAATGCACGCGTACCACCGGCCCATTCATCCCGTACAGCGGGAAGAATCCGCCTTGATGAAGGAGCATCCACAGCTTGTCCACGAGCGGAGGCGTTGGATCTGCGGGTCCTTTCCACACCGGCACCGCGACGCCATCGAGGAAGTTGTGCCCGCACACGATCAACAGACCGACGATGAGAATGGCGCGATCCGGCAAACGGACAAGCGCCGCCAACGCGATCATGGAAACGCCTATCGCCCAGATGACCTGCAGATTGCCAAAGAATTTGAGATCGACATTGAACGAGCTCACGATGCGCACGAGGACCAGTTCAATGAAGATCAGCGCGAGCCCGCGCGTCCACAGAAAGCGGCAGAGCGCGGGAATGCTGGTACCCCGCTGCCGCTGAAAGCCTGCGCTCGCACCGGCGAGAAGGACGAATCCCGGAGCGCAGAGATGCGTAACCCAGCGCGTGAGGTATAGCGTCCACGTGGTGGTGTTCACGTCCAGCGGATCGTGAAGGCCCGCGAGGCCGTCGAAGTGCACGAAGTCGCGCGTATGGTCGATCAGCATCAGCACCATCAGGATGCCGCGATACAGGTCGATGGACTCGAGGCGTTGAGCGGATTGTTTGACCTTCGTCGCTCTTTCGCGAAGAGCGCCGCCGAACGTCGCTGTGGCGGGGGTGGGATCCAGCGTGGAAATCCGGGCGGTGGCAGGCGCGTCCATGAGCTCGTGGGGGAGGATGCGAGGGCGGTGCTGCGAGTGGCGGTTCGGCGTCGCCCGCACCTCTCAAAACGGCTTGAGCTCTTCATTCCGGCCAGCCTCATGGCGCAGCCCAGGATTCGACGTTCCGCGTGCGTGCTTGAAGACAGCGCGCGTCCGCGTCCATCTTGCGGCATCGCCTCAGTCGGGGTTCTGACATGGCCGAGCTGGAGCTATTGGAAGTTCGAAGTCGCCACAGTTGGCGGAGGTGGCTGGCACAGCACCAGAGCACGAGCCGCGGAGTATGGGTCGTGTTCTACAAGGCGCACACGGGCGCGAAATCGATGCCTTACGAGGATTTCGTGCGTGAAGCGCTGTGCTTCGGCTGGATCGATAGCCTGGTGAAGCGGCTCGACGACGATCGATTCGCGATCAAGGTGACGCCGCGCAAACCCGCGAGCAAATGGTCGGACATCAATCGGCAGCGGTGGTCGGAATTGAAGCGCGACGGCTTGCTGACTCCGGCGGGGCTTGCCGCGGCTCCGACCGAGAACAGCTACCGGCCGAAGCCGAAGATTCCGGAGCTGCCCACGTACATCGCACGGGCTATCAAGGCCGATCCAGCAGCATGGAGCTGCTTTCAGGAGCTGCCCCGAGGCGAGCGCCGCAATTTCGTCGCGTGGATCCACCTCGCCAAACGACCAGAGACGCGCGAGCGACGCATCCGCGAGTCGATCGCGCTGCTCGCGGCAGGCAAGAAGCTCGGTCTGAAGTAGATGGCGCCCGTCGCGAGCGCCAGAATCTCAGGCCACTTTGGTCGGTGCGTTGTAGTAGCACTCGATCGTCCACCGGACGACCTTGGCCACGAGCGCATCCCGCACGTCGAGCTCGAGATTCTTGAGCAGCACGCGTTGAGACTGGGTCAGTCCCGCTTCCTCCGCGATCTCCTTGATCGCGATGATCGCCCGCTCGGGTGGCCAGCCCAACCGCTTCAACTCCTCCACGACGTCGCACACCTCATCACGGAGTGATTTCTCCGTGGCGGCGTCGAGAGACTTCGTAAGCGTAGTGGTGGCACGCGCGAGACTAGCTCGCAGTGCGAGAACTTTGGGGCTGTTCAGCATTGGACGGCGGGACGCAGGGAATCGCGTGGGCCCAACTTGTCGCAGGCAACACGATTGAGCAAGCCAGCTGGCTTTGGCGCGCGCGCACGCGGGTCCCGATGCCTCCAGGCGCGCCGGTGCGCAGCAGGCATCGAATGTGCGCCAACTCTCTGACGATCCGTAATGCTCTTCCGGTCCTCTTCCAGGAGGAGAAGCATGTCGCCCGAAGCTCGGTTTCGCGTCTTCTCCACACTCGTGCTCACATCCCTGACGACGAGTATCTGCGCGAGACCCGGAGAGAGTCAATCGCCGCCTCCTTCCGCTAGTGCCGGCGCGGAGTCTCGGGCGCAGGCGGAGCTGTCGCGTCTATTCGCCGGCCTCCTGAGCGACACGAGCTCGCACATGCGAATGGGTCCAACGAGAGCGGCGACGACCGCCGACTCGGCACGTGCCGCTGCCATTGTCGTCGCGGCTCGGGCGGCGCTGAGCCAATACGCGGACGTGAAAGTGGCCGAACGCGACGGCTACTATCGCAGTATGCCGCGGCTGGAGGACCAGCCGATCTATCACTACAACAGCACGCTGAACTTCAGCGCCGCGGCACGGGGAGAATTCGACGTCACGAAACCCGTGTCGCTCCTGTACAAGAAAGACGGTCAGGCGGGGCTGAAGCTCATAGGTGCCATGTACGCCACTGGCGAATCAACAGCACCGGAGAAGCTCGACGCGCTGCTTCCGATCAGCATGGCGCACTGGCACGAACACGTGAATGTCTGTTCGCCAAGCCCGACGCCGTTCCGCAATACTCGAACGATCGACGCAGCCGCCGTCTTCTGGATGAGGCTGTATTTCAGTATCACGTCGGCCGCCGAGTGCGATGCCGCAGGCGGCCGATTCATGCCCATGGAATTCGGCTGGATGGCACATGTCTACATGTTCGCTGGCGACGACCCGAAGATGATCTGGGATGCCGACGACGTCGGGAACATGGACATGCACATGCGACACGCCGCGGCAGACACTCGGCCCTGAACGTCTCGATCAGCTTCGC
>JAJKIR010000224.1 GCA_021154325.1 Gemmatimonas sp.
CGGAGAGGAGCAGGGCGTGTCAGTGGTCTCAGCGGCCATTCTCACTCCGAACGGTCGCGATCCCGAAATTCCCGGAAGAACCCAAATTTGGCATGCTCACGTATGCCAAACTTGGGTCTTTTGCGGAATTTCGGGGTTGGTGTGACATCGAGTCCAGCAGGCCCCTGAAACCACTGACACTGCACTGATACCACCGACGCGCTCCTCAGCAGCGACGCCTCCAGTGATCGTGGAAGCATCCTGAGGTTTTGAACAAGCAAATCTGGAATGAGGTCCGCGCGGAGGACCTTCGACACCAGCGATCGCTAACGCGGCGCTTCGACAGCGTTGGCATCCGCGGCGGCAGCGTCCGCGAAGATCGCTCGTTCCGAACATTCGTGAATCACCGTCGCGGGCCACGACGGATCGTACCCTGACGCCGCGAGGATGCGCTGGAACGTCAGGCGCTTCGAGGCACCCGTGAGCATCATGATGCTTTCGCGCGCCTCGGCAATCGTTCCTATGCCGACGGTCACCCCGCTGCGCGGTACGTTCTCGAGTGACCCGAAGCTCGGCGACGTCTGCAGGTTGTCGCGCCGCGTCTGTTCCGACAGCGGTACGATGCGCGTGCGGCTGTCACGCGGGCTCCCCGTCGAGTTGAAGGCGACGTGACCGTCGGTCGCGCCCGAGGCGAGCAGGAAGAGGTCGATGCCGCCCGCGTCGGCGATCCGAGCATCGTAGGCAGAGGGATCCGCGGGATCGGGAAACCAGATCTCGCCAACACCCAACGTGACATGCTGCCTGACGAAGCTGTGGCACGACCACGGCTCGCTCGCCCAGACACCCTGGACGAGATACTCGTCCATCATCACGAGCGTCACGTGCCGGAGGTCGGGCGCCCGGCGCGCGAGCGCGGCGTACACCGGTCGCGGCGTTCGCCCTGTCGGACCGCCGAGGAGAAATCGCTTGCCTTGGCGAGCGGCCGCCGCGACGCGGGCGATGATCTCGTCTGCCAACGCCTCGCCTAACGATTCCGGCGTCTCGAAGACGCGCAGCGGCGTTACGGCCGCTTCCATAAGTCGATCGGCCTGGCAATGCCCGTGGGTCGGAAGGGCAGGGTGATCTTGCTGCCGCGCCCGGCGGAGGCGTAGGCGGCGTAGAGAACTTCCTGAACGACGCGGCCCGTCTCGCCGTCGGAGATCGGCGTCTCCTTCCCGCGCACGCAGCGCGCAAAGTGCCGCATCTCCTGCGGGAATCCGTAATTCCAGTGCTCCTCGAACACAGGATAGGTCCAGCCTCGCGTCGACGACGCCTTCTCGACGGCGTAGCCGAAGCCGACCTCCGAGTACGTCGGCAGCGAGTTTCCCATCAACATGTCGGCGTAGGTCTGTCCCTTGTCGCCGAAGACCTCGATGCTGTCGTCCATGCCGCCGGGACGATTCCAACTGCTCTCGACGATTCCCATCGCACCGCCTTCGAATTCGATGATGGTGATTGCCTCGTCATCGCCCTCGGTTCGGTTCGCGTGCACCTGCGTCGACAACTGCGCGTAGACGCTCTTTACCTTCGGCTTGCCAAGAAACCACCAGCAGAACGCGATACCGTGGCAGCCGAGGTCCATGAGCGCGCCGCCGCCGGACTGCTTCACGTCCCAGAACCAGTCCGCGTGTGGACCGCTGTGCTTCTCGCCCTGCTTCACGAGGTGCACGCGGCCGAACGCGCCCTCGTCCGCCATCTGCTTCGCCTTGACGTACTTCGGCGCGAAGAAGAGTTCCTCGGCGTAGAGCAGCAGCACGCCGGCGCGACTGCACGCGTCGATCATCTCGTCGGCTTCCTCGAGCGTGATGCAGAGCGGCTTCTCGCAGATGACGTGCTTGCCCGCGCGCGCGGCGTCGATCGTGATACGCGCGTGGAGGTAGTTCGGCGCACTGATGGAGATCACCTCGACACGCGGGTCGCGCAGCATCTCGCGGTGGTCCGTGTAGCTCGAAGGGACGCCGTGCCGTTCCGCAAACGCCGCGGCGTTTCCCGGCGAGGGAGAGGCGACTGCCACGACTTCCGCTTCGTCCGGAAGCGCCTGAACCGAAGTAGCGATGCAGTCGGCCTGGAAGCGCGAGCCAACGATCCCAACGCCTACCTTTGTCATGTCAGAATTAGGTCAAAACCGTCGTCTGGTCCTGCATTGGACGCGGAACGACTTCAACGTATCCCCGATGACTACAATTTCCAGCGAGCCGCGGACCATCGAGGCGCCCTTCGTCGCCTCGCGCGCGGCCAGGCGCGTCAACTCCGTGGACATCGTGCGCGGCGCCATCATGGTGTTGATGGCGCTCGATCACGTGCGCGACTTCGTCACCAATCAGCGCATCCGGCCTGAAGACCTGAGCCGCGCGTCCGCCGCGCTGTTCTTCACTCGGTGGGTGACTCACTTCTGCGCGCCTGGATTCAGCCTCCTCGCCGGTGTCGGGATCGGGCTCTACATGCGCCGCGGACGCAACCCCGGCGAGGCGACGCGCTTCCTCGTCACCCGCGGGCTCTGGCTGGTCTTCCTCGATCTGACCGTTTCCGCGATCGGTTTTCAGTTCGGGTTTCGGCTCATACCTGCCTTCGCTCTCGTGCTCTGGGCGTTGGGCTGGTCGATGGTGGTGATGGGGGCAGCGATCCATCTGCCGCGGAAGGTGACCGCCGTGATAGCGCTGGCGATGATCGTCGGGCACAACCTGCTCGACAGCATACCGCCGTCGCCGATCTGGCACGTGCTGCACGTGCCCGGCTTCGCCATCGAGGGCAAGCTCTTCGTCGCCTATCCGCTCATTCCATGGGTCGCGGTGATGGCACTCGGCTATGTCATCGCTGGCATATATGAATGGGAACCGGGCCGTCGGCGCAGCTTCCTGATTCGGAGCGGAGCGCTCGCGACCGCGGCGTTCGTCGCCATTCGGTACGTGAATGGCTACGGCGATCCATTCCCCTGGTCCCCGCAGCGAACTTCGGCGCTGACCGTCGCGTCATTCCTGAACGTGACGAAGTATCCGCCCTCGCTCGACTTTCTGCTGATGACGCTCGGGCCCATCCTCATCGCGCTGGCGCTGGTCGAGGGCGTTCGCAATCGCGTCACCGAGTGGCTGTCCGTCTACGGCCGGGTGCCGCTCTTCTATTATGTGCTTCACATCTTCGTCGGCCACGCGGTTGCGATGACGCTCGCGCTGATTCAGGGCGGCGAGCTGCGGCGGATTCCCGTCGTCTCCAATCCGGAGCTGATCCCGGCGTGGTACGGCGTCCCGCTGCCTGGGGTCTATCTCGCTTGGGCGCTCGTGGTCGCTCTCATGTACTTCCCCTGCCGGTGGTACGCCGGATTGAAGGCGCGAAGAAGCGATTGGTGGCTCCGTTATACCTGATTTTTCAGCTTTTTGGGCGAAATGATGCGGCGCTGAGGTTCGCGTGAGGCGGAATTCGTAGCGTGGCTCCCGGAAACCCAACCGGAGCTACCTATGACCGCCCGCATCGTCCGAATCGAATCCCTCGCCATCGTCGCTCTCGCCCTCGCCGCCTCCTGCAGCGACGAAAGAAAGGATCTGCTGGCGCCTCAGGCTCCCAACGAGATGATAGGCCTCACGCCGCTTCCTGTCCCGCTCGAGCGTCCTCCTCGCTTCCCCGGTCCAAACGACTTCATGGACATCTCGGCGGGCGGGAACCACACCTGCGCGCGGAAGTTCAACGGCGACGTCTTCTGCTGGGGTGCCGAGGGCGAGGCAGGTTACGAGAAGCTCATCAAGATTCCGACGCTGGCCTTCTCCGGTGCAATCCAGATCGCCGTGGGCAACGCCCACGCCTGCGCACTCAACACCGCTGGGGCGGCGTACTGTTGGGGCGGAGGAGAGGAGGGACAGCTTGGCCTCCAGGTCGGCGCCATGATCGGCTGGGGAAGCGGCTACGTGCTCGGTCCGGCGGATCCGAACTACGCGTACAATACTCTGGCGCCAATCGTCTTCAGCTCGATCACGGCGGGAGGAAGCTCGACGTGTGGCCTTGCCGCGACTGGCGTGTACTGCTGGGGCGCGGTGGGCGACTACACGAAGCCCGGCTTCATGAGCATCCCGAACCTGGTCGTTACAGGCGGCAACTACTCGTGGAATGGATTCGCGCAGATTGCAATCGGGGATGGGCATGTCTGTGGCTACGCCACCGGGAACGGGCAGGTGATGTGCTGGGGCGCTGACACATTCGCTCAGGCCGGGTCCGATCCCGCCACCGCCTTCTACTACCCGGGCACGAAGCAGGTCATGTTCGCGATGAACACCGGCATAACGAGTGGCGCCTCACGGATTTCAGCGGGGGGAGAGTTCACCTGCGCAGACTTGGCCGCAGGCTCGGTGCAGTGCTTCGGCAAGAGCGTTGACGGTCAGCTCGGGAACGCGCCTGCGTACTGGTTCAGCGCGGCTCCGCAGGCGGTTGGCGGCGGCATGGCGCTGCATGGTGTCGCGGCCGGAAATCGACACGCCTGCGCCCTCGATGCGAACAGCGAAGCGTGGTGCTGGGGTTACAACTACAATGGCGCGGTCGGGAACGGCACCTGGTCGTACAGCACGTCGACCCCACAGAAGGTCCTGGGCGTTTCGACCGGCTATCAGACCAACGGTGCGACGGTCAAGTTCCGCGCGCTGGCGGCCGGCCAGCTGCATACCTGCGGCATCGGCACTGACAACCACATCTACTGCTGGGGCAACAACTACCTGCGTCAGCTCGGCACGTCGCTCGTGGGCTCGAACGGCCAGACACTGCCGCTCGGCTCGGGCTGGGTACCGGCCCCGGTGCTCGTGATGTAATCGCTGATGGGCCGACGCTGGTCTATCACGGAACGAGAGTGGCGCCGCATCGTCGCGGCGCCACTCTCGTTTTCACCTAACGGTCTCCCGCTGGCATACGAGTGACGGGGCCGTAGTCCGTCAGCGCGATCGCGCCGTGCTTGAAGTACGAGTCGTTCGCCATGTGACACGCGAGCGCCGCGTTGTGGCCGAAGACGACGTCCTCGACGACCGGCCTCCGCGTCCGCACGGCGTCGAAGAAGTTCCAGAGGTGTGGGCGAATGTCGTCGTAATCCGGTCCACTGAAGGAGATCGACTCGGGCATAGGCACCTTGCCGATCGGCGGATCGTTCTTCTCGTGCCACTCCTTGAAGTACTGCTCTCGTAAGGCACGCGGCCAGCTGTAGACGTAATAGCTCGGTGAATCGTCCTTGCCGCTCTGCGGCGTGAACGAGATGCGGTCGCCGGTGACCTCGAGCAACCCCTTCGTTCCCTGAAACCGATACGTCTCCGGCATCGAGGTGCCGAGGTTGAGGCGCATCGAGACCGGGAGGTCGCCGTAGTAGTAGAGCACCGAGTGGACGTCGGGCATGTCGCGGCCGTCCTTCCAGCGACGGATGCTACCAACGGCCATCGCCTGCGAAGGCGGCTGGTTCATCCCCGACATGAACATCATGCCGCTCACGAGGTGCACGAGCAGATCACCGGCGACGCCGGTTCCGTAGTTCCTCCAGCAGCGCCAGCGCGCGAAGATCAGCGGATTGAACGGGACCTTCGTCGCCACCGGCGCTTGCCACGTGTCCCAGTCCAGCGTCGCGGGTGAGAGATCCGGCGGCGGCGGGTACTCCCACGCGCCGGTGGGATCGTTGCGGCCAAGCCATCCCTCGATGAGCATCATGTCACCGAGCATGCCGCTGGCGATCATCTCCTTCGCCTTGGCGCAGATCTGGGAGCTCACGCGCTGCGAGCCGATCTGCACGATGCGGCCGCTCTTCTTTGCCGCGTCTACCATCGCGACGCCATCCGCGGGCGAGTGGGACATCGGCTTCTCGCAGTAGATGTCCTTGCCGGCGCTCACGGCGTCGACGACGACCTGACGGTGCCAGTGGTCGGGCACGGCGGCGACGATGCAGTCGATGCTCTTGTCGTCGAGGAGCTCCTTGTAGCGCCGCGTCACCGGCAGATCGGGCCTAACGATCTCGCGGGCGAGCGTGTGGCGTCCGTCATAGAGATCGGCGGCGCGGGCACACTCGACGCCATCGAGACGAATCGAGGTGCCGAGCAGGGAATTGCCCTGCATGCCGATACCGATCATGCCGAAGCGTATTGCCGCGTTAGGCGAGCGCAGGCTGCTGAGCGCCGAGTACGGGAATACGGGCTTCATTAGCGACGCACCAGCGACGGCGGCGCCGACACTCAGGAACTCGCGACGGGTAACCTGATCCTTGCTCATGTCGTCTCCACGGTTAGGACGTCCAGACGCGCTGATTCTCCGCCGAGGAGGGCCGTTCGTCAATGGTGGCGGGGCCGGACGCTCGGCCGCGTCAGGCGATGGTCTGCAGAACGGAAAGCCTGAACCTGGATAGCACAGGGCTTTGTCCGCGAATGACGCGAATGTTCGCGAATTTTCGCGAATCGCTCCGTGTGCGGAGCGAGGAGCCCTCCCCGCTCACGGTTGGATTCGCGCAGTTATTCGCGTCATTCGCGCACCTAAGCTCTGATGTCGGTCACGGCACGATCGGCTCGATCCGCGGGAGGCCGCGGGCGACCAGCATCGCGTTGAGCGCGGGGAGGCCCTTCGCAATCCAGCGATCGAAATCCTTCGATACATCGCCAAGCTCGCGCTCGATCGCGGCAGCGCGTTCCACCTGCGTTGCCGACGGACGACCCTCGTAGAAGACGACGCTGCCGTAGAGCTGCGTCAGGTTCTCTCGCAGGCGCTCCTCGCCAGTTACCATGCCGCCCTCCTTCGTGGCGACGATCTTCTTTCGCATGACGTCGACCGTATCGGAGGCGTCGCGCAGCTTGCGCGCGAGCGAGTCCGCGGACGCGAGACTCGACGCGCGGCTGTCGATCGATCCGCGGACGCCGTTCATCTTGTCGACGACGCTCGTCATGTTGTCTAGCAAACCGTAAAGCTTCACCGAGAGATCGTACTGCGCCTTGCGATCGGCGAGCGTGTGCTTCACGCGGGGATCGGCTCGGACAACGAGCGGTGTCGTGTAGGTAGAGTCACCTTCGGTCAACCGAAGCGTGTATGTGCCAGGCAGGTAGCGTGGCCCCGTGCCGAACGCCGCAGACGCCGCGGGAGGGATGCGCGCCGGCGGCATGCGCATCGACCAGCTCGCGCGACTCAGGCCGCGGCGCTTCGTCGTTGGCAGCGTCGCGAGCAGCTTCCCGGTGGAGTCGTGCACCTCGAGCTTCATGTCGCCGAAGATGTGGCGTTTCTGCAGGTAATACGTGATCACCGCGTCGCCCGACGGGTTCGGTCCGATGTACTCGGCGTCGCCGTTTGGCCAGCCGCCGCCCGCGGGGATCGTCTGGAGCACTGGAGCCGTTTTCACGAAGCCAGCGTGGCGCGAGACCATCTGCGGCGTGAGCGCGCGGAGCGGCGTGATGTCGTCCACGATCCAGATGCCGCGGCCATGCGTCGCGATGACGAGGTCGTTGTCCCGCGGATGGATCGCGAGGTCTCGCACGGCGACTGCTGGGAGGTCACCGCCCTTGTAGCGCGACCACTGCTGCCCTCCGTCCGCCGAGATATAGAGGCCGAACTCGGTGCCCAGGAAGATCAATTGAGAGTTTACTAAATCCTCCTTGATGACGTGCGCGTAGCCGCGCACCGGCGCGCTGGCGCCCACGAGCGGCGTCCACGTCTTGCCGTAATCGATGGACTTGTACGCGTACGGCTTCAGGTCGCCGAAGGTATGCAGGTCAAATGTCGCGTATACCGTCCCGGCGTCGAAGTGTCCAGGCTCGACACTCGAGACCCACGCGTTCTTCGGCAGGCCGCGAATGTTGCTCACGACATTCGTCCAGCTCTTGCCGCCATCGCGAGTGACCTGGAGGTTGCCGTCGTCGGTCCCCACCCAGATCACCTGTGAATTCTTCGGCGACTCGCCGATCGCGTAGATCGTCGTGTGCATCTCGGCGTACGAGTTGTCGACGGTGACGCCGCCCGACTCCTCCTGCTTCTGCTTGTTCGGGTCGTTCGTCGTGAGGTCGGGCGAGATGCGCTCCCACGTCTGGCCAAAGTCACGCGACCGATGGAGGAACTGCGAGCCGATGTAGATCGTGCCGTTGCGCGTCGGGCTGATGTGAATCGGCGCATTCCAGTTGAAGCGGAGCTTTCCTTCCCTGTAATGCGGCAGCGGCTGGATGTCGCGCGTCTCGTGCGTCTTGCGATTGACGCGACCTATCGATCCGCCCTGTGCTTCAGCATACAGATACTCGGGATCGGTGGGATCGACGAACATCCAGAAGCCGTCGCCGCCGTACATGTTCTCCCACTGGCTCTTGGCGATGCCGCCGGGATACTGCGACTCGCCCACCCACGAGCTGTTGTCCTGAAGGCCGCCGTACACCTTGTACGGCTTGTCCATGTCGAGGCTCACATGGTAGAACTGCGAGATCGGCAGCGTCTCCGACTTCCACCACTTGTCGCCGCCGTCGTAGGAGAACCAGAGGCCACCGTCGTCGCCGGTGATGAGATGGTCGGTGTTGTCGGGATCAACCCACACGTCGTGATGGTCGCCGTGGGTGGAGAAGCCGATGACGCTGAAGCTCGCGCCGCCGTCGGTGCTCATGATGAGCGAGCCGTCGGGCTTGAACAGGCGATTCTCGTTCTTCGGGTCGACGGTGAGATTAGCAAAATAGAACGGCCGCCAGATCATGTTCTGGCTCCGGTCGCGCATCGACCAGGTCGCGCCGCCGTCGTCGGAGCGATAGAGCGCATTCTGCGGCGGCACCGCCTCGATGAACGCATACACGACGTTCGGCTTCGATGGCGCGACGGAGACGGTGACGCGTCCCCACGGCCCCTGCGGGAGCCCCGGTGCGCTCCTGGAGTCGAGCTGAGTCCAGGTTACGCCGCCATTAGTACTCTTGAACAACCCGCTCGCGCTCGGCGCGTCAGGCCCGTCGCCGCCGGAGCGGAACGTCCACCCCTTGCGGCGGAAGTCCCACATGCCAGCGTAGATCGTCTTCGGTGACGACGGATCCATCGACATCATCGAGCAACCCGTGGAAGCGTTGCCGCCGGCGAGGATCTTCGACCAGCTCTTGCCGCCGTCCGTCGTCTTGTAGACGCCACGATCGTTGCTGTCGCTCCAGAGCTTCCCGGGAACGCAGACGTACACCGTGTTCGGCTCCGTCGGATCGACGAGGATCTTGACGACGCGCTCCGACTGATCCAGTCCGACGTGCGTCCAGTTGTCGCCACCGTCGGTCGACTTGTAGACGCCGTTGCCGAGCGAGGTGCTGTTTCGCATCCACGACTCACCCGTTCCCACCCACACGACCTTCGGATTCGTCGGGTCGATGGCGATGGCGCCGATCGACTGCACTGGCTCCTTGTCGAAGACGGGCTTGAAGGTCGTGCCGCCATTCGTCGATTTCCAGACGCCGCCGCTGGCCGCGCCGACGTAGATCGTGAGGCGGCCGTCCTCCTTCACCGCCGACACGGCGGCGACGCGCCCACTCATCACCGCCGAGCCGATGTTGCGTGCGCCGAGGCCTGCGGTCGTCTCCGAGTCGACGCGGGTGCCGTCGGGCAGCCTCGCGAGGCGAGGCGCGCCGGCCTGCTCGATCTCGTCGGGCTTCTTCGGCGCGTCCGGCTTCGGCTGCTGGTTCGCCGCGTCCTTCGCGTCGCCCGCCTGTTCGCTGGTACCGCTCGACCCCGGCTTGCTGAACCGGGTGTCGTCGAGCGCGACGTTGGTCTCGATTCGCTCCCACGCGTACTGCGCCTTGTTCGCGCTCGCGCTCCCTTTCGCGCCGGTGGCGACGGCGAACGGGAAGAGGACACCGTTCACTGGCTTGTAATCGCCCAGCTCCACCTCGAACTCGCGCTCCGCGCCGCGCACGGTCCGCTTCACCTCGTACTTGATCGGCACGCCCGACTCGGCGTCGAGGTAGTACGTCCGAACGTCGCCGTTGCTCCCGAGGGTGAGCTTCACCTTGTAGACGTCCGTGCCCTCGAGCTGATCGCTGCCGATGAACTCGGCCTTGTTCCCCGCCGAGCGATAGTTTAGCAAAGGATCATCGAAGCTTGCATCCTCGACGATTCCCTTGGTCTCATCCTCGCCGAGCGGCTCGGGATCCTTCTTACCGGCCCAGGGCTCGATCTTCCACCCGGTGCGGCCGTCGTACGCATTCACGCCCGTCATACCGCCGAAGCCGAACTCCTCGCGGACCTTGTTCGGGCGCTTGTTCTCGTTGGTGATCTTCGCCTCGAATCCACCGCCACCATAGAATTTGCCCGTGCGGCGCACGCTCTGGATCGACTGCAACCGATCGGCGCCACCGATGCGGCGGGCGTACTTCGCGACGAGCTCGTCGACGGTCTGAGCGTGAAGAGTGGCCGCGCCGAGGAGACTGGCGGCGAGCGATGGAAACAGAAGGCGCATCGAAGGTCCTCGCGAGGGAGATAGCAGCGAGGTGATTCTCTTCGCGAGCGTGGGGCGCGTCAATGGCCGAGTGGCGTGGAGGCCACCGGCCTGTCTCGAGACGGCCCGAAATGGGCACGATCGGCATCCCTTCGTGATCTCACGAAGGGATGGGCCTTCTAGCGAGCAATCACGAAGGTGAATTGTTGTTGCACGAGTTGCCGCACCCGCATGCCGGCCAGCTCGGCGGGGAAGAACCGCGACCGGACGAGGGCGTCGCGCACGGCGTGAAGGAATCCGGGCTGCGCGTCCGTCGGGAAGGTGAGCGTCTTCTCATCAACGCGGCCCGTGCTGTCGACGACGAACTGCACGAGCAGCGTCCCCTCGATGCCGGCGCGCTGCAACTCTGTCGGATAGCGCGGCCGGGGATTGTCGCGGTGCGGCCAGGCGACGCGCTCCACCACGTCCTGGCCGTACGCGCCGTTCTTCCCGGGATGCGTCAACGCATATATGGCCGACGCGTCGACGAGCTTGCCGGTGTCGACCTCGCCGAAGTCGCTCTCGCTCGTGATGCGAGACGACAGGTCAGTCTCGGTCGCTACAGGTGGCATCTTCGCCAGGGCCACGAGCGACGCGTCCGTCACGACTTGCAGCCGCGACATGTCGGGCATGAGCAAGCGAACGGCTCTTTTCACCGCGCGAGCCCGCGTGCCGGTCTTTGCGATGGCGGCAACGCGCACGAGCTCCGCCGTGCTCACGTAATGCAGCCGCTCGACGGGAACGGTGCGCCGGTCGGAGATGCTGAGCGGGCGCGGCCCGCTGGCGACGACCGCGAACGTGATGAGACTGGCGTGCGTGATGATGCTGAAGGACGCGACACCGAGCCGAGCGGCACCAAACCGAACGGCTTGTGAGCTGATGAACGTGTGCACCATGTAAGCCTTCCGGAACTCGTCAGCGTCGGGATTGACGCCGACACCAGCCCAGAAGACAAACATCGGGCCAGCGCACGCGGGTAAGGGCGAGACTCGGCGTTGGGCTTTGGGTAGCGGGTTGCGGGTTGCGGGTAGCGGGTTGCGGGTAGCGGGTAGCGGGTAGCGGGTTGCGGGTTGAGAGCAGAGGGTAGAGAGCAGAGAGTGAACTGCACACCCTCTACGCTCTACTCTCCACTCTCTACCCAACCACTATTTCGTTCCGAGCACGAACTGATTCCCGTCGGGATCTTTGAAGATGGCCGCCGTGCCCCAATCGGCGGCTTTTGGCGGCGCGATGAACTCGACGCCGCGCGAGATGAGCTCGTCGTAGGTCTTCTGGACGTTGTTCGTCCAGAAGCTGATCGATTGAAAGGTGCCGATGCGGTCTTCGTGGCCGTCGGGCGTGAAGAGAACGAGGCCCGTGTCAGCGCCAGGGATCCGCAGCTCGATCCACCGTTGCTTGTCGTTAAACGGCTGATCCGTGACGATGGCGAGGCCGAGCTTCTTCGTGTAGAACTCGAGCGCGCGGTCCTGATCCCGCACCGGCACGCCGATGAATTTGATGCCCTTGATCATGAGAGTCTCGCGCTGGAGGTGGGCCGCAATGTCGACGGGGCAGCCAGGGCAAACAAGGCGCGGTCGCATTGCTGTGGCAGTCCGTGCTATACTGGCGGCATGAGCACCAGATCCTCGGTCGACAGCGTCACATTCGACGCGTACGTCATCGACACACTGATGCACGACCTGATCGGCCACGACCGCGCCGCTTCGGCCTTCGTGGTCTACCTCTACCTCTGGCGCGAGTCGTTAGGCAGGAGCGCTCCGACGGTGCAGTCCAGCCTCCGCACGATCGCCGAAGGCACGGGACTCTCGAAGCGTGGCGTGCAGGACGCGTTAAGCGTACTCGCCCGGCGAAGACTGATTCGGATCGCGCGTCAGACGATCACGGATGTCCCGGTGTATACGGTGGGGAGACCGTGGCGAAAATGAATCATTGGGCTCTCGCACGGTGCATAGTTGGAGGGCTTTTGGATCGCGAATGCCTGCGAATCGGGAGCGAATCCAACCTCGCGCATCCGAGCATCAGATTCCCAACCAAGCACCTGCAAGGACCGCTCGACAGACCGTTCTGCCAGTAGGTTGGATTCGCTTTGAATTCGCGGCATTCGCGTCCAACAGCCCTGGGTCCTCCTGAGGATTTGAACAAACCAACACGACTGCAACGAACCTAAAAAGCACCACGCTCAGTCC